>CAZIMY010000029.1:0-22223 GCA_964540315.1 uncultured Wenzhouxiangella sp.
CACCCACCGCGTCTGGTACCCGCACGCTATCGAAGCTGACTCCTTCCGGAATGGTCGAGTAAAGCAGTTTGCAGGTATGTCCGTCGACCAGCAACTCAAAGCGCCGGGCGTCTGGCCGATGGGTAATGTTTTCAGTCATGGCCGACGGTGCCTTTGTGGATTAGTACAAGAATCGTGTGCGAATGGTTGCTGGAATCGCATCAAACTCTCTGACCAGCGCGGGTGCGTCTTCGGTCTCTAAGTCCATCACCACATAACCGACGTCGGGCAGGGTCTGCAGGTACTGGGCTGCGATGTTGATCGAGGCCTGGGAGATCACGCTGTTGATCGCCTGCAGCACGCCGGGCTCGTTGCGATGAATATGCATGATGCGCCGGGCGCTGGCGTGATCCGGCAGGCTGACCTCCGGAAAGTTGACCGCACCCATGGTTGAACCATTATCCGAGTAGCGCGCGAGTTTGGTCGCGACATCCAGCGCAATGTTCTGCTGGGCTTCTTCGGTGCTGCCGCCGATATGCGGCGTTATCAATACGTTGTCCATGCCGCGCAGTTCAGACTCGAAGGTCTCGTCGTTGCCCTTGGGTTCGCTCGGAAAAACATCGATCGCCGCGCCAGCAAGATGACCGCTGCGCAGCGATTCGGCAAGGGCTTTGATATCAACAATGCGGCCACGCGCAGCGTTGATCAGGTAAGCGCCGGGGCGCATCTGATTCAGGATTTCGCCGTCGATCATGTTGCGCGTCAACTCGGTGTCCGGCACGTGGAGGCTGACAATATCAGCCCGTTCAAGAGCTTCAGGCAGCGTCGCGACCGGTTCTGCATTGCCTAACGGCAGTTTGGCGGCAATGTCATGGTAGACAACTCGCATCCCGAGTCCCTCGGCGAGAATGCCCAGCTGCGAACCGATATGACCGTAGCCGACAATCGCAAGAGTCTTGCCGCGAACTTCATGAGAACCGCGCGCGCTCTTGAGCCATTCACCGCGATGGGCGGCGGCATTTCGGGCCGGAATGCCACGCATCAGCATGATGATCTCGGCCAGTACGAGTTCGGCTACCGATCGGGTGTTGGCGTAGGGCGCGTTGAAGACCGGGATGCCGCGCTGTCGTGCTGCGGCCAGGTCAACCTGGTCTGTGCCAATGCAAAAACAGCCAATCGCGGTCAGTTTGCGGGCACGTTCGAGCAGTTCGCGAGTCACCTGGGTGCGCGAGCGTATGCCTAGAAAGTGAACGTCTTCAATGGCCTCGTTCAGTTCATCCGGCGGCGGTGTTTTGGCATGCGTCTCGATCGATTCATAGCCCTGCCGACGAAGTTCGTCCAGCCCTCTCGCATGAACGCCCTCGAGCATGAGAAACTTGATCTTGTTCTTGGCCAGCGAATGATGTCTGGTCGTCATTGATGAGTCCTGTGTGGTCGGCCGTTCGTTCGCGCGGTTCATGAGAGATTATGCAGGATACAAGGTAACGACATCCCGACCCATGAGTTTATTTCCCGATATTGAAACCCTGAGCGACCACGAGAGCCTGGCCCATTTTGGCCGGGACTGGACGCGATTCTGGACGCCTGCCCCCGAACGCATTGCGTTTCCGCGTTCTACTGAAGACGTGGTGTCGCTGGTGCGCTGGGCGAGGACCAACAAGGCGCGCCTGGTGCCGAGCGGAGGGCGGACCGGGCTGTCCGGTGGGGCGGTTGCAACCCAGGGCGAGGTCGTTGTCGCCATGGATAAGATGCGCAATATTATTGAAATTGATCCTGTCGAGCCGAGTATGACGGTTCAGGCAGGAATTAGCGTGGGCGAGGTCCAGCGAAAGGCCGCGAATGCGGGTCTGTATTACCCGGTTGACTGGTCGGCGGCCGGATCAAGCCAGGTCGGCGGCAGCATCGCCACGAATGCCGGAGGCATTCGCGTGCTGCGCTACGGCATGACCCGTCGGTGGGTCAGAGGTTTGAAAGTCGTCGATGGCCGCGGGGAGGTGCTGGATCTAAATCGCGGCCTGATCAAGAACAATGCAGGGCCTGATCTCGCCCAGTTAATGATTGGCAGCGAAGGGGTGTTGGGCATCATTACCGAGGCTACATTGGGCCTCGCAGACCCGCCGCCCGAACAATCGGTTCTGTTGCTGGCCTTCGCTGAGATGGAGGCGTTGATGCCTTCGTTTGCTTCGCTGCGCAGCGGCCTGCACCTGTCGGCCTTTGAGTTTTTCGATCGACACTGCGTTGAGCAGGTCTGCGAGCATGTTGATACCAGCTTTCCGCTGGACACCGAAGCCCCATTTTTTGCGGTGGTCGAATTTGACAACCCGGAAGGCGTGAACGAAGACGTTGCGCTGGGCGTGTTTGAGCAGCTGCTCGACGAGGGCCGGGTGGTGGATGGCCTGCTCAGTCAATCAGGTTCGCAGGCCTCTGAGTTATGGCGCTGGCGGGAAGATATCAGCGAGGCGATCACGCCGCGCACGCCCTACAAGAATGATTTATCGGTGCGGATCTCCAAAGTCCCGGAGTTTCTTGACGACCTGGATCGGCTTGTCAAGCTCCACTATCCGGCCTTTGAAGTACTTTGGTTCGGCCACATCGGTGACGGTAACC
The DNA here is from genome assembly GCA_964540315.1 of uncultured Wenzhouxiangella sp. Classification (GTDB taxonomy): domain Bacteria; phylum Pseudomonadota; class Gammaproteobacteria; order Xanthomonadales; family Wenzhouxiangellaceae; genus Wenzhouxiangella. Next base: position 2,587 of record CAZIMY010000029.1, read on the forward strand.
TGCATATGAATATTCTTCGTCCGTCTGACATGGAGATAAGCGATTTCCAGCGAGCCTGTGATCAGCTGAGTCCGAAGGTGTTCCAGTTGGTTAAGGATCATGGCGGTAGCATCTCCGCTGAACACGGCGTCGGGCTGCTCAAGCGTGATTATCTGCACTATTGCCGAAGCGAGATAGAGATCGAGGTCTTGCGCGGACTCAAGCGTTTGTTTGATCCCGAGGGTGTTCTCAATCCAGGGAAGTTGTTGGTTTGATCTGCTAGGCTGGAGGGCTGATTATGTGCAAGTTCTTAGGAGAACATCGAATGCGGTTCAATAGAAAACCTCTCGCGCTGCTACTTTTGCTGGTTTCACTGCCACTCGTGGCCACGGCTGAAGAAGGCATGACGCTTAAGCAAATTGCTGATTTGGAGCAGGTGGGTCAGGTAGCCATCAGCCCGGACGGGCAATCCGTTGCCTATACCCGCACGATTCCGCGTCAGCCTGGCGTTGATGAGGACGGACCGGCATGGGCAGAGCTGCACGTTGCCGATGCGGCCGGTGACAGTCGTGGATTTATCACCGGACAAGTCAATATCGGCCAGCTTGGTTGGTTGCCGGACGGGTCGGCGATCACCTTCGTGGCGACCCGGTCCGACGATGAGCATTCTGCGCTCTACCAGATCCCGCTCGCCGGCGGTGAGGCGCAGCGGCTGATGTCGATCGGGACGGGCGTAGCCGGATACAGTCTTTCACCAGATGGTGATCAGGTTGCAATCGTCGCCACCGAAGCCATGGATGAAGAAGCCACCGCCCTTCGCGACAAAGGTTTTAGCCAGGTTATCTTCGAAGAAGATTGGCGCCCGCGTCGGCTCTGGATTGCCGATCTCGACGGCGGAGATCCGCAAGCGGTCTCTATCGATGGTTCTGTGCAGCGGGTGCAGTGGTCCCCGGATGGTGAGCGCCTCGCGGTCGTGGTCACTCCCAGGCAGCTGGTCGACGACACCCTCATGTTTCAGCGTGTCCGCATGATGACCCCTGACGGCGACGAGGTCGGTCGCATCGAAAACCCCGGCAAGCTCGGCCGCAGCGCCTGGAGCCCGGATGGGCGTCATTTCGCTTTTATCGCGACCGAGACGATCCACGATACGCGCGAAGGCCGACTGATGGTCGCCGGTCGCGATGGCGGGGAGTTTCAGAACTTGTTGCCGGACCTGATGGGCCACGTCTGGTACGTGGACTGGTCGGGGCCTGAGCAAATCGTGTTCATCAGCTACGAGGGCGTTGAGTCACGGATCGGGCAGATTGCGCCCGACGGCAGCGATGAGCTGACGCTTTACGCCGAACCCGGCCTTATCTTCAACGGTCTGTCGGCATCAGGCGCGGGGCATCTTGCCCTTCGCGCGCACACGGTTGATCACCCCGGCGAGCTTTTTCTCGGCAATGCCAGCGGTGAGGTGTTTGAACGCCTGACCAACAGCAACCCGTGGCTTGCCGAGGTTGAGCTGGCCCGGCAGACGGTCGTGCGCTATCCAGCCGCCGACGGACTTGAAATTGAAGGTCTGCTGATCTGGCCGCTGGACTATCGCGACGGAGCGCGCTACCCGCTGATCGTGGCCGCCCACGGTGGGCCGGAGGCACATTACTCGAATGGTTGGCTGACCTCGTACAACCTGCCGGCCCACCATGCGGGTTCGGAGGGATATTTCATGTTCTACCCCAACTACCGGGGCAGCACCGGCAGAGGCGTGGAATTCGCAATGACCTCGCAGAGCCGTCCGGCGAAAGAAGAGTTCAGCGACATCGTTGATGGCGTTGATCATTTAATTGAGCAAGGACTTGTGGATGGCGACAAGGTGGGCATCACCGGTGGGTCTTACGGCGGATATGCATCGGCCTGGGCCGCCACGTATTACACCGAACGCTTCGCGGCTTCGGTCATGAACGTGGGTCTGTCTGACAAGATCGCCATGCTTGGTACGTCGGATATCCCCCAGGAGCTCTACCTGGCGCACTATCGAACGTGGCCCTGGGAAGACTGGGATCTTTACCGTCAGGCCAGCCCGATCTATTACGCCAGCCAGGCCAAGACACCGATCCTGATTCTTCATGGTGACGCCGACCCGCGGGTCGATCCAACCCAGTCAAGAATACTGTACAGGTACCTGGTGCTTCAGGACGATCCGCCGCCGGTCAGACTGGTGCTGTATCCCGGCGAGGGCCACGGCAATCGCCGGGCGGCGTCGCGCTGGGACTACAGCCTGCGGCTGATGCGCTGGATGAACCATTACCTGAAAGGCGATGGTGGCGATCCGCCCCAGTACCAGCTGGACTACCAGCTTGACTGAAGGGGTCCGGAATGAGTGAACAGGCAGAAAGCATCAACGTGCTCGGCGAGGCCCTGGCCGAATGTGGCCGGGATCCGGTCACCGGGTTTTATCGTGATGGTTGCTGCAATACCGGCGCTTCCGATGCCGGCAGTCACACGGTGTGTGCGGTCATGACGGAGGCGTTTCTCGAATTCAGCGCCAGCCGCGGAAATGACTTGTCGACCCCGCGTCCGCAGTTTGGTTTTCCGGGGCTCAATGCGGGCGATCGCTGGTGTTTGTGCGCGGCAAGGTGGCGGGAGGCGTTTCAGGCCGGTTGTGCCCCGCGCGTGGTGCTTGAGGCGACGCACGAGGCCTGCCTGGCGTATGTCAGTCTGGATCAGCTTCGCGCCCATGCCGTGGAAGTCTTTCACTGAGCAATTTAGAAGACGCCCCGAGGTCGTCGGGGCGTCGATCCTGGTGGGGTTGATGAGAGACCTCAGGGCACCGGTGTAACGCTGATCCTCACTCGCATCTGGTCACCCGGATGGTCACGCATCGTGGTCTGGTGGACCTGGCCTTCATAGAGGTAGGAGACGCGGTAGCTGCTGATTGTATTGCGTTCTTCATAGTCTCTTTGAACCGTGCAACGCTCCTCCATGACCGGCCGATAGCGGTCCGGGTGATTGTTGCGCGCCGCGTCCCGGCCAATGGAGCCGCCGAGTGCCGCCCCTGCAACAGTGGCTACCTTTTTGCCGCTGCCGCCCCCGAACTGGTTGCCGATGACGCCCCCCAGAATGGCTCCCACTACCGTTGATGTGGCCGAACTGCGCGACCGGTGGGTTCGTTCGTAGGTTTTTTCTTCCCAGCACACGGTTCGATCAACCGGCGTGCGGGTCACGCTGTAGATTGGCTCGACCTCGACCACGGGTACGCTTTGAAAATAGGCGCTGCTGGCCTGGGCCAGGGTGGCGGCGAAGCTGAACAAGACGATGGTTGCGGTTCTCACGATCATGTTGGATCTCCTTTTCGAGCCTTGATCTGCGGTCATAAAAGTTCAATCGAAGGCGCTGGATTCGGTAAGCTTGGTAGGTCAGATGTCCAGCGTCAGCTTAAAGATAATTCGGCTTCCCTGAATTCGGGCTGAACCGCATCGCAGGCAAAGCACTTACACATCACGGAGCAATCATGGCTGCCCATACAACACAACAAATCAGAAATCTCGCCTTGTTCGGTCACGCCGGGGCAGGGAAGACAACCCTGCTGGACATGTTGATGGTTAAAGCCGGGGTTCTGGGGGAGGTCGGCAATCTCGAGCGGGGCACGATGACCACCGACTACGATCCCCTAGAGCGAAAGTATCAACATTCTCTGGTTTCCGGGCTGGTCACCATTCCTTACAAGGACGCCGTGCTCAACGTCATCGACACGCCGGGTGACCCGGATTTCCGCGGACAAGCCCTGTCGGCAATGAGCGCGGTTGAGACAGCGGTCATCGTCATCAACGCCAATGCCGGTATTGAGATGTCGACGCGCAGCATGATGCGCCGTGCCAAGCAGCGCAAGCTGGGGCGCATGATCGTGATCAACCGTATGGATACAGAAGACCTGAGTCTGCCGGAACTGATTGCTCAGATCCGCGATGAGTTTGGACCGCAGTGTCTTCCGATTAACCTTCCTGCTGAGAATTTCACGACCGTTAGGGACTGCTTCTACCGCACGGAGGGTGAAACCGACGTCCTGTCGGTGACCGACGCCCACACGGCAATTGTCGATCAGGTCGTGGAGGTCGATGAAGACCTGATGGCGGCTTATCTCGACGGCAGTGAAATCAGCCCTGAACAATTACATGATGCCTTCGAAATCGCCCTTCGTCAGGGACACCTGGTACCGATTTGCTTCACTTCGGCCACCACTGGCGCAGGCTGCGAGCATTTTCTGAAGCTGGCCCAGCGTCTGCTGCCCAACCCAACCGAAGGTAACCCGCCACCGTTTCGAAAGGGCCCGGATCGCGAGAGAGTGACAGCCAGGCCAGATCCGGAAGGAAACGTGCTCGGTCACGTCTTCAAGATTGCCAACGATCCTTATGCGGGCAAGCTCGGTATTTTCCGCATCTACCAGGGAACGGTGTGCCCCGACACACAACTTTTCATCGGTGACGGACGCAAGCCCTTCAAGGTTGCCCACCTGTACCGCATGCACGGCAAGGAGCATCGGGAAATCGACCAGGCGATTCCCGGCGATTTATGCGCGGTAGCCAAGGTGGATGAGATTAGCTATGACGCCATTCTTCACGACTCCCATGACGAGGATCATTACTTCCTCAAGCCGGTAGATTTTCCGCAACCCATGTTTGGGGTTGCGGTGGCCGCCAAGACTCGCGGACAAGAGCAGAAACTGGCTGCCTCCCTGGAGCGACTGAGTGAGGAAGACCCCTGCTTTGTCATCGACCACAATCAGGAACTCAATGAAACCGTCGTAAGGGGGCTGGGTGAAATGCACCTCCGGGTGATGCTTGAGCGTCTGGAAACGCGCTACGGCGTTGAGGTTGAAACACGACCACCGCGCATTGCATACCGGGAGACAATCACCCGCCGAGCCGAGGGCCACCATCGCCACAAAAAGCAAACCGGAGGCGCGGGACAGTTCGGCGAGGTGTTTTTACGCATCGCCCCGATCGGTCGCGGAGAGGGTTTTGTTTTCCGAAGCGAAGTGGTTGGCGGTGCTATTCCCACCAGTCTGATTCCGGCGGTCGAGAAAGGCGTAAAACAGGTGCTCGATGAGGGTGCCATCGCCGGTTTCCCTCTGCAGGACGTCGAGGTTGTGGTCTACGACGGCAAGTTCCACGCGGTTGATTCGAAGGAAATAGCCTTCGTGGTTGCCGGTCGCAAGGCTTTCCTCGACGCCATTACCAATGCCGGGCCGCAAATCCTTGAGCCCATTGTGGAACTCGAGGTGACGGTGCCCGATACGGTCATGGGTGATGTCACAGGCGCCCTGGCCTCGAAGCGTGCCCGAATTCAGGGGACCGATAGCCACAGTGGCTCGACGACGAGCATCAAGGCTGCTGTTCCCTTGTCTGTACTGAGTGATTTCCCGACCGAACTGAAGAGTCTGACCGGTGGGCAGGGTCGCTACACCATGTCTTTTTCTCACTATGAAGCCGTGCCGGGAGATATCCAGAAGCAGCTGGTGGAAGCCCATCGATCTTCCGACGAAGACGACGGCTAACCGGTTTTACTCAGGCTGCCCGAAGCGGCGAAGCAGGTCAGTGTGCAAGCGGTCAACCTGCTTGCACACGTCTTCTACCGAGCCAGTATTGTCCAGGGCAATATCGGCCCGCGCCAACCTCTCGGATCGGCTCGCCTGTGCTGTCATGATCTGCTCTATGGTTTCGTCGGGCAGTCCGTCACGGCGTTTGAGCCGGCTGCGCTGAAGCGCTTCGGGAACGTCGACGGTTATGACAAGGTCGGCGTCGGGGAACAAGCCGGTCTCGACCAGGAGCGGAACGACGACGACGCAGTACGGCTCCGCGGTCAGGGACTGCATCTGTTGGCGTACTTCGGCTTCGATCAGCGGGTGGAGAATGGCCTCCAGACGCTCTCGGTCCAGGGGGTTGTTGAAGACAATATCCCTGAGCGCTTGGCGGTCCAGGCTGCCGTCAGCCCCGACAATGCGCGGGCCAAAGGCTTCGACGACGGCTTTCAGTCCTGATGTCCCGGTTTTGACCAGCTCTCGAGAGATCTGATCGGTGTCGAGAATGGGTACGCCCAGCTCGGCAAAGCGATCAGATATCGTGGTCTTGCCGGAGGCAATGCCCCCGGTCAAGACCACCATCGCGACCCTGCCGGCGCGTTGAACCATGAAATTAGCCGGCCGGAGAGATTCGGTAAATGGTGCCGCTCGGGGCATCGGTGACCACATATATGTTGCCGTCCGGTCCGACGCGTACGTCTCTTACGCGCCCCATTTTGCCGCGCAGCAGTTCTTCTTCGTGCACCGGTTCGCCGTTTTCAAAAACAACCCGGCGAATCTGTTCGCTCCGAAGTCCGCCGGCCAGAAAATTACCTTGCCAGGCCGGGAAATGGTCACTCACCAGCACGGCTAGCCCGGATGCGGCCAGGCTTGGCGTCCAGTCAATCACAGGCTCTGTCATGTCCGGGCGTGACCGCACGCTGTCACCGAACTGCTCTTCTGTACGGTAGTCACGACCGCGGCTGACGACCGGCCAACCGTAATTGGATCCCGGTTGCATACGGTTGAGCTCGTCTCCGCCGCGCGGGCCATGTTCCGTCGACCAGATTTCGCCCGACTCGGGATGAACCACCAGGCCTTGGATATTGCGGTTGCCGAGGGTAAAGATCTCCGGCAGGACATCTTCACGATCAACAAACGGATTGTCGGGCGGAATGTCGCCGTCTTCTGTCAGGCGCAGCAGTTTCCCGGCGCTGTCGTCAAGCGCCTGAGCGCGCGGGGGGTTGCTGCCTCGATCGCCGATGCTCATCAGCAGCGTACCGTCGGCCATCCAGGCCAACTTTGAGCCATAGTGGCGGCCCGGCTCGGTATAGCGCTCCTGAACGTAGAGGTCTTCCAGATCAAGCAGCCGGTTGCCTTCCAGCCGTCCTCTGGCCAGCGCGGTTGCCGTCTGGCCTGCTTCATTGGCCTTGGAATAGGTCAGGTAAATCCAACCGTTTTCGGCAAAGCGGGGGTGGGCGAGCACTTCCAGCAGCCCACCCTGTCTCTGCGCGGCCACCGTTGGCGTTCCGGTCACTTCGGTAACAGAGCCGTCTGCTCCGATGAGATTGAGTCGCCCGACACGCTCCGTTACCAGCATGCGTCCGTCGGCCAGAAAGGCGATAGACCAGGGGTGTTCAAGGCCATCGGCGACGACCTCCTTGCGCACCGGCTGATAATCCGTGCGGTGAACTTCAACCTGACCAACCACATTGGCCGTTGACAGCATCGCGATCAATGCTGCCGACCAAAAAATAATGTGCTTCCTGCGCATGGCGCCTCTCCAGATTAACGGTCTGAAAGTGTATCCGAAGAGTTGCTGGCTTCGGATCAATGCTTCAAAAGGCCAAATTGGCTTTTCAGACCTAAAGTTTTACGGTAATTTAATTCCCGGGCATGCGCAGTTAAGGGGAAACGATGATTAAATTAATGATCGTTGAAGATCATGAGCTGTTTCGGACCGGTATCACCAACATCCTGCAGTCTGACTCTGGAATCGAAGTCGTCGCGGAAACGTCTACCGGAGAAGAGGCAATCCGACTGGCGCGAAAGCTGGAACCGAACGTCATCCTCATGGACGTGGGCTTGCCTGGTTTGTCAGGGCTGGAGAGTACCGAGCGGATACTCAAGTCTCAGCCTTCAATCAGGGTGATTGTCCTGACTGCGCACGCCGAGCCGCCACTTCCTGCAAGACTGCTTGACGTTGGGGCAAGCGGATATATCACCAAGGGATCCAGCGCGCAGGAACTGCTGTCCGCCATACGTGCGGTGCATCGCGGCGAGCGCTATATCGGCTCGGAAATTGCTCAGAAGCTGGCACTTTCGCTTCTTCCCGGAACGCCTGCGACCCCTTTCCAGGATCTCACGGGCCGGGAAATGGAAGTCACGATGATGTTGATCAAGGGCAAGAAAGCCGGCGATATTGGTGACGTGCTGAAGCTCAGCCCGAAGACCGTGGCGACCCACAAATACCGAATTTACGACAAGGTCGGCGTCCGTAATGAGGTTGATTTACTGCATCTGGCCCTGCGTTACGGCTTGTTCAACCCTGACCCGTGAGCCCGGTAGCCGGGCTCACGGGTCTTGATTATGAGTGGCCCTGATCGTCTTTCTTGCTGTCTTTGATTTGGTAGAGGCCGTCTTCTCCTCGCACCGGGGCGGGCTGGCTGGCCTGTTTTTCTGAGCCGCTCTCGGGCCGCTCCGGCGTGGGCTTGATGTCATCGGGTTTGCCGCTATTTTTTGGCTCTGTTTTTGGTTCTGTCGAGTCTGGCGAAGACGAAACCTGCTTGGTCGGGGCCGCGTCATCAGACTCGTGCCGGATTCGGCGCGGCTGAGATTTCAGTTCTTTTGATCCCGAAGGGCTGGCGTTTGCAGCGGATTCCTTGTTTTGCCCGGTCTCGGATTTGTCGCTTTCGGAGCGGTTTATGTTGTCAGCATCGTTGCTCTGCCCAGTATTGGACGTTTCTGGTGATGAGGCCGAGGAAGAAGCATTGTTTTCTTTTTTGCTGCGACGCTTCTTGCCGCCGCGCCGGCGGCGCTTCTTGCGCGGTTGATCGGATTTTTCGCCGTCGAGGTTCGGGGTGTTGTCTGTCTCAGGTCCTTTCGATGGCCCGCTGGAGCCGCTGCGGCCTCCGGTCTTTTTCTTCCTCCGCTTTTTGCTGGGCCCGCCCTGAGAGGCTTTGACATCCTGATTGTTTTGGCTTGAATTGGCATTCCCCTCGGGCTTGGAGGACTTGTTGCCACGGCCCGACGAGCGACTGCTCGCGCTGTTCTTACCACCCCGACGGGCGCCCTGGGTGCCCCTTGAGTTGCGCTCTGGTTTCTTGCTGTCGTTGCCCCCGAACAGGCCGGCCAGTTTGGCAATCCATGCTTTCCAGATCGCCGCAAGGCCGCTCGGCTTGGGTGTGCGCTCCGGAGCCGGTGTAGCGGGGCGGATTCCGCTGACGGCGGCTTGAGCGCCCGGCTGGGGCTTTTCACCGCCGTTTTGAGCGGATGTAGACGGCTCCTGCTCGTCTCCTTGGGGGAGGGCGTAGCTGGGTTCGTCCAGGGTTTCGTTACCGCGGAGTCGCTGGATTTCAAATTTCGGCGTTTCCAGCCATCGGTTGGCCACAATGGTGATAGGCAGCTTGTTGCGACGCTCCAGTTCAGCCATCGCCTCACGTTTTTCGTTGAGCAGGAAATTCGCGACGTGAATCGGCGCCTGAACGATGACCCGTGAGGTGTGGTCTTTCATGACTTCCTCTTCGGCCAGTCTCAGGATTGCCAGCGCGAGAGACTCGACCGAGCGGATCGAGCCGTAACCATCGCACCTGGGGCAGGTGATATGACTGGACTCGCCGAGGGACGGCCGCAGTCTTTGTCGGGACATCTCAAGAAGCCCGAACCGTGAGATGCGTCCAATCTGAACGCGGGCCTTGTCCATCCGCATCGCGTCGCGCAGCTGATTTTCGACCTGGCGCTGCGCATCCTTGCTCAGCATATCGATGAAGTCGATAACGATCAGCCCGCCAAGGTCCCGAATCCGAAGTTGGCGCCCGATTTCATCGGCCGCTTCCAGATTGGTCTGCAGGGCGGTTTCTTCGATGTCCGCGCCCTTGGTAGCGCGCGCGGAATTGATGTCGATGGACAGAAGCGCTTCGGTGTGGTCAATCACCAGAGCGCCACCAGAGGGAAGTCGAACCTCGCGCGAAAAGGCAGACTCGATCTGGCTTTCGATCTGATAGCGGGAAAATAGAGGTGTTTCGTCCCGATATGCCTTCAGTTTGCGCAAGTTGTGCGGCATGACCTGCTGCATGAACTCGCGCGCGTCTTCGAAAACGCGATCCTCATCAATCAGAATCTCTCCGATATCTTCGCGCAGGTAGTCGCGCAGTGCTCTGATAATCAGATTGCTTTCCTGGTAGATCAGGAATGGTGCGGGTCGGGTCTTGGCGGCTTCCTGTATCGCGGCCCATAACTGCAACAGGTAATCCAGGTCCCACTGCAGTTCTTCCTGCTCGCGACCAACACCGGCCGTGCGGACGATCAGCCCCATGCCGTCCGGTATTTCAACCTGCTTGAGCGTATCGAGGACTTCTTTGCGTTCATCTCGGGAAATTTGGCGCGAAACACCGCCGGCCCGGGGGTTGTTGGGCATCAACACCATATAACGCCCGGCCAGACTGATGAACGTCGTCAGCGCCGCGCCTTTGGTGCCACGCTCTTCCTTGTCGACCTGAATGATCACTTCCTGCCCGGCGCGGACGGCATCCTTGATGTCGACTCGGTTGCCTTCCTCTAGGGCTTTCTGCGCCGTCTCCGAGAAATATTCTCGGGCGATCTCCTTCATCGACAAAAAGCCGTGTCGTTCGGAGCCGAACTCAACAAAGCAGGCGTCCAGGCTGGGTTCAACCCGGGTGATCCTGCCCTTATAGATATTGGACTTTTTCTGCTCCTGGGCTGGAACCTCGATGTCAAGGTCCAAAAGGGTCTGGCCATCAGCGATGGCGACACGCACCTCTTCAGCTTGAGTTGCGTTGATCAGCATTCTTTTCATTGTTATTCCTTCGCCGTTCCAGGCCGCCAGGCGGACCAGAACCGGTGATGGAGACATCCGCGCCGTGGGGAGGGCGAGGCTAACGCTCTCTCCGGTGCGTTTTACTGAGTAAATCAATAGGGCCGAATTACGGCGCCCGCTTGATTCTTTTGGCAAAATCCCCGGCAAGTCGCCAAGATCTGGAGATCTCGATCCTGTTTGCCGAAGCCGCGATTTGGCCTATGCCCTTCGCGCCTTCCAGATGTCTTTGGTCACCAATCCCGGCCGCCTCACTTGCGTGTCTGAGGCCGGGAACGGACTCATTTTTAAGTGTGTGGCGGCAAAAATGCCGCCCCCGGTATATCGACTTCAGTGGGTATCAGCCTCGGCTGAAAACCCTTCGCGAAGCTTTTCGAGCTTCGCGGTAAAAACCTATCTGCTGAAAAGGGCGGGGTTGGACGTGGAATGCAGCTATTGACAAGCTACGGTCCGTCGAACACGCGACGCCACTTTACAACCCTGATATGTTACCACCTTTCGTGATTTCTCCAATAGGTTCGCGCATGGATTTCCTCAGGTTTGGCAGGCGCTTATGAGCGCGGATAGCGATCCATCGCGCGTGCGGCATGTCTGCGTTCCTGCCGATCGTGACGGCCAGCGGCTTGATAACTTCCTCCTCGGTTTGCTGGGAGGTGCGCCTCGTAGCCTCATTTACCGGCTGGTGCGTACCGGACAAGTGCGCGTCAATGGGGGTCGCTGCAAGCCCATGAGAAAACTCAAATCCGGCGACGATATTCGAATACCACCCGTCTCAACGACCCGTTCAAAGCCGGCAGAGGTTTCAGACCAGCTATTAGCTGATATAAAGTCGAGATTTGTATTTCAAAATAATGATTTTATTGTTTTAGATAAGCCATCGGGGCTTGCAATGCACGGCGGCTCTGGTCTGTCATTCGGGCTCATGGACGTGATGTCGAAAGTTGATCCGGATATCCGACCGGTCCACCGCCTCGACCGGGCCACCAGTGGCCTGGTGATTCTCGCCTGTCATCACCAGGCCCTTGTTGCGCTCCAGCGGCTGTTTGCGCACCGTCAGGTGGCGAAGCAATACCTGGCGTTACTGGCCGGTCATCTGGATGAAGAGTTGGTGACCGTTGATCGACCCTTGAAGAAAATTCGAGATGCAAGTGGTCAGCATCGGGTGATCGTGGCCGATGATGGGCAGTCGGCTCGGTCTTGCTTTCGGGTGCTCGAGCGGGTAGGCGGGTATACCTATGCTGAAGTCGACATCGAAACCGGGCGAACTCATCAGATCAGAGCGCATGCCGCTGCCATTGGCCACCCTCTGGCCGGTGACGACCGCTACAATGACAAGTCGACGGAAAAGGGCCTCAAGCGGCTTTTCCTCCACGCCCACTGTCTGCGTCTGCCGTGGCCCGAGGAGCAGATCTTCAACTCACCCTTGCCTGAGGAATTGAAGTCATTTCTGACTTCGTTGCGACGGCGGCAAAGTCAGGACTAAAGCACGCCTATGTACCAGCCGCTTTCCTTGTTCGTCGGTTTGCGCTACCTGCGGGCCAAGCGAAGAAACCACTTCATTTCCTTCATTTCGCTGATTTCAATGGCCGGGATCGCGCTGGGCGTGATGACGCTGATTACCGTGCTGAGCGTCATGAACGGCTTCGAACGCGAACTCCGAGACCGGATTCTGGGCATGATTTCCCACGCGACTGTGCAAGGCTACGACGGCCGCTTTCCGGACTGGCAGGAAGTGGTTGACCTGGCCCGCGCGCAGCCGGATATCGTCGGCGCCGCTCCATATGTCGAGCAAGAGACCATGCTGCGCGCGCGGCGAACCGCAGGGGCGCTGGTTCGTGGTATCGATCCGGCTTCCGAGCCGGAGGTGTCTGACATCCTCTCGATGATGCGATCCGGCCGTCTCGATCAGCTTCAGCCCGGCCGCTGGCAGGTGGTGCTTGGGGTTGGTTTGGCCAGCCGGCTCGGCGTTGGGCCCGGTGACTCTGTGACGATCTTCGCCCCGGAGATCCGGGCGACCCCGGGTGGGGTCATTCCCCAGGTCCGTCGATTCGAAGTCAGCGGCTTGTTCGAGGCCGGGGTGCACGAATACGACACGGCGCTGGCCCTGATTCACTACCAGGACGCCCAGCGGTTGTTTCGGTTGGGTTCGGACATCAGCGGGGTGCGTCTGAAGCTGGAAGACATGATGCGGGCACGGCCGATCGCGCGTGACCTGAGCGCGCAATTGCCCGGCCTTTATCAGGTGCGTGACTGGACCCAGCAAAACGCCAATTTTTTCCGTGCCGTGCAGACCGAGAAAACGGTGATGTTCATCATCCTTTCGCTGATTATCGCGGTGGCGGCGTTCAACATCATTTCGACTTTGGTCATGGTGGTAACCGACAAGCAGGCCGATATCGCCATCCTCAAGACCATGGGTCTGACGCCGCGCAAGATCATGGCGGTGTTCATGATTCAGGGCTCGCTGATCGGGGTGATCGGGACCTTGATCGGGGTGGTCGCCGGCATCGCCCTGGCGCTGAACGTTGAGACGGTGGTCGCGGCCATAGAGAATCTCATGAGCATCGAGTTTTTGTCTGCCGAGGTTTATTACATCAGTGATCTACCCTCCGAGCTCAGGGCCGGAGACGTCATTCGCTTCGCCGGTCTGGCGCTGGTTTTGTCTTTGCTTTCGACCCTTTACCCGGCCTGGCGTGCCGCGCGCACCGAGGCTGTGGAGGCCTTGCGCTATGAATAGTCACGAGAGCGTCGTCAGCTGCCGTGGTCTGGTCAAGACTTTTTCCGAGGGCCCCGCCGAGGTCTGCGTTCTTACCGGCGTTGATTTTGACGTGGCGCGCGGAGAACGCCTGGCCATTGTCGGAGCCTCGGGGGTGGGCAAGAGCACGCTGCTGCATTTGCTTGGCGGACTGGACCAGCCCACGGCCGGAACGGTCCGGATAGCGGGCCACGATATGGGGGCGGCCGACGAGCACGAGCGAGCGATCATCCGCAACCGCTCGCTGGGGTTCATCTACCAGTTCCACCATCTTCTCGCAGAGTTCAGCGCGCTGGAAAACGTTGCAATGCCGCTGATGATCCGGGGCGACCGGGCCGAAGATGCCTCAAGGCGCGCGGCACAGTTGCTGGATCGGGTTGGTCTGGGGCAGCGCCTGCACCATAAACCCGGAGAGCTCTCCGGCGGAGAGCGTCAGCGCGCAGCGGTCGCGCGGGCCTTGATCAACGAGCCGGCCTGCGTGCTAGGCGATGAGCCTACCGGGAATCTGGATGAAACCAATGCCGAGCAGATTCACGGTTTGATGCTGGAACTCAATCAGGAAATGCAGACCAGTATCGTGTTGGTGACCCACGACATGAAGCTGGCGGCGCGGATGGACAGAGTGCTGGAAATGACCGGCGGCAGTCTGCGCCCGCTCGACTAAGTTCAAGCGGTGGGCTTCTGGCGTTACGCGTTTGCGGCAGCGGTGGGAAGTCTCATCGCCGTCGCTGCACCAGCGCCACCCGGGTTCACATTGCTGGCCGGGCTTGCAGCTCTCGCTTTGGCTGCTTTCGTTTTCATTGTGCCGACCAGGTTGCCCGCAGCAGCAGTGCTGGGTGCGTGCTGGTTTCTGCTGCATGCGCATGTCCAGATGGAGGATAACTGGCCGGAGGAGCGTGCCGGTACAGTGGCTTCGGTCGTAGGTCAGGTGATGGGTCTGCCGGAGCGAAGAGGTGATCAATTGCGCTTCAGGTTCGCGCCCGATCGGTCGCTCCATCCCGATTTGCCTGATCAGATACAGGTCAGCTGGTTTCGTCCCCTGGACTACGTTCGTCCCGGCGAGCGCTGGCGCATGATGCTGAGTTTGTATCCCCCGACGGGCAGACTCAATCCCGGCGGGTTTGATGCGAGTCGGCACTTTTTGTCCATGGGTATTGGCGCCACCGCGCGGGTTCAGGGCCAGGCAGAACGCATGCCCGGACCGTGGATAGAAGGCACGGTTGATCGTTCGCGTCAGTATCTTGCTGAAAGACTGCAGGCTGAGACCACCCAGCTTGACCACGCCGCCTTGCTGCGGGCGTTGGGGCTGGCTGATCGAACGGCGATTGACACCGAACTACGGCAGTTGCTGCAGCGCACGGGTACTGCCCACCTGCTGGCTATTTCAGGTCTGCATATCGGTATGGTGGCTGGCCTTGCCGGCTTGCTCGGAGGCTGGCTGCTGAGTCCCCTGATCTTGGCCAGTGCCTCACTGGACCGGCGGCGTCTGACCGTCATTTCAGGCTTGATGGCCGGCTTGGCTTACGCGTGGCTGGCGGGATTTACCTTGCCGACGGTCAGGGCATTGATCATGCTGACTGTGGCGAGTGCAGCCTTGTCCGTTCGACGCGGTATTTCGCCCGGCCATGCGCTGCTGCTGGCGTTGATAGCAATTCTTCTACTGGACCCGCTTGCCCCGCTGTCCGTGGGGTTCTGGCTTTCATTCAGTGCGGTTGCCATTCTGATCTGGGCTTTCGCCTGGCGGCCCGGTCGGTCAACTTCAGGCTGGCTGCGCGGCCTGATCGTGGCGCAACTGGTGATCGCTGTGGGTATGCTGCCGCTCAACGTCGGCATTTTCCAGCAGTGGATGCCGGGCGCGATCCTGGCCAACCTGGTCGCGATCCCGCTCGTGGGTTTTTGGATTCTGCCGTGGCTGTTGGCAACCTTGCTTGCCATGCTGCTGAATCTGCCGGTTGACTGGATGATTGCAGCGGCTGAAATCGGCCTCTACGCTTTGCTGTTTGCTCTGCGGTGGGTCAATGGCCTTTCGGGGGCCTATTGGGCGATGCCCGCGGTGAGCTTGAGTGCGGTAATCCTCGCCAGCTTCGGGGGAATGTGGTTGCTTGCACCGCCAGGCTGGCCTGGCCGTTGGCTGGGCGCATTTCTGTTTCTTCCCCTCCTATTTACACCCGAGCGGCGCGATTCGCCGGATGCCTTGAGCCTGACCGTATTCGATGTCGGCGATGGGCAAGCTGTTCTGCTTGAGAGCGCAGGGCGGCAAATGCTGTACGACACCGGACCCGGTGACGGACAGGGTCGGGACGCGCTACGCGGATTGATTCGCGGCCTTATTCCCCGGGCTTCGGGGTATGCCTTGGATGGGGTGGTGGTTTCTCGCGCCCACCGAAGCCACGCCGGCGGTCTGGGGACGGCGCAGGAACTCTCCCATCCGTTGAGGGTGAGGGTCCATCCTGGCCTCGAAGGACGACCTTGTGTGGCCGGAGAAGAATGGAGTCTGGGCAAATACACCATGCGTTTCCTCCATCCCTCGGGCGCACTGCCGGATCTGGGCGACAACAGCAGTTGTGTCGTGCTCGTGGAAGGGCCCGGAGGGCGCATCCTCTTGACCGGCGGAATCGATCGGGCCGTGGAACGTCGACTGCTGCTGGAAAACCCGGAATTGCGCGCAGATGTGCTGCTCCTTTCGGCAGGCGGACACCGTCGCGGCGCCGGTGGAGTTTTTCTTGATCGACTGGACCCGCGCTTGGCCGTCGCCTCGGTTGATCGCTACGACCGCTTTGATCGTCCCCACGCCGAAGTCGTCGAGCGCTTGCAGCAGCGTGATATTGAAATGCTGGCCACCGGTCGTTGCGGGGCAGTTTATATCCGATTGGAGCCGGATCAATATCCCAAAGCCACAACCGAGCGCGCCAATCAGCGCAAGTTCTGGCTTTCAGCCGATGGGTGCCCTTAGCTTGTCCAGAGGACGCCGACGGGCGATGTGTTGGGAACAAAGCCGTTATCATGCCGACAACCGGGCTTAAACTCGCGCACTCGTCAACTCAATGAGGCTTGAATCAGCATGCTAGAAATCGTGATTGCCGGCGGCTGGCTGATGGCGCCAATTCTGTTGTGCTCGGTGCTTGCGGTCGCCATCATACTGGAGCGTTTTCTGGCCCTGCGCCGGTCTCGTGTCGTGCCGCATGGTCTTCCTGATCAGGTTCAGCGCTGGGCTGCGCAGGAAGAACTGGACCAGCAGCATATTGAGCAGTTACGACTGAGCTCGCCGCTGGGTGAGGTGCTGGCTGCGGCGCTGGAGCATCGCGATCGTCGTCGAGAAGTCATCAAGGAGGCGGTCGAAGACACCGGCAGACAGGTGGTGCACAGGCTGGAGCGCTTCCTCAACACGCTGGGTACGCTCGCAGGGATCACCCCATTGCTGGGGCTATTAGGGACGGTCATTGGAATGATCAGGGTCTTCAGCGCCATCATGCTGCATGGTGTCGGCGACCCCAACGAGATGGCAGGCGGAATTTCCGAGGCTTTGATTACCACCGCAGCCGGCCTGAGCGTGGCGATTCCCACGTATTTTTTCTATCGTTATTTCAAGGGTTTGGTGCGTGATTACGTATTGCAAATGGAGGCTCAGGCCCTGAACCTGCTCCAGGCAATCGAGCACGGACAGATCAGCCGTCAGAAGCTCCATTCGCGCGGCGACGGATAACTGGATCGGCCAGGATGCGCTTGCAGGACGAAGAACACGAAGAGCCGGAGGTCAATCTGACTTCGCTGATTGACGTCGTCTTTCTGCTGCTCATTTTTTTCATGATTTCCACCACCTTCGACCGCCAGGCGCTGCTGCGCCTCGATCTGCCTGAGGCCACGACCTCTGAAGCCGATTCGGTGCCACAGTTCATCGAAGTCACCGTCAGCGAAGATGGGCGGATTTTTGTCGATGACAACCTGCTGACAGAAAACACCAATCGAGCGCTTCGCGCGGTGCTCGGTGACCTCCGGGCGCAAACACCCGACATTCCGCTGGTCGTTCGGGCCGATGAACGCGCCTCGCATGGCCTGGTCGTCATGGTGCTTGACGCCGCAGCAGCCGAAGGCATTAATCGAGTCGGGATCGCGACAGTTGAAGCGACCGAGGCCGCAGAGTGACCGACAGCCCGGCTGATGCGCGGGGTCTGTTTCTCCGGTTGCTCGGCTATGTAAGGCGCCAGAAGGGCATTTTCTCGCTTTCGGTGATGGCCGTGGCGCTGGACGCTGCAGGCCAGGGTCTGTTCTTTTATCTGCTCCGGCCTTTGATCGATGACACGATTGCCGCGCCGGACCCCACCTTGAATCTGTGGCTGCCCGGGCTGGTGCTGGCTGCCGTGCTGCTGCGAATTGTCGGTAATTTTGGCGGCGTCTTCGGCATGGAGTGGGTCGGGCGCAGAGTGATCGCGGACTTGCGAGGAGACCTGTTCGGACGTTATCTGGAGCTGCCTGCCGAATACTTCGACCGCCACTCGTCAGGCCAGATGATCTCCAGGGTGACCTATAACGCTGAACAGGTTGCCCAGGCCACGACAACCGCCCTGATTGGTTCTGTCCGCGATGTGCTGACCGTCATCGCCCTTGTCACGGTCATGCTGCTGCAATCCTGGCGACTGACCATGACCATGCTGCTGCTGGTGCCGGTGATCGCGCTGGTGGTCACCGTGATCAGCCGACGGTTCCGGCGCATATCGACGCGAATCCAGGATTCAATGGGCGACGTCACCCACGTGACCGAGGAAGCGGTCAACGGTCATGAGGTCATCAAGATATTCGGTGCGAAAGATAAAGAAAAACAAGCCTTTTCAGAAATTAATGAAAATAATCGAAGACTTCACTTGAAGTTGACGGCGACGCAGCTTCTATCTTCTTCTTCCATTCAACTCGCAGCCGGCGCTGCGGTGATCTTGTTACTGATCATTGCGGCCAGTGACTTCATGCGGGCCGAAGTCACGGCAGGGATTTTCATGTCGGTCCTGGCAGCCATGGTTGCCTGCATACCCCCCCTGAAGCGTTTAACCAAGATGCACGTGGTCATCGAGAAAGGTTTGGCCGCCGCTGACAGCATTTTTTCCGTGCTCGATACCCAGCCTGAGCCCGATGATGGAACGCTGAATCCGGACCGGGTCCGTGGCGAGGTTGCCTTCGACAAGGTCAGCTTTAAATACCCGACAGCGGAGCTTTCGACCCTGAGCGAGGTCAGCCTGGTCCTGCAGCCCGGCACCGTAACAGCCCTGGTTGGTCGATCAGGCTCCGGCAAGACAACGCTGGTCAAGCTGCTCCCGCGCTTCTACAGCCCGGATCAAGGCTCGGTCCGCATCGATGGCGTCAGTCTCGGGGACTACACCTTGAGCGGGTTGCGGCGGCAGGTCGCGATGGTCAGTCAGGACGTGGTGTTGTTCAATGACTCAATTGCTTCGAATATTGGCTACGGCAGCGCATCTTCCCCGTCGCGGGAGGCGATTGTCGAGGCCGCGCGGGCAGCCCATGCGCTGGAGTTCATCGAACGCCTGCCGGGGGGCTTCGACGCCGGGATCGGAGAGGGTGGTGCGCTGCTGTCGGGCGGTCAGCGCCAGCGCATCGCTATTGCCCGAGCCCTGCTCAAAGATGCGCCGATTCTGATTCTGGACGAAGCGACGTCGGCCCTGGACGCCGAGTCGGAACAGGCCGTGCAGGCGGCCCTGGAGGTGCTGATGGCCGGGCGGACCACCCTGGTCATCGCGCATCGGCTGGCGACCGTCAAGAAAGCCGATCAGGTGGTCGTGCTCGATGGCGGCCGCATCGTGGAGACAGGCACGCACGATTCACTGGTGGCCAATGACGCCGGGATTTACCACCATCTGCACAAGCTGCAGTTGGTGAACGATTGACGGAGCATGTTGGTGCGAGCCTGGCTTGAGCGCTACGCCAATCGCCTTTGGTATGACACTGAAAAACCAGGCTGGCCCTGGCGACTGCTCTCCTGGCTTCATGGACACATCCTCGCAGAACGCTGGCGGCGTCCGACCAAAAAACCGTCGGTCCCGGTCATCGTTGTTGGAAATCTTGCGGTGGGCGGCTGCGGAAAAACCCCCACGGTCATTGCGCTGGCCGATGCGCTGGCAGCCCACGGATTCGGCGTCGGGATAATCAGTCGTGGCTACGGCGGCAGTCGAGTTTCCGCAACCCACGCTTTGAGGGTTGAAGCCGGCAGCGATCCGGTTTCGGTGGGCGATGAGCCGGTGCTGATTTCTCGGGCGACCGGCCTTCCAGTATGGGTGTGCCGAAATCGTGACGCTGCGTTTCGCGCT
>CAZIMY010000030.1:0-9330 GCA_964540315.1 uncultured Wenzhouxiangella sp.
CAACCGACTTCAGGCCTTCGCGCAGCATGGCGTGGGCCAGCACGGTGGCGGTGGTGGTGCCGTCGCCGGCAGCGTCAGAGGTCTGGGAAGCGACTTCCTTGACCATCTGGGCGCCCATGTTCTCGAACTTGTCTTCGAGCTCGATTTCCTTGGCCACGGACACGCCGTCCTTGGTGACTGTCGGCGAGCCGAAGCTCTTTTCGAGCACAACGTTGCGGCCCTTGGGGCCGAGGGTAACGCTGACCGCGCGGGCCAGCACGTCGACGCCGGCAAGAATGCGGTTGCGGGCATCTTCTGAAAAACGGACTTCTTTGGCACTCATTGTTACTTATCCTCTACGTTTCAAATCTGTGGAGTTAGGAGATCGTTGACGGTCGATTCAGGATTCGATGACCGCCATGATGTCGTCTTCGCGCATCACGAGCAGTTCTTCTCCGTCGACTTTGACCTCGGTGCCCGAGTACTTACCGAACAGAACGGTATCGCCAGGCTTGACGTCAAGCGATTTCTGCTCGCCGCTGTCGAGGATCTTGCCGTTACCTACGGCCAGCACTTCGCCGCGGATTGGTTTTTCGGCCGCGCTGTCTGGAATGACAATGCCACCGGGGGTGGTGCGCTCTTCTTCAACGCGCTTGACGATCACGCGGTCATGCAAAGGACGCAAATTCATGAGTGTTTTCTCCCTTACGACTGTTTCGATACAAATCGATGATTGACACACATCGCCGCCGGATTGAATGCCCGTAACGGCGATACCTCAAGATTTTCTGGCGGACCGGGGACACCCAGTCCAACCTCTCGCACAGCCAAATGGAGTCCCGTTCAGCGCATTTCAAGAGCGCGATCGCGCTGGATCGTTTTGCGAGCGCGTGGATTCTGCGAATGTGCCGAGCGAGTAAACTACGCGGTCGACTGATAAACCGAATGGTGAGCTGCGATGACCAAGTGCCGATTGCTGGTGGCGATGACGACCTGCGCTGACGATGAGTCGGCGGAACGTCTCGCCCGCGGCCTGGTCGAAAATCGTCTGGCTGCGTGCGTGAGCGTCGGATCGCCAGTTCTTTCGGTGTATCCCTGGCAGGGCGAAATTCATGCCGACAAAGAGGTGCCGTTGACGATCAAAACGGCGCCGGATCGTGTGGCGGCACTCAAGGACTTTATTGCCAAGCACCATGGCTACGATGTGCCCGAGCTTCTGATCGTGCCTGTCACCGATGGAGCTGATTCATATCTGCAGTGGGCCGAAGACTGGATGAAAAATGACTGAAACTATTGCTGCCGTGAGCAGGTTAACGCTGATCTTCGCTGCGCTGCTGCTGGCGAACCCGACCCATGCGCAGATCAATCCCGATGACCTGCTCCCGGTCGAAGAAGCGTTTGCGCTAGAGGCCTCTGTGGTCGATGGACAGGTCGAGTTGACCTGGCAGATTGCCGAGGGCTACTACCTCTACCGCCATGCTTTCGAGGTTGAGAGCCAGTCCGACGATCTCGTGCTCGACGAGCTGGAAATCCCTACCGGCGAGCTGACTACCGATGAGTTTTTCGGCGAAACGGAAACATACCGGGGTCAGGTAACGGTCAGGGTGCCTTTTATCTCGGCACCTGAAAGCGGGCGTATTGAACTGCGCGTCCGCTCGCAGGGGTGCGCTGACGTTGGGCTGTGTTATCCGCCCAGCCGGGAGCAATTGAGCCTGCAGCTGCCCCGCCAGACGAGCTCGGGCGCAGCCTCCCGGTCTTCACTGGCGAATCTTTTGAATCGACCCCGCTCGTCAGCCTCGGCGCTGGACGTTTCAGATCAGGCCCTGCCCGCAGAAGAAGCTTTTTCAATCGAGGCGATCGCCACCGGTCCGGCTACTTTGCTGGTTCGAGCGGTGTCGCAGCCCGGTTATTACCTCTATCGCGATCAGTTTTCTTTCGAGCTGGGTGACACAGGGCTGGAAGTTGTCCGTGCAGATCTCCCAGGCGGAACACGGATCACCGACGAGTCTTTCGGCGATGTTGAAGTCTATTTCGGGGAAGTCGAGATCCCGCTTCATCTGGCCCGGCCTTCGGGCTCGGCTCAGGTCGTCGACCTGACCGTGGGGCATCAGGGTTGTCTTGAAGGCAGTATCTGTTACCCGCCGATGGAGACGGTTGCGGCCATTGAGTTACCGAGGGCCGAACAAGCGATTCGGCTAGCCCCCTCAAGTGATCCGACAGCAGTCTCTCCAGCACCCGGTGCCGAACAGGATCGGCTGGCCGCAGCGCTGGCCGGCACGCCCTTGTTGGCATTGCTGTTGTTTCTGGTGGCGGGACTGCTCCTTGCGTTTACTCCCTGCGTTTTCCCCATGGTGCCGATTCTTTCCGGTCTGATTGCAGGAGAAGGTGATCGTCTGACCACCGCCAAGGCCTTTCGTCTGTCGTTGGTCTACGTACTGTCCATGGCGCTGGTGTACACCGCTTTTGGCGTGGTCGCCGGAATGTTCGGTCAGAACCTGCAGGCGATTTTTCAGCATCCGTTTGTCCTGAGCGGCTTTGCCGTTTTGTTTGTCATCCTTTCGCTGGCCATGTTCGGTTTCTATGAGCTGCAGTTGCCGGCCGCCGTGCAGACGCGTCTGAGTGAACTGTCGAACAGGGCCGAAGGTGGCACTCTGGCCGGAGCGGCCATCATGGGCGCTTTGTCGGCGCTGGTGGTTGGGCCCTGCGTTGCGCCCGCGCTGATGGGAGCGCTGATCTACATTGGCCAAACGGGCGATGCCGTGCTCGGCGGTGCCGCTTTGTTCTCGATGGCCATGGGCATGGGGATTCCGCTGATCGTATGGGGGACATCGGCCGGGAAGTTGCTGCCGCGCGCCGGCGCCTGGATGAACGCGGTCAAGGCCGTTTTTGGTGTTGGCTTGCTGGCCCTGGCGATCTGGATGCTCGAGCGCATCATTCCTGCCGAGGTGACGATGTTGCTCTGGGGTGCGTTGGCTGTCGCCAGCGCGGTATACCTTGGTGCGCTGACCCGCTTATCGCCCGAGGTTTCGGGCTGGAAAAAACTTTGGCAGGCACTTGGCGTGATCCTCCTGCTGCTTGGTGGATCCCAGATTATCGGCGCGCTATCGGGTGGTGACGATTGGATGCGACCGCTGAATCATCTGAAAGGCGGCGCCAGCTCTGCTGGCGTCCTGCCGGCCGCGGAGTTCCGTCAGGTTGATTCCCTGCCAGCACTGCGCTCGGCGGTTGAGAATGCCCCGGGCGCGGTGTTTCTGAGTTTTACGGCCGAATGGTGCGTCGACTGCCGACGTATGGAGCGGCGGACATTCCCTGAGCAGGAAGTCCAGCAGCGGTTTCGTCAGATGACCATTCTCAAGGTTGACGTGACCGATTACACCGATCAACACCGCGAGATTCTTGGTTATTTCGGCCTGATCGGCCCCCCGGCGTACTTGTTCTTCAAGAGGGGTGAGGAGCTTGGAGGTCTGCGCACTTACGGATTTGTGCCCGCAGCAGAGCTGGCTGCCCTGCTCGATGAGGCGCGCGGCGCATGAGTCGAATGCTTTGGATGTACATCGGTGCCGCCCTGATCGGGCTGGCGCTGGGCGGAGGGTTTGCATGGTTGTCGAGGCCTCAGCCGCCGCCGGGTGTCCAGGGGGCGAGTATTGGTGATTCGCATCCGGGCTTTCGTCATGGTGGCTTGAACGGTGCATGGGTTGATGCCGCGGATTTTGACGGTCGTGTCCTGCTGGTGAATTTCTGGGCGACCTGGTGTGCACCATGCCGACGGGAGATGCCTGCCTTAAATGAAATTGACCAACAATACGGCGACGATGTTGCGGTGGTTGGTCTGGCGATTGATGATCTGGAAGCCGTTCGGAACTTCACCGCTGAGCTTGATATCAGCTATCCCATTGCTGTGGGCAATGCCGACGTGATGGCCACGCAGAAGGCCTGGGGCAACGGCGCCGGTGCATTGCCGTACACCGTATTGGTCGATCGCAGCGGTGTGATCCGCTGGCAGCATTTGGGCGAGGTGACTGCGGCTGAACTGGACCGGGTCATCCAGCCCTGGCTGTAGTCGTCTGCCGATAAAGGCTGGCAATATGCGACATACGGTAGCGAACGTGTGGACATCGTTTGATTTTTCGGGCAGACTCGACTGCTTATTCACGGTTAGGAGTCTGCGTGCAGCGCATTCTCGTTTTACACGGGCCCAATCTCAATCTCCTGGGTCAACGTGAACCATCGATCTACGGTCACAATACGCTTGAAGAGATTGATGATTTGCTCACTCGGGTGGCTGATCAGTGCGAGATCGAGTTGTCATCCTTTCAGTCCAATGCAGAGCACGAGCTGGTCGAGCGTATTCACCGGGCCGGTCCGGACGGTTTTGACTGGATCATCATCAATCCGGGTGGACTGACGCACACTTCAGTCGTTCTCCGCGATGCGCTGGCGGCGGTGGATCTGCCTTTTATCGAGGTGCATCTGAGCAATCCTGATGCGCGCGAATCGTTCCGCCACCACTCCTATCTGGCCGACCTCGCGATTGGAAGGATATCCGGCTTCGGGGCTGATTCCTACCTTCTGGCACTGCAGGCCGTGATCAACCGCATAGATGCCACCCAGTGAGAAAACGATGGATCTAAGAAAAATCAAAAAGCTGATCGAACTGCTCGAGGAATCGCAGCTCAGCGAGATCGAAATCCATGAAGGTGAAGAATCTGTTCGACTGATCCGGCACTCTGCGTCTGTTTCGGCGGCACCTGCCGTCTTGCCGACCGTGCCGGTCGGCCCCAGTCCATCAGCGTCTGCTGCGGAAAACCAGCCCAGCTCGGACGAGCCTGAGTTGCCGGAGGGCGAAATTGTGCGCTCGCCGATGGTGGGGACGTTCTACTCTTCACCGAACCCGGAGACCCCCGCTTTCGTCAAGGAAGGCAGTGAGGTTGGGTTGGGGGATACCCTCTGTCTGATTGAGGCGATGAAAATGTTCAATCAAATCGAAGCCGAAGTCGCCGGGCAGGTTGTGGCCGTGCTTGTTGAAGATGGGCAGCCGGTCGAATTTGACGAGCCCCTTTTCGTGATTCGCACGTCTTAGGCAGGTTGACCATGGCGCCGTTTAAGAAAATCCTGATTGCCAATCGGGGAGAAATTGCTCTGAGAATACTCAGGGCCTGTCAGGCCATGAACATTCGAACCGTCGCTGCCCATTCCACCGTCGATCGCAACCTGAAGCACGTTGGAATGGCCGATGAATCGGTCTGCATCGGACCCCCTCCTTCGGCCCAGAGTTACCTCAACGTCCCCGCGCTGATTGCGGCCATGGAGGTTACAGATGCCGAAGCGGTTCATCCGGGCTACGGTTTTCTGGCTGAGAATGCCGATTTCGCCGAGCGTGTCGAGGAATCAGGTTTTGTGTTCATTGGGCCGAGGGCGGAGACCATCCGGCTCATGGGTGACAAGGTGTCCGCCATTCATGCAATGCGCCAAGCTGGCGTTCCCTGCGTGCCCGGCTCGAACGGCCCGCTCGACGATGATGACCGTCGCTCCCTGCGACTCGCTGGTGACATCCGTTACCCGGTCCTCATCAAGGCGGCTGCCGGTGGGGGCGGACGCGGAATGCGCGTCGTAGAGCGCGACGAGGACCTTGTGCAGGCGATAAAGCTGACTCGCCAGGAGGCCCTATCGGCCTTTGGCGACGACACGGTCTACATGGAGAAGTACCTGACCAATCCGCGTCATATCGAAATTCAGGTACTGGCTGACGCACACGGTAATGCAGTCCATCTCGGAGAACGGGACTGTTCCATGCAGCGTCGTCACCAGAAGGTGATCGAGGAAGCCCCGGCGCCTGGAGTAACCGCCGAGCAGCGCCAACACATTGGCCAAATCTGTACCGATGCGTGCAAACGCATCGGCTATCTTGGCGCCGGCACGTTCGAGTTCTTGTTTGAGAACGGCAAGTTTTACTTCATCGAAATGAATACGCGAATTCAGGTCGAGCATCCGGTGACCGAGTGCGTGACCGGTATTGATCTAATTCGCGAACAGATCAGGATTGCGGCAGGTGAGCCGCTCAGCGTGACCCAGGACGACGTCCACCTGACCGGACACGCCATCGAATGTCGAATTAACGCCGAAGACCCGGAACGCTTTCTTCCCCGGCCCGGCATCGTCGAAGCGTTTCATGCGCCCGGCGGTCCCGGTATTCGGGTCGATTCGCATATCTATGACGGCTATTCAATCCCACCCAACTACGATTCGATGATCGGCAAGCTGATTGCGCACGCCGAGTCTCGCCCCGCCGCCATTGCGAGAATGCGTGTTGCTCTTGATGAAATGGTGCTGCGCGGGGTCGTCAGCAACCTGCCGCTGCATCAGCGTCTGATGACTGACACGGGTTTTGTGCGCGGCGGGAGCAATATTCACTATCTGGAAAAGCTGTTGGGGCTTTAAAGTCGACTGCTAAGCAATGGCGCTCGGCTGTCTCCAGCCCGATCGGGGGGTCAAGCTTACGACGGCTTGTCAGACGCCGGCAGGGCGCCAAAAGCACCCTGGACCCCCAAGTCGGCCAGCTGATCAAGATCGGGAATAATGGCCGTGCTGCCTTCAACCAGTACCCGGCCCGCCACACCAACGGAGTCCGCTGAATTCTCGATCGTCGTCATACTTGAACGGTCGACGGTTGTGAGCCGGGGAAATCCCTGAGCCAGCAGTGCAAAATATGGCATGCGTTCGCTGCCGATTAAGGATTTGAGCACGCACAGGCGGGCCGATGAGGCGTCTTCCTGCTCGGCCAAGCCGGCTAGAACGGAGAAATGGATCAGCGGTACCTGCCAACCCCGCCAGAGAATCGTGCCCGGCATCCAGTCGGGTGTGCCGGCGATCGGCTCTGGTGACGTGTAGGCTGCGACCTCAGCCACCGCTGCGTTTGGCAGTAGCAGCTCTGCTTGCGTAACGGGCACCAATACGCATCTGATCTCTCCGGCGCTCATGATGTCTTTCCTTGGTCGTGAGCGATCCCAAGTTGTTTAACGACGCGATCCATGAGCTCATTTTCCTGATAAGGCTTGGTCATGTAGTCATTGACCCCAATTTCAGCAGCCCTGCTGCGATGCTTCTCGCCGCTGCGAGACGTGATCATGATCATCGGGATGTCCATGAGCCGCCGGTCGTTACGTACGTGGATGGCCAGTTCATAGCCGTCCATGCGCGGCATTTCTATATCCAGGAGGATGAGATCGGGCCGACGATCAACCATGGCTTCAACCGCATCCAGTCCATCGCGTGCAGTCATCACATCAAAACCGTGCTGCTGCAGTACGCGTTCGGTGACGCGCCGCACCGTAATTGAATCATCCACGACCATAACCAATGTCGTTTCCGACTCTGCCGGTGCGCTGGCGGTCATGGCGTCCACGGTTGAAGAGCCGGGCAGGCGTCCCGATGCGAATGCCCGCCTGAGCAGCGGTCCAATATCAAGAATGGGAACGACCTGTCCATCACCGGAGATGGTTGCCCCCAGAATGCCGGGAACCGAGCTGATCTGGGGTCCGACGGGTTTGACGACAATTTCGCGATGGCCCTGCAGTTCGCCAACCTTCAATGCAGCTCGCTGATCTCCGACCTCAACCATCAGCAGGTTCAGATAATTGCTTCGCGGCGGCGCGGGCGCAAAGCCCAGTTGCGGCTCGAGTTCGAGCAGCGGGTAATCTTGGCCGCCGTATTCCAGTTCCGGCGAATCCTGCTCCAGATGAGTTTCCCAATCGGAGGCTGGCAGGCGGACCACGCCACGGACCGTTTGCAGCGGAATCGCGAATTGCAGGTCGCCGATGCCAATCAGGATGCCTTGCAGAACGGTCAGTGACAGTGGGATTCGGATCGTGAATACGGACCCATGATCAGGCTGGGCCTCGACACTGACGCTACCGCCAGTTTGACGGACCGTGTTGGCGACAACATCGAGTCCAATACCCCTTCCGGAAAGCTCGCTGACGGTTTCGGCTGTACTCAGGCCGGGAGCGAACACCAACTGCGCGGCTGCCGTGTCGTCAATATCTTCTCCTGAATCGACCAAACCGCTGGCTGCGGCCCGCGCACGTATTCGGTCAAGGTCCAGCCCTGCACCATCGTCCCTGACGCGGATCACCAGTTCGGTGGATTCACGCACGACTTCGATCAGGATTTCCCCGGTTTCGGGTTTGCCTGCGGCCAGGCGCTCGGACGGCTGCTCGATGCCGTGGCTGACAGAGTTGCGCAGCAGGTGCTCAATCGGTGCGGTCATGCGGTCGAGGACGTTCCGGTCGAGGAGGCCCTCGCCTTCAAGCTCGAGCTTGATTTCGGCTTGCTTGCCCAGCTCTCTGCACGCATTGCGCAAGACCCGGCGGAACCGGGGCAACAGGGTGTTGAACGACACCATGCGCGCCTGCATGAGACCTTCTTGCAAATCGTTTGCTACACGTGACTGCTGCATGAGCAGGTTTTCAGACTGGCGAGCGTTTTCCTCCAGTAAGGCCGTCAGGCTGCCCAGGTCTCCGGTCGATTCGGCGAGCGCGCGAGACAAATGCTGAATCGTTGAGTAGCGGTCGAGTTCGAGAGGATCGAAGTCTCCTTCTGCCGGTCCATGCTCTCGCTCGTAACGGGAAAGAATCTGTGCTTCAGTCTCGCCTTCCAGCTTGCGCAACTGGGTCCGCAACCGCGTTACCGTTTCCTCGACTTCGATAATGTTGCCGCGCAACTGCGTGATCGTTTGCTCCAGGCGCGAGCGGAAGATGCTGACTTCGCCGGCCTGATTCACTAGATCGTCGACCAGTTCGGCATCGACGCGGAGCTGGTCGATTCGATGCGCATCGGCCTCACTTGCCTGAGATGCAGCCGCTGCGGCAGTGGGCCCGGCAGAAAGTTCTTCCTGCTCTAGCGCTGCAGTTTGCCGGGCTATCAGATCATCCAGCGTCTGAGTTGGCAGTGGTCCTCGATCGAGAACGGCCTCGAGCATAGCGTTGAGATGGTCGCAGCCGGTTTCAAGCATGTTGCGGCGTTCGACCGTCGCCTGTCGGGTTCCCGCGGCAATGCCTTCGAGCAGATCCTCCAAGGCATGAGCAACGCTCCCGATCGGGTCGAGCCCGACCATTCGGGCGCTGCCTTTGAGCGTGTGGAGATCGCGCTGCAATCCGGTGACGATGGTCTTGTCTTCGGGCGACTCCTGCCACTGCTGCAGCAGACCATCTGAGTGTTCGAGAATCTCAAGGCCTTCCTCGATGAAAGTATCGAGGAGATCGTCGCCAATTGCTTCATAGTCTGGTCGGGCCTCTGAGCGCTCAGGCTCAGGCTCAGGCTCAGGCTCAGGCTCAGGCTCAGGCTCAGGCTCAG
>CAZIMY010000030.1:9431-22129 GCA_964540315.1 uncultured Wenzhouxiangella sp.
AGGCTCAGGCTCAGGCTCAGGCTCAGGCTCAGGCTCAGGCTCAGGCTCAGGCTCTAATTTGATGTCTTCGATGCGGAAGAATGGATCATCATCCAGCCCGCTATGAGGCGGTGCCTGAGGATCGACCTCACTGTCGAAAAGAGTTTCTGCTTCGACTCCCGCCGACGGCAGAGTATGCCCGGATGAGGACGGCGACTCTCCGGTGCGCTCGCGATGGGCCTGCTCGTGCAGATCGCCAAGGCGGCGAGCCAGTTCGGCGGTGTTGAAGTGCTCGTCACTGATGGCCTGGCGTTCCAAACGATCTAGCCGGAGCGTGAACATCTCCAGGGATTCAGTGATTGCCTGGCGACCTTCATCGCTGGGAGACGCCTGGCACATCTGAAGTTCAGCCAGGTAGTCCTCCAGAATTTGAGCGGTTTGGCATTCGTCGCCAATGGGCGCCAGCCGCATCGTGCCTTTCATCGTGTGGACTGCTCGCACGAGATCTTGGTGGATCGGCCCGGCAATATCCCGAGATCGGGCTTGTTCTACCCAATCGGCCAGAACATCCAGCTGGTCGGACAGTTCCTTGATCATGAGCTCGATCAGGGTTTCATCCAGATCTTCCATTTCCGCTGGCAGCGGGTTTTCGGTGAGCTCTGCAGATGAATCAGTCCAGGATTTCGCCTGATCGGCCAGGTCTTTGCATTGCTGTTCATCCAGCGGCGCGTTGTCAGCTCCCGTGAGGCGGGAGCGCAGACTGGGCAGCGCCTCTACCGCTTTGGCCACCAGGTCGCCGAGCTTATCGCTTGGTGCCAGTTGCCCTTCAAGAACCCGATTCAGCAACTGTTCGAATGCCCAGCAGAAGTCTCCGATTTCCTCGGCGCCGGCCATGCGGCCAGAACCCTTGAGTGAGTGGAATGAACGGCGCATGGTCTGTAGCGATTCGACCGTTCGGGTTTCTGCTGACAGCCAAAGTGGCAACGCTGTTTGAAGCTTGATGTGTTCCTCATCGAACTCCTCGAGGAAGATCGCCACAACGTCGAAATCGTCTGCCGGCTCGGATTGTGAATCTCGCTCGGGACCGGAGCCCAAGTCCGGCCCCAGGTCCGACCCCAGATCGGACTCCAGGTCCGACTCCAGGTCCGACTCCAGGTCCGACCCCAATTCGGGCCCCAGGTCGGGCCCCAGGTCGGGCCCCAGGTCCGGCTCCAGATCCGACTCCAGGTCCGACTCCAGGTCCGACTCCAGGTCCGACTCCAGATCGGACTTGGGCCAGTATCCGAGGCCTATCAGCCTGTCGCGCGCTGCGGCAAACTGTTCTTCTGTTCTTCTGGTGTCCGCGCCGGCTATGGCCTCGAGGTGAAACTCGATGACGGTCAGTGCTTCGGCCAGCGCCGCCAAAGCTTCAGGGGATGCTTCTGATGCGTCATCACCGAATTGCGCTCCAATAAGCCGCTCGGCGGAGTCCAGCATTTTCCCCGGTTCGCTTAGACCGGCCATATGGATGGCGCCGGCAATCCGGCGAATGATGCCGCCGGATTCTTCGGCAGCCCCGTTTTCTGATCTGCCTCGCGCCAGACCATCAAGGAGATGTCGGGAATGGGCCAGGTCCTCGATGCTTTCGCGAATCAGGTGCCGAATAATGCGCTCTAGCTCAGAGGCCGGCAATAACGTAGCGGCCACAGATTCTTCCGACGTCTCGGTCGGAGCCATTGCGGCGGCCGAAAAGCCCTCGGCGAGACTCGACTCGACAATCAGAAGCTCGCGTGCGACTTCCAGCAGCACTGGATCATCAACGTTGCTGCCCACAGAAGACAGGCGCTTGGCCTGGCGCGCAATTCGCTGCCCCAGGGCATCCAGTCCAATCATGGCCAGACTTTCACCGACCGATTCAAGTAGTTCGGTCTGGTGTTCCAGTACATCGGGATCCCGGTTGCTCTCAAGCTGAGAGCCCAGAACCTCCTTGATTTCAGCCAGATCGGACTGCGCGGCCTCGGTGACGGCGCGAATCAGATCCCGGTTATGTCCGGCAAGAAATACGCTGGCATCAAGCGCTTCCTCGGTTCCGACCTTGTCGAACTCAAACGCCTCAGCCAGATCGTTCGTCGTTGGTGTGCTGGGTGGAAGAGAGGCCACCTGAAAGAGAACGGCGCGGGCAGCGCTGTCTGCCTGATTACCAATGGCCAGTTCGTCGGCGTCGCCGCAGACTTCCTTGAGAAGCCCGTCGAGTCGAGAGAAATGGCGGGAAACATCGGCCGAAAACGTCAGCTGACTGTCTGAAACGAGCTCTGACAGGCCTGCCAGTGCCCACGCCAGCCGGCGCAGTCCGTTTGGCAGGAAGGGGTGATTACGCATCCTCAGCAGTGATTGCCCCACCGCGTTGAAATCCTCGGGCTGACGGCTTTTGAGGAAGTCGCGCAAAGCGTGCTGGAACTCTCTTCTCAGCTGTGGAAAGCTTGGCGAGCTATCAGCCTGCTCAGGCGGTGGACGCACGCCGTTGAGCTTGACCGGGAAGAAATTCGCTTTGTCGAGGGCGTCCTGACCCGCTGCGACTCGAAGATCGTTGATAACAGGGAGGATGATGCCGATCTGATCGCTGCCGCTGGCCTCGACGTAATCCAGGAAGTCCGGCAGGATCGCCGTCGCCTCAAGCACGGTCTGGACCGTTTGTTCGGTGTCTGACGTCTCATTCCCAAGTGCGATCAAAGCGTCACGCATGGCTTGTGCCATGAGGTCGCCACTTTCAAAATTCAGCACCGAAAGACTGCGATGAACCTTGCTGCAAGCTTCTACGGCCTCTTCAAGAAGCTGATCCCGGTTGGGTGCGTCTTCATCCGCCCACGACTCCAGCGAGCCGCGTACCTCTACGCACAACTCCTCCAGCATCGGGCGGGTCCACTGCAATGACTCCCGGCTAAGGGGTGACTCACTCACTGCCTTGCTCCGCTAGCAGCCTGGCGGCAGTGACTTTCGGAGCAGCGGTTCACGCGTCGTCACCCTCGGGGAGTTTGAAGTCCGAGACCGACTCGCGCAGGTCCCTGACCAGCTCGGCAAGACTGGCGACAGATGCAGCCGTATGCCCGGTGCCTTCACTGGTCTGAACGGAAATATCGCGGATGCCGGTCATCATGCCTGCAATCCGGGTAGCGCTGCGAGATTCTTCCTGGGCTTGCCCGGCGATGTTCTGAATCAGTCCGGCAAGGTCGTTGGAGACACGCTCGATCGACTCAAGTGCCTCACCAGCATCCTCGGCCAGGCGCGCTCCAGAGACCACCTGCGAGGTGGTTTCTTCCATGGAATTGACCGCCTCAGATGTATCCGACTGAATCGTCTGAACAAGCGCTTCGATCCGTCGAGTGGCGTCGGTCGCGCGCTCGGCCAGGCGCTGAACTTCGTCAGCAACCACGGCAAATCCGCGTCCGGCGCCACCGGCAGAGGCGGCCTGAATGGCTGCGTTGAGAGCGAGCACGTTGGTCTGCTCTGACAGACCGTTGATCAGTTCGACGATATCGCCGATTTCCTGGGAGGACTCACCCAGGCGCTTGATTCGCTTCGCGGTTTCCTGAATTTGATTGCGGATGTTGTCCATCCCAGCGATAGTCTGGCGCACCATGTCGGCGCCGCGGTTGGCAATTTCAACAGAGCTCTGGGCGACCTCCGCTGACTCATTGGAGCGGCCTGCCATGTCGTCAAAAGAACGGGCCATGTCGTTGATGTTGTCGCTGACGGTGCCGATCTCTCGTGCCTGGTGCTCGCTGGATTCGGCCAGCTGCATTGTTGTTGCTCGCGTCTCCTGGGCCTGTGCGGCGACCTGGCGCGCGGTGCTGTTGACTTCCGCGACCAGGTCTCTGAGCGCCTCGACGGCATAATTCACAGAGTCGGCGATGGCGCCCGTGACGTCCTCGGTGACGGTCGCCTCGACGGTGAGATCACCGTCTGCCAGCGAACTCATTTCATCAAGCAGACGTAAAATTGCGTCCTGGTTTTGCTGGTTGATCTTGGCGGTCATGCGGGCGTTTCGCTGCTGACTGCGATAGGCGCCAAGGCCGAGCAGGAACAGGACGAACAGGGTCGCTGCGGCGAGCGCAATACCTGCGGTCAGAGACGGCCACAAGCGGTTGGCCCCGAGGGTGCCGTACTCCTCAGCAAGATTGGCCGCCTGGTCTCCTAGATCTGATGCATCGAAGCTGATTTCATCGGCGGCTTGTCGGACTTCGAACAAGTCTGTCGAAGCGGTCAGGATCGTATCAATCTCATCTTGGGTGTCGGCGAATAAGTCGTTGACGATTTGGAGCGCCTCGACGGCGGCAGCATCCTCTACGCTGGATATGCCGAGGGCATCATCACCATTCAGCAGACCTTGCAGGACGCGCGCGAATAGCGTTGCGTCCCGATTAAACGCGTCGGCAGCTGTAATCGCGCCACCGCCACCATCGACAATATTTTCGGCTTCTCGAAGCATCCGATCGACCAAGGCCAGCTGACGCGATGTCACGTAGATCAGCCGTGCATCGCTTCCGGTGCTGAGCAAGCGCTGTACGACCTGATCGGTCGCCGCCTGCAGCCTCGGCACGGTGGCCGCGAATTCATCTGCGGCATCCGCCAGGCCGACAAGCAAATCAGCGCGTTCGATCAACTGGGCGGCATCACCGTTGATGCGTTGCCATATTTCCTCGAGCGTGGCAAGAGATCCATTCACAGCCGGCGGCGAGGGGGGCAGCGCACGTGCCGGATCGCCTTCGCGCAATGTCGTGACTGAGCGATCGATTTCCGCGCGCAAGTTGGCGAGGTCGTCGAGTGCATTGATATCGCCCTGGGCGGCTTCGCTGGCAGTTCGGGCCAGCTGCTGTGAACGCACCTGGATTGCCGTGGTCAGGGCCAGGTAATCGGCTTCCTGGCGAGCGCTCTCGTTGAGCAGATAAAAGTTGCCGGCAACCCCTGCAAGAAGCGCCGCGAGCAAAATGAAAAGAAAAAACTGGCCCTTCGAGAGCTTTTGGGAGGTTCCCTTGTTATTTTTTCGGCTCATTCTGCTTCCCTCAGCTATTGATGCTTGCGCGCATGGTTTTGTGATCAGCCGTCATCGCGAGACCCGTTCATGAAGTCAGCACGTTCTTCCAACTGCTCAAGGTCCAGTACTCCCCAGACGGCATCACCGACCGGATAGGAATGATCGACAAGACCCGCGAAAGGGGTTTCGTTCCATTGATCGTCGTCGTGAAGATCATCGGCGTGGAAATGGCGCTGCCCCATCACTTCGTCAACCAGTAGTCCGGCCAAGCGCGACTGAAAACGCGTCAGAATGAGACGGGAACGCGCCGTCACTGGACTCGGCTCGCCGAAAAGGTACCAGCCAAGGTCAGAGATTGCCGCCAGATTGCCGCGAATATTCGCGATTCCCAACAGCCAGTCGCGGGTGCCGGGAATGGCGGTATAGGCGGGTGGCGAAATGATTTCTTCTATTCGGTCTGTCCGAAACGCCAGTAGCTGGTCGCGAATGCGAAATCCGACGCCGGACCAGTTGCTGGTTTTGTCCTGACGATGAAGCTCCCCGGCATCATGAGCCAAGCTGCGCTGCTCGTAGTCTGCCAGGTGGGCGAGAAGGTCATCCGACCCGGGTCCGTTGTCTGGCTGCGTGGCAGTGGATGATTCCATCAGCAGTATCCTGAACTAAGGCTGCTCCCGCTCTGCCGCGTCATTCAGGCAGCGACGGCGGCGTTCAGCTGATCCCTGACCGCGCTCAAAAGTTCGTCGCGCGTGAAAGGTTTGGTCAAATAATGATCGGAGCCGACGATTCTTCCACGGGCCTTGTCAAATAGGCCGTCCTTGCTGGTCAGCATGATGACAGGGACGCTGCGAAAGCGTTCGTTATTCTTGATGATGGCGCAGGTCTGGTAGCCGTCGAGTCGCGGCATCATGATGTCGACGAAAATCAGGTTTGGCTCATGTCGGTGGATCAGTGCCAAAGCCTCAAAGCCATCCGTTGCCGTGATGACCTCGCAGCCCTCGCGAGTCAGCATGGTTTCAGCCGACCGCCGGATTGTCCGGCTGTCGTCAATCAGTAGGACTTTAAGACCGGTCAGTGTCTGCTCGGCCTGACCGTTGCTGCCGCTTTCGTGTTCGCTCATAAGCCGTTATGGTAATCGCCCGGACGCACGCCTTGTAAACTATCGGCTAAGGGTAGTCTATCCAGGCGTGTTTTGCCAATCTGGCAAAAGAAGGTCTGGTACCGCCCTGACAAACCTGATTTTTTTGTTTCGGCGTTTGATTCATGGTCTGCGCTGAAACGTACTGAGGTCTGACCGTATGCAAAGAAAGCGCCTGATCGTGATCATGGACGACATCGCCCAGATCAATATTACCAAGGATACGTCGTTTGCCTTGCTGCTCGAGGGCCAGCGTCGAGGCTACGACGTTTTTTACCTTGGCGAGAGTGGTCTTTATCTTGAAGGCAGCAGGGCGGGAGCCTTGATGCGCCCGATCCGGGTGAAAGACGATCGTTCAGGATGGTTCGAGCTCGGTGAGTCCGTACGGCACGGTTTTGGTCCAGATGACCTTGTCTGTATGCGCGCTGATCCACCGGTTGACCCGGATTATCTCCACGCAACTTATCTGCTCGGGCAGGCAGAAGCAGCTGGCGCACTGGTGGTCAACCGACCCGCTGGGCTGAGAGATCTCAATGAAAAGCTGGCGATTGCGCAATTTCCGGAATTGATCCCCGCCACCCTCGTCAGCGCCTGTCACGAGGATCTGCGTGCCTTTATTGCCGAACATGGGCAAGCCGTTCTCAAGCCGCTTGACGGTATGGGCGGCAAGGGCATTTTTCTGGCTCGCCACGATGATCCCAACCTCAACAGCATGTTTGAATCGCTGACCGATGGGCAGCGCCGCCCGGCGATGGCCCAGGAGTTTCTTCCAGCGATCTCGGAAGGGGATAAACGCATCCTGGTGATTGGCGGCGAACCGGTTGATTTCGTGTTGGCTCGCATTCCTGGCGGCCAGGACTTCCGGGGTAATCTGGCGCGTGGCGGGCGCGGCGAGGGCCGGCCGCTGAGCGCTTCAGACCGCGCTATAGCCGAGGCAGTGGCTCCGGTTCTTGTCGATAATGGCATTTATCTGGCCGGGCTGGACGTGATTGGAGACCGGCTGACCGAAATCAATGTGACCAGTCCGACTTGTATGCGCGAACTCGATGCTCAGTTTGGCCTCAATCTTGCTGCGCGTTTGTTTGATGCAGTGGATCCGTGAGTACCCTGAACTCCAATCTTCGCGGTTCGGATTCGCTGGCCATGGCGCTCGCTTTGGCCGTTGGCCTGCATGTGGCCATTGTTGGTCTGGTGCACTTCAACTTCGAAACTTCCCAGCCGGTCAGCGATTTTCCCGACCTTGATGTCATGTTGGTCGACTGGGCGACCGAAGAAGTGCCGGATCAGGCCGACTTCATGGCGCAGGTGAGCCAGCTCGGTGGTGGCGACAGTCTGGAGGCCGGTCGGCCGCCCGACGCATTGTCGACCGACCAACCGGCACCTGAACCCGATATTCCGCAGCCTTTGGCTGAGGCGGGGCAGGCCGAACCGCTTCCTGAGACCTTGGTAGCGACTGAGGAATCCAAGGAGCGCTTGCTGGTCGACACTGAGCCCAGTGAAAATTTGCAAAGCGACATGCCCGATCCGCGTGAACTCGTTGAACAGTCATTGGCCGTTGCTCGGTCAGCTGTTGATCGCACGCCCCAGAGTCAGGATTTTCTTCAACAGCCGCGCAGGAAGTTCATTTCCGCAAGCACGCGCGAGCATTTGTATGCCAGCTACATGAGTGCCTGGATTGCCAAGGTCGAACGCATCGGCAACATCAATTATCCAGAGAGTGCGCGGCGTCAGAATATCGAGGGTAGCCTGGTCTTAAGCGTTGACATCTTTCCCGACGGCAGCATTGATCAGGTGCGAGTGCTGCGTTCCTCCGGTCATTCGGTGCTTGATGAGGCAGCGATCAGAATTGTACGGCTGGCGGCACCGTTTGCCCGGTTGCCGGCTGAGGCGGCCGAGCAGGTGGATGTCTTGACCATAACCCGAACCTGGCAATTTAGTAGTTCAGGCGGGCTTGTTAGAGGCTGAACTGGGCCCTGTTAATATTCGTCTCATGAGCTACTTAGAACAACAATTCCTGATCGCCATGCCTGGAATGGACGACCCGAATTTCAATCGGGGGGTCACGTTGCTTTGTCAGCACAACGACGAGGGCGCGCTGGGCATCACGGTAAATCGACCGTCAGAGTTT
Source organism: uncultured Wenzhouxiangella sp. (assembly GCA_964540315.1). Taxonomy (GTDB): domain Bacteria; phylum Pseudomonadota; class Gammaproteobacteria; order Xanthomonadales; family Wenzhouxiangellaceae; genus Wenzhouxiangella. The sequence goes on from CAZIMY010000030.1 coordinate 17,685, forward strand.
GTGTTGCGGGACCTGATGTCACAGGTCGGACTGAAATGCGTGCACGCGGACCTTGCTGATTCACCTGTGTTTGACGGTGGCCCGGTCCATCGCGAACGCGGCTTTGTCCTTCACAGCCCCGACCGCCAGTACGAATCCAGCATGAAAGTCGGCGAACAAATCGTGATCACCACCTCGCGCGATATCCTGGAGGACATCTCTGCAGGGCGAGGACCAGAGCGATTTCTTGTGGCTTTGGGGTATGCCGGCTGGGGCGCCGGTCAACTGGAAAACGAAATGCGCGAGAATGCCTGGCTGCACGTCATGGCGGACTCCGAGCTGATTTTCGATCTGCCGGTAGAACAACGCTGGGAAGGCGCTGTGGCTCGCCTTGGGATCGACGTCGGCCGACTGCAACCGGCCGGCGGCCATGCCTGAGGCGGGCGCGCTGCTGGCGATTGACTATGGAAAGCGTACGACCGGTCTTGCCCTCGGGCATCGATTGACAGGTTCTGCTCGCCCGCTCGAACCTATCCGCTACCGGCAAGCGGAATCCCTGCTCCAGCAGATCGGTGAAGTTGTGGGGCAATGGCAGCCCGAGCGAATCGTTGTCGGTCTGCCGCTTGGGCCAGAGGGCGAAGAAACAGCCATGAGCCGCGACATCCGGCGATTTGCTAATCGACTGGGCGAGGTGGCTCCACAGTGCCCGATCGAGCTGCACGATGAGCGTATGAGCTCACAACATGCCGCCCAGCGCTTTGCGCAACGGCGGGGCGAAGGGCGTGCCCGCCGTCGTGATGCCGCGCGGATGGACAGCATGGCAGCCGCGGTCATCCTCGAATCCTGGATGAGTCTTCATGGCATCGTCTGAGTGGCCAGTTCGCCACCTGCTCGACGTCGATTCGCTGTCCGACGCTGATTTGTCCTGGCTCATAGAACGCAGCTGTGCACTGGCCAGCGGCGCGCCCCCAGCCGAGCTTGACCGGACCGTGGTCAATCTGTTTTTCGAGCCGAGCACGCGTACCCGGGTGTCTTTCGAGCTGGCCGCGCTGCGCTTGAACATGCGCGTGATCAACGTTGAACTCGAACGATCGTCATCGACCAAGGGCGAATCGCTTGAAGACACGGCAGCAACGCTGGCTGCGATGGGCGTAGATGCCCTGGTTATTCGTCATCCCGAAACTGGCCGCTGTCATGATCTCGCGGCTGCCCTCGCCCGACCCATCCATTTGCTCAATGCAGGTGACGGCAGCGGTCATCATCCGAGTCAGGCGCTGCTGGATCTCGCGAGCTTGGCGTCAGCGAACGTAAAAATCGAGGGATCAAGGGTTGCGATCGTCGGGGACGTTCTCCACTCCCGCGTTGCCAGATCAGACATCACCGCATTTCTGCGCCGTGGCGCCGCAGAAGTTCGTTTGGCCGGACCGTCGGCATGGATGCCGGACGCGCTCCCGCAAGGTGTGCTTCGAAGCCCGGACCTTTCGCACGCAGTGACCGATGCCAATGTGATCGTCATGCTGAGAATTCAGCACGAACGCATGGGCCGGGAGGTCTGGCCGGAAGCCGCGGACTATCACGCTGAATGGGGCTTGCGCAAATCCCATCTGGCGCTGGCGGCTGCTGATTGCCGAGTGCTGCACCCAGGTCCAATCAATCGAGGCGTTGAAATCAGCAGCGGGGTGGCTGACGGGGCCCTTTCACTGATTCTGGACCAGGTAAAAATGGGCGTTTTTGTACGCATGGCGATCATGGAGTGGCTGTTTGCTGCCGATGAGCAGCTGCCGGCCGGCTAGAATGCCGGTCATGCCGAACAATTCCACTGCTTGTTCAGATCGATGACGGGTCCCGCGCCAAACGGGCTTCACCGTCGCGTACGCAGTTTTGTGCGCCGACCCGGCCGCCTGACGCCCGCCCAGCAACGCGCCCTGGACACAAATCTTCCGGACTGGTCGGTTGATCCCGAACTGGTCGACTTGCGCTGCGCTTTTGCGTCGAAGGCGCCGCTGGTTGTCGAGATCGGCTTTGGCAACGGTGAGGCCTTGGCGTTTATGGCAGCGCATGAACCCGAGAAACACTTTGTCGGAATAGAGGTCCACGAGCCCGGGGTGGGCGGCCTGCTGCAAACCCTGGTGCAGCAGGAGCTCGACAATGTGCGAATCGCCATGCGCGATGCGGTAGAGGTTTTAGAAAATCAGGTGGCGCCGGCCAGTCTGGCCCAGGTTAGGATTTATTTCCCCGACCCGTGGCCGAAAAAACGGCATCACAAACGCCGATTGATTCAGAAGGATTTTGTTGAGCGGATCGCCGAGTGCCTGGTGCCTGGGGGATTACTCCACCTGGCCACCGACTGGGCGCCATACGCCGACTGGATGCTGGAGACGGTCGACCGGTGCCGCGGGTTCAGTAACTTGGGGAATCCCTGGATTGCCCGGCCTGCGTGGCGCCCTCAGACCCGTTTCGAACGCCGCGGCCTGGGTCGCGGCCATGAGATCTTTGATCTTCTTTACGAGCGCAGCGGTTAATCGGAAATGGACGGCGGCCTGACACTGAGCTCAGACATGGTCCTGGTCCTGATGGTCCTCTGTCTGACCATGGTGTTGTTCGTCTTTGAGATCGTCCGAGTCGATATCGCCGCGCTGTGCATGCTGGTGTTGATCGCATTGCTGGGCCTGGTGCCCGCAGAGCAACTGTTCAATGGATTTGCCTCCAATGCGGTGATTTCGGTGATCGCGGTCATGATCATCGGCGCAGGATTGGATAGGACCGGGGTGATGAACGTTGTTGCAAGCTTCATTGTCCGGATTGGCGGGCGATCGGAGTCGCGCGTGATGGGCATGATTTCCTCTTCGGCTGGCCTGAGTTCCGGGTTCATGCAGAATCCGGCGGCCACCGCTCTTTTTCTTCCGGTGGTGTCGCGTATCTCTGCTCGGCTTGACCTACCTTTGTCCCGACTGCTGATGCCGATGGGGTTTTGTGCGGTAGCCGGCGGAACAATCACCATGGTCGGCTCTTCGCCGCTGATTTTGCTCAATGATCTGATTTTGACCTCGAATCGGTCGTTACCGCCAGGCGCCGAGGCGATGCAGGAGTTCTCCTTGTTTGCGGTTGCGCCGATCGGAGTCGCCTTGCTGATGACCGCCTTGGCGTACTTTCTGGTGTTGGGTAAGCGCATGCTGCCGGCTGATGAAGCCAAGCGACCGGCGGCACCCGGCCGGACAAAGCGCTACTTTGCTGAAGTTTACGGTATTGATGGCGATATCTACGAGATGCTGGTCACGGTTGACTCTCCGCTGGTCGGGATGCGTATCGCGGAGGCGGAACAACTGGAAGGAGCACCTTTGATGCTGGCCATCCAGTCAACGGACAAGCCCAGGCTGGCACCTCCTGCTGAGGAAATGATCTGGGTGGGTACGGTGCTCGGCGTCATGGGCTCGCGTGAGCAGGTCGGTGAGTTTGCCCTGAAGAACCATCTGCGTCTGCAGCCGCGCCTGAGAACCTTTGGAAACCTTTTCAACCCGACACGCGCGGGTATCTCAGAAGTCGTGATTCCGCCAGGATCGCGACTGATCGGTCAGACCATCGGCGAGACCCGCCTGCGCCAGCGCCTGGGTATCTCGGTTTTGGCGATCAATCGACGCGAGGAAATCATTACCCACCAGCTCCGTGAAGAACCGCTCCAGGTTGGAGACTGCCTCGTCAGTCACTCGACCTGGCGTGATCTGGCCAACGTGGCCCGCGACAAGGACTTTATCGTTGCCACCGATATTCCGAAAGAGGAACAGCGTCCGCAAAAGGTCGCCCATGCGCTCGGCTTTTTTGCCCTCTCTTTGACCATGATTCTGTTTACTGATTTCCCATTGCCTGTTGCCTTGCTAACGGGCGCGGTCGGCATGGTGCTGACCGGGGTCCTGAGTATGGACGAGGCTTACGGCGCTGTCGGCTGGTCGACCGTATTCCTGATGGCGAGTTTGATTCCGCTCGGATTTGCGCTGGAGGTCACAGGCACGGCCGCATGGCTGGTCCAGCAGGCTCTGCTGGTGCTTGGAGAAACGCCCGAACTTGTCCTGCAGGTATCAATAGCGCTGTTGGCCACGGTATTCGCCCTGATCATGTCAAACGTTGGCGCGACGGTGCTGCTGGTGCCGATTGCCATCAACGTGGCGCTGGCAACGGGCGGCAGCCCGGCTGTTTACGCCCTGATCGTGGCGCTATCGACATCGAACGCCTTCATGCTGCCCACTAATCCTGTCAATGCCATGATTATGGGGCCGGGCGGCTACAAGGTCCGTGATTTCCTGCGCGTGGGTGGCATCATGAGCATTCTTTATCTGACGGTTATGTTGACCGTGGTGAACCTGCTGTTCTGATCGGTTCGGGACCTAATACTCATCGGCTGCATATACCTTGCCGGTTTCCTCGACAAGCGGGCACTGGGTCAGCAGTGCACGGGGGCAGGGTCCGGCCAC
>CAZIMY010000031.1:0-22068 GCA_964540315.1 uncultured Wenzhouxiangella sp.
ACGCTGACCTGACCGATCGCCTCAATGCAGCCGCAGCCCTGCGCTATGAAGACTATTCCGATTTCGGTTCGACCCTGAACTGGAAGCTCTCCGGACGTTTCCAGGCAACCGACAACCTCGGCCTGCGTGGCTCGGTGGCAACCGGCTTCCGCGCTCCATCGCTGGCTCAGCAGTCGTTTACATCGATTGCAACGGTCTTTGTGGACGACGTCCCAACCGAAACCGGCACGTTCCGACCCGATAGCAGCGTGGCCCAGGCTTTGGGCTCCCCGGGTCTTGAGGAAGAAACCAGCTTTTCATACTCACTGGGCTTTGTCTGGCAACCGATGCAACGCCTGAACGTGACCGCTGACTTTTTCCGGATCGATATCGATGATCGGATCGTGCTGTCTGAGAACCTCTCGGGACCCGGGATTGAGCAGTTACTGGCGGGCACCGGTGCGAATCGAGCGAGATTCTTCCTGAACGGCATCGATAGCGAAACAAAGGGTTTCGATCTCGTCAGCACGTACAGCATGGTGCTGGACGAACGCGGAACGATCGACTTTAATGCCGGCTTCAACTACACGGATAACAAGGTCGCTCGTGTCCTGCCACCGCCTGACGAACTTGCTGAGGTCGGTGTCACCGAGGACAACCTGTTCTCCAGCCGAGAACAGCGCCGTTTCGAAGTTGGCTCGCCAAAATCCAGCTTTAACCTTGGTGCCACCTGGCGCTACGGCAACTGGCGCGTCACCGGTCTGACGACGCGGTTTGGCCGAACAGTCGATCCGCAAAGCAACCCGGCGGAAGACGAAAAAATGTCGCCGAAGTGGATCACCGACCTTGAAGTTGGCTATCAGCCTAACGAGAGCTGGACCATCTCGGTGGGTGCCAACAATTTGCTGGACGTGTATCCAGACACAGCCGAGCAAATGAACGACCGGGCCGGTGTCAACACGTCCACCTTCGATCGGGTGCTGCCTTATTCTTCCTTCTCGCCGTTCGGCTTCAGCGGGCGCTTCGTCTATAGCCGGGTGACTTTTGCGTTTTAAGCTCGATGTAGTCTGGACGCGTTAATAGACGACAACCGATAGCCGGGCCCGGTTGGGTCCGGCTTGTTCATCGTCAAGCCTTTCAATCTTTGCAAGTCTTTCAATCTTTATATGAAACGCAGGACTGAGCCTTTCGGTTCACGCGCAGCTTCAATACATCGGGCCGGGCATAGTGACCGGCCACATCAAAATTCCGCCGAGCTCGTCGGACGTCTCCGATATCCAGATCGGCAATCAGCAGACCCGACTCATGCTCGGTGGGCTCAATCAGCCAGCGGCCGTCAGGAGCCGCAATGCAGGATCCGCCAGGCGCCCAGGGCATATCGCTCATAGTCCCCCGCAGGCGCCGGTCATGCGGCAAGCCTTCCGGCCAGTCCTCGGCCCTCATCAATCCGGATACCGAAAGTACGTAGCTGCGCCCCTCGAGCGCCATAAAGCGGGTGATATCGCGGGTTAGGCGAGCGCTGCCGGGCCACAGGGCCACATGCAGCGTTTCTCCCTGGCTTTGCAAGGCGTGGCGGGCCAGCGGCATCCAGTTTTCCCAACAGTTCAGCGCCCCGACCACAAAGGGACCAACCGCATGAGTACAAAGACCATGACCGTCACCCTGGGCCCAGACCAGGCGCTCCTCATGGGTCGGCATCAGCTTGCGCTGGCAGGCGACGATTTCGCCGGCTGCAGAAATGCTGACCGCCGAGGCATAAACACTCTGGCCGCGCTCCGGCCGACGCTCCAGAATGCCAAGGATCACAGTGATGGCGTTTCGCTCGGCGGCAGCACAGACCGAATCCAGATCACCACGCTGCAGGCAGACTGCCTGATCAACGTAATGCGCGTGCATGTCTTTCTGAAACGGATCATCAAAGCGCGCGCCGTCCGTCCGCTCGACCCAGAACGGATAGCCGGGCACCAGAGCCTCTCCAAATGCGATCAGCTCCGCACCGGCCACTGCGGCCTCGTCAATGGTCTCGACGACCCTGGCCAGGGTTGCATCACGATTCAGCCAGACCGGCGCAATCTGGGCGGCCGCAACCCGAAGCGTCTCACTCACAGCAAGGATCCATCAAGATTGCGAAGCAGCACCAGCGCGTCTTCACGGCCTTCGGCGGCAGGGTAATACCCGGGGCGACGACCTACCTTCTCAAAACCCTGCTTGGCATAGAGCCTCAGCGCCGGTTTGTTTGAAGGCCGAACTTCCAGAAAAACCCGGTCGACACCAGCCAGCATCAGTTCACGCAACACGTGGTCGATCAGAATCGAAGCCAGGCCGACCCGCCGCCAGTCCGGGCTGACGCACAGATTGAGCAAATGCGCTTCATCCAGCGCGATCGAGTAAATCGCATAGCCGCAAACATGACCCTGCTCGGTCACGACAAGACAGCGGTACCCGACCCGCAGACAATCGTCGAAAATGCCGGCACTCCAGGGGTGGGAATAAGCCGATTGCTCAATGTCCATGACCGCCGCCAGATCATCGCGGCGCATTGCCCGCACCGCCACTTGAGGCTGCCAGACCGCCGACATCAGCGCGCCAGGGCCGGGCGCAAAACCTGCCAGAGCGACCGCCGAGCCTGCGCACTGGCCGAAAGTTCGTCCAGGCTGTCCGCCTGGAACACGCTTTTTGCATCTACGCCGTCTGGGACCGGTCCAAAAGCAATCACTCTCGAAACACCTCGGGCTGCAAGCTCCGAAATCGCCAGGCCAGCGGCTCCGCCGCTCGACCATTGGCCGAAGCGACACTGATCGACGCCCAGCAGGGCAGTGATGTCAGCCACCAGCCCAGCGTGGCTGCCGTCCCAGGGGCGCCGTTGAACCAGCAACCAGCTTCCTTCTCCGGAAGACAGGCGCACACGCGGCTCATCGCCGCTCGCTTTCGACTTGGCGTCTTCCTGCGCCCGTCGACGCGCCCAGATCTCAACGCCGATCGCGTCCAATCGAGCATGGCTGGCGGGATCAGGGAGCGGCATCGCCCTTCTCTCGGCGGCGCTGACGCTGCTGATACCGACCCCGAATCGTCAGAATTGGACCAGAGGAGGTATAAACCACGCCGATGGTGAAAAGTACCGCTGGCAAGTCCACCGCCAGCAACACGATCACGACCAGCAGCAGGAAGATCCAGGCAAACGGGACACGATCGGAAGCGGGCCAGGCCTTGAAGCTGAAATAACGAACCCGCGAAACCATCAAAGTACCGAGCACGATCGTCAGAATCAGGACGGGCCAGGCGAGCACATCCGGCCCCAGCCCGCGACTGATGCCAAACCAGACGGTAGCCAGAATGGTTCCTGCGGCGGCCGGGCTCGCCAGACCTTGAAAAAAGGCCTTGTCGGCCACGCCCGCCTGGGTATTGAAGCGCGCCAGCCTCAAAGCAGCGCAGGCAGCGTAAAAAAACGCTCCCAGCCAGCCCAGTTTGGCAGCGACCGTTTCCGGACCACCCAGGTTTCCCAGAGTCCAGGTAAAAACCAGTACGGCCGGCGCAATACCGAAGGAGACCATGTCCGACATGCTGTCGTACTGCACGCCGAAGTCGGACTGGGTATTGGTCAGGCGAGCAATCCGCCCGTCGAGTCCATCGAGCAGTCCTGCAATGAGAATCGCCACGCACGCGGTCACGGTCTGCTCGTTGATCGCGGCCACGATGGCGTAAAACCCCGCCATGAGCGCGGCAGTCGTGAACGCATTCGGGAGCAGAAAAGCGCCCTTGGCCAGGCGTCCGGATGCTTTTTGGGGCGGCTTCAAATTCACGGGTTTCTCGAGGGTCTGCGGGGCAGCTTAATTCGTTCCTTGAAAAGGGTACCATCGACAAGCTGACTTGCGCTTCGCCTGTCAATCAGGCAAATTCTATGCTGACATCAATTGAAGCCGCGCCTGGGTAGCCATCATGTCGAATCTTTCAAAGCTCGCTAGTCATCCACTCTCATTGATCCTCGCCGTTATTCTTGGTGCATCCCTGATCAGTTCTCTGGGCGCACAGCAAACCCGGGATATTTACACCTGGACAGACGAAGAGGGCGTCCAGCACTTCTCCGCTTACCCGCCGCAGGGTCGCCCCTACGAGCTGGTTGAAACCCAAGCGCGCGCCAGAAATAGCGGCCGTCGTAACCCGTCGTCTGAAACGGCCAGCGCTGAACCACCGGCAATGCCTGCCATCAGCGAGTCCGAGCCCGATCCGGAAATCGTCGCGGAGCGCTGCGAGCAGGCTCGAACAAACCTGGGCCTTCTCAGTCAGGACCGGCCAGCCGTTTTGCGGCAGGATGACGGGGAAGCGCAACCGCTGGACGATGCCCGACGCCAAGAAATGATCGAGGAGACGGAGGCGTTTATCGAAGAATGGTGCTGACGCACCCGCCCGAGGGATCGCAACTGCTAACATGCTGCCGCTGATTCCAGAGCCGACCATCTCGACCCCATGAAAACTTCCGACTTTCACCTTGCCACCCAGCGCGAGGTGCCCGCCGACGCCGAAATCGTCAGTCACCAGCTGATGATCCGCACCGGCATGATCCGCAAACTGACTTCCGGCATTTACACCTGGACGCCGCTGGGGCTGAAAGTGCTGCGCCGCGTTGAGCAAGTGGTGCGCGAAGAAATGGACGCCTCTGGCAGCCTTGAGATGCTCATGCCCTCCGTCCAGCCCGCAGAGCTCTGGCAAGAAAGCGGTCGCTGGGAGGACTTCGGGCCATTGCTTCTGAAAATGGCTGATCGGGCCGGTCGCGAATTTGCTTTCGGGCCGACCCATGAAGAAGTGATTACCGATTTTGCCCGGTCGGAACTTCGTTCATACAAACAGCTGCCGATCTGCTTTTATCAAATCCAGACCAAGTTCAGAGACGAGATTCGGCCGCGCTTCGGGGTCATGCGAGCGCGCGAGTTTCTGATGAAAGATGGCTACTCGTTCCATATGGACGAGGCTTGTCTGGGCAAGTTCTACGACGTCATGTTTGACACCTATACCCGCATCTTCAAGCGTCTGGGCCTGATGTTCAAGGCGGTGGAAGCTGACAGCGGCGCCATCGGGGGCGCGGTGAGCCACGAATTCCACGTTCTGGCCGATTCGGGCGAAGACCAGATCGCGCACGTACCCGGTGGCAGCTACGCAGCCAACGTTGAGCGCGCCGAGGCCATCGCGGACGGCGAGGCCGATCCGCCGGCCGCCAAGCTTGAGCTGATCGATACACCCGACGCTCGAACCATTGCAGAGCTGGTTGAGCAATTCGAGGTTCCCATCGACAAGACGCTCAAGACCCTGGTGGTTGAAGCCAGCCGCTCATCGGGGCAGGAATTGGTTGCCCTGTTGATCCGGGGCGACCATGAACTCAACGCGGTCAAGGCCGAAAAGCATCCAGACGTCGCCAGCCCGCTGCGAATGGCCTCAGAAGAAGAAATCCGCGCCGCTGTCGGCGCCGGTCCGGGAAGCCTGGGCCCGTTCCGACTGCCGATCAAATGCATCGCCGACCGGCAGGTGGCGCTGATGAGCGATTTCAGTGCCGGTGCCAACCTGGACGGCAAGCACTATTTTGGCCTCAACTGGGGCCGCGATGTTGCCCTGCCCAAGCTTGCCGATCTGCGCAACGTTGTGGCCGGAGATCCGGCGCCAGACGGTTCCGGAAACATCGAAATCCTGCGCGGCATCGAAGTCGGCCATATTTTCCAGCTCGGCCGCAAATATTCTGAAGCCATGAATGCCGTGGTCATGGATGAAAACGGGCGCGCAGTACATCCGGCCATGGGCTGCTACGGTATCGGCGTGTCGCGCATCGTCGCAGCCGCGATCGAGCAAAACCATGACGATGCCGGCATCATCTGGCCCGCGCCGATGGCCCCCTTCGACATCATCATCCTTCCGCTGAACGGCCATAAGTCGCACCGGGTGCGAGAACTGGCTGAAAAGATTTACGCTGAGCTGAAATCAGCGGGCCGTGAAGTACTGCTTGAGGATCGCAACCTGCGCGCCGGCGTCATGTTCGCCGACGCGGAGCTGATCGGCATTCCGCACCAGCTTGTGATCGGTGATCGTGGGCTGGACAAAGGTGTCGTCGAGTATCGCCAGCGCGGCGGGGAGAACGACGAAATCCCGATTGAAGAGGCCGTCGATTTTCTGATCAAACGGCAGGCCTGAAACCTCAGGCCTCTTGCCCCCGCATCCAGACGTCGCGCTGGGGGAAGGGAATCTCGATGCCGGCCCGTCCCAGTTCCTTGTAGATCTTCATGTACAGCTCGTGGCTGACCAGGCCGCGCTGGGCCGGCTGATCGACCCAGCACAACAATTCGAAATCCAGGCTGGAGTCCCCGAATCCGCGCATACGGACCCGTGGTGCGGGTGACTGGCACACGGTTTCGTGGGCAGCGGCGATGCGTTCCAGCAAATCGACCACCTCATCCACATCCGAACCGTAGGCAACGCCGACCTTGAGGCGAATACGAAACTTGACCCAACGTCCGCCCGATTCGTTATAGATCTTCGAATTGGCCATCTCCGAATTCGGCACGGTAATCTCGACATCATCGCGGGTCATCAGCCGGGTTGAACGGATACCCACTTTGGTCACCTCACCGCGCTCGCCGCCATCCAGAACGATGTAGTCGCCCAGTTTGTAAGGCGCATCAGCGATGATGAAAAAGCCGGCGAACAAATTGGCCAGGGTATCGCGGGCGGCAAAGCCAACCGCAATGCCCACCACCCCGGCCGAAGCGAGCCAGGCGGTCGGGTTGATGTCCCAGACAAGGAGCAAGGCATAAGCGGCTGACGCGACGATCAACAGCGTCATGACCAACTCAAACAGCGGGATGGTGCGCTCATCGACGATCTGGAATCGGTCTCGAATCCGCGAAAGAATCTCCAGAGCAAGGTGACCGGCACGCATGGCCGACTGGATCAGCCGCAGGATCAGCAGGCTGAGCATGACATTGATGACGACAGACTCCACCCGGTCACTGAGCCCCAGGACCTGAACGGCCAGGACCGCGGCGAAATAGGCAAGAATCAGGGCGGCCACGTTGGCTGAGATTCTCAGCAGCCGCGTATCAAGCCCCCAATCAACGCCAGAGGTCAGCTTGCCGCCCCAGTGCAGCACAAACAGCCGACCGATGATGGCGATCGCCAAGCCGACAACAAGCACGACCAGAGCCAGTGCCGGGGGGTAGGCGGCCAGAAAGTTCCAGGTACCCGTCAGCGCGGCGGGCAACCACTCCGGCACCTCCGTTGGCAGCACACCCTGCTTGACGCTCATGCCTCCGATACCTCTTCGGTCGTGCCGCTGACATGCTGCGGGCCAAGGTGGCTGCTGCCTCGCCTTCGAGCCAGTGCAATCTGACGCACGCGCTCGCGGATGCCGGCCAATCGCGCTTCATCAAAGTGGCGGTCGCATAACTGGCACTGCCCGTCTGCGGCGACTGGAGGCATTCCATCATCAGGCAGCGCATCATGCGGCTGGCGACAGCCCGCACACACCGGCCGGGCGCTGGGCCTTAGCGAAGCATCTACGCTGACACGGTCGTCGAACACAAAACACTCGCCGTCCCAGTGCGAGGGCTGATCGCCGTAGCGCTGCAGATAGGCCAGGATCCCACCCCGCAGGTGATAGACGCTGGAAAACCCGTCGGCCAGCAAGCGGGCGCTGGCTTTCTCGCAGCGCACCCCGCCGGTGCAAAACATGGCCACCGGCCGGGACGGGTCAAGGTGATCGCGCGCCCAATCGGCAAAGTCGGTGAATCGATCGATACCCGGATTTTGCGCGCCGCGGAAGCTTCCGATCCGGTACTCGTAATCGTTACGTGTATCGACCAGTTGAACCTCATCTCCGGTGAGCAGCCGATGCCAATCCTCGGGCGCTAGCGCATCACCCGTCTGAACCCTGCCTGGATCCAGCTCGGGCTCAAAAGCAATGATTTCCGGGCGAATCCTGACCTTGAGCCGAAGAAACGGGACGGTTTCCACCGTCTGGCGATGGAGAATCAGCGCGTCAAGCCCGTAATCGTTTTCAAGACAGGCAAGAAAGGATTCAAGGGACTCCTCAGACCCACCCAGCGACAGATTGATACCCTCTGGCGCAATCAGCACCGTGCCCTTCAAGTCCAGCTTGCGTGCCGACCCCGTCAGCCGCTGACGCATCAGCGCCAGGTCGCTCAGCAGACTGAATTGGTAACCACTGATCAATGTCATCATCCGCTCATTGTAATCCGGCACGATTCACGAGCTACGCTTACGACCAAAAGAGGCAGCGTTTTGTTGCGGCCAGGGAGGCAAGCAGGCTACAATTGAGGAGATATGCCAAGTCCACGTTGGATTCGGCGATAAAACACACGTTGATTAACACCGTCATGCGGGGTTGCCAGCGGCAGAAGGTCGTCAGTTTCAATCGAATCTTCTGCCGCCACGGTTCGCTTGCACGGAATCAGCGGAGGCCTAAACCCCGGACAATGCGCGCTTTATCAGTTTATGCGGTTGGAAGCCGCTCGAAGCGCCTGTGTCCAGCATGAGGAAAGGAAAACAGAATGCCTAACGTCACCATGCGCCAGATGCTTGAAGCTGGCGTGCACTTCGGCCACCAGACCCGCTACTGGAACCCCAAGATGGAACCCTTCATCTTCGGCGCCAGGGGCAAGATCCACATCATCAACCTTGAAGAATCACTGCCACTGCTCAAAGAGTCACTGGACTTTCTGAGCCGCCTGGCGAGTCGTCGCGGTTCGGTCATGTTTGTTGGCACCAAGCGCGCTGCCGGTCAGGCCATTGCCGAAGAAGCCCAGCGCTGCAACAGCCCCTATGTCTCCCACCGCTGGCTCGGTGGCATGCTGACCAACTTCCGGACCGTCCGGCAGTCGATCAATCGACTCAAGGAACTGGAGCAGATGGAGTCCGACGGCAGCTTTGACCGTCTCGTGAAGAAGGAAGTGCTGCAGCTGACCCGCGAGCGCGACAAGCTTGAGCGCAGCCTTGGCGGCATCAAGGACATGAACGGTTTGCCAGACGCTCTGTTCGTGATTGACGTAGGCCATGAATCCATCGCCATTGCCGAGGCCCGGAAGCTGAAGATTCCTGTCGTGGCCGTCGTGGATACCAACCATTCTCCGAACGGGATCGACTACGTAATTCCCGGCAACGATGACGCCATCCGCGCCATCCGACTCTACACTCAACTGGCGGCTGATGCCATCCTCGAGGGTCGCGCCTCGGCGCCAACCACGGCTGGCAATGCCGATGAATTTGTTGAGCTGGATGCTGACGGCAATCCGGTTGAATCGGACACCGCTGACAAGGCGAGCCCGAATGCAGCCCGGGTCGCGAAGAAGACTGCCCGCAAGAAAGCGACCGTGAAGGCTGCCGAGCCGGAAAAAGCCATTCAAGCTGAGCCGGCCGCCGAACCCGCGGAGCCGGCGCCAGCGGAGAAGAAAGCTGAGGCCGAAGCACCAGCCGAAACACCCGTCGAAACGCCGGTAGAGAAAGCTGAGTCGGCCGAAGAAAAGGCTGCAGAGCCGGCAGAGGCCAAACCGGCAGCGAGCAAGAAAAAGACCAAGAAGAAGGCCGCAAAGAAGAAATCCGCGACCAAGAAAACTGTCGCCAAAGACAAAGACGCCTGAAGTCACCAGAATCTCCAAGGACATAGGACATGAGCATAAGCGCATCACAGGTCAAGGAACTCCGCGAACGCACAGGCGCTGGCATGATGGAGTGCAAGAAGGCACTGGTTGAAGCCGGCGGCGATATGGATGCTGCCATCGAGCACCTGCGCAAGTCGGGCCTGGCCAAGGCAGATAAAAAGTCCGGTCGTGTAGCCGCTGAAGGCAGCGTTATCCAGGCCGGCGACGAGCGCCATTCGGTTCTCGTTGAAATCAACTGCGAAACGGATTTTGTCGCCAAGGACGCCAACTTCCGGGCGTTCGCGGACGAGGTCGCCACACTTGCGCTGGCCGTCGACACCATCGAGTCGCTGGGCGCTGCGTCAATGGCCAATGGACAAAGCGTCGAAGACACCCGGCAGCAACTGGTCGCCAAGCTGGGCGAAAACATTCAGCTGCGTCGCCTGACACACCTGAAGGCAGATAACGGTGTTGTGGCCAGTTACATTCACGGTGGACGTATCGGCGTGCTGGCCGCCGTCTCCGGCGACGACGTTGACCTGGCGCGTGATATCGCCATGCATGTGGCCGCGCTGAATCCCGCCTATCGTGACGTCGCTGACGTCCCGGAAGACGCCGTTGCCAGGGAAAAAGACATCCTCGTGGCTCAGGCTGCCGAAAGCGGTAAGCCGCCTGAAATCATCGAGAAAATGGTCTCGGGCAGGCTCAACAAGCACCTCGCGGAAATCACCCTCACCGGCCAGCCATTCGTCAAAGACGGCGACATAACCGTTGGCAAACTGGTCAAGGGCAAAGGCGTCGAGGTCCTGGAGTTCGTGCGCCTGGAAGTCGGTGAAGGCATTGAAAAGGAAGAAAGCGACTTTGCAGCCGAAGTCATGCAACAAGCGCGCGGCGGCTGATTGCAGCCATGCCGGCCATGCCAGATGACCAGGATCAGGTACTGAACAAAGCCTCGGGGACAATACGCCGGGTGTTGCTCAAGCTCAGCGGGGAAGCTCTGCTGGGCGACCAGGATTACGGAATCGATCCCAAGATCAGCACGCGCATTGCCGCCGAGGTGGCTGCGGTCATCGAAGCTGGTGTCGAGATCGGCGTGGTCGTCGGCGGCGGCAACATCTTTCGCGGAAAAGGGTTGTCGGCATCGGGCATAGACCGGGTGACCGGTGACCACATGGGCATGCTGGCCACTGTGATGAATGCGCTGGCGCTTCAGGACGCGCTGGAGCGGGCCGGTGTGACGACCCGCGTCATGTCGGCAGTCTCGGTCCGCGAGGTGTGCGAGGACTACATTCGACGCCGGGCCATCCGGCATCTGCAAAAGCGCAGAGCGGTCATATTCGCCGCAGGCACCGGCAACCCGTTCTTCACCACAGATACCGCGGCCAGCCTGCGCGCGGTCGAGATCGGGGCCGACCTGATGATCAAGGCGACCAAGGTTGATGGCATTTATACCGCCGACCCAATGACTGACCCTGATGCCAAGCGTTACGATCACGTCAGCTATGACGAAGTCATCGAACGCAAATTGGAAGTGATGGACACCAACGCCATCGTCCTGTGTCGTGACCAGTCGATGCCGATCCGCATCATCAATCTCAACAAGCCCGGCGAGTTGCAGCGCCTCATCACCGGCGAGAGTGTGGGAACGCTGGTTGGCTGAATGACGAGCCCGTCGGCAGACGGGCACAAGCGGATTACAATGACTGCCGACTGGCGGTGAACAACTGCAGTAACGCGAGAGGTTAGATCATGCTTAAAGAGATCAACAGCGAATCGGACTCGCGCATGTCCAAAAGCGTCGACGTGCTGAAGACCGAACTGGCCAAGATTCGAACCGGCCGGGCCCACCCGAGCCTGCTCGAACACGTCACTGTCGACTACTACGGCTCCCAGGTTCCGCTTAACCAGGCGGCCAATATCAACGCCGAAGATGCCCGAACCCTCAGCGTGGTGCCGTTCGACAAGTCCATGGTCGGCAAGATCGAGAAGGCCATCATGACATCGGATCTCGGCCTGAACCCCGCAACATCAGGGGCCAATATCAGGGTACCGCTGCCAGCGCTCACCGAAGAGCGCCGCACTGATCTGGTCAAGGTGGTCCACAGCGAGGGCGAGCACGCCAAGATCGCCATCCGCAACATCCGACGAGACGCCAACCACCAGCTCAAGGAGTTCCAGAAAGAAAAGGAACTCACCGAAGACGACGTGCGGCGCGGCGAGACCATGATCCAGCAACTCACCGATCGCTATGTCGGCGAGGTGGATGACCTGGTCGCGGTCAAGGAAAAGGAACTGATGGAAATCTGAAGGTGGAGTGCTTCACCGACGTTCCTCGTCACCTTGCCATCGTTATGGACGGCAACGGCCGCTGGGCAACCCGCCGCGGCAAGCCGCGCTCCTACGGCCATCAGTGCGGTAGCGACGCACTCAAGCGGACCATTGAAGCCGCTATTCGACGCAATATCCCTATCCTGACCGTCTTTGCATTCTCGGTCGAAAATTGGCGACGGCCACCCGCTGAAGTCCGGAAGTTACTCGACCTGTTTCTCAGAGCGCTCAACAAGGACGTTCGTGAACTGCACGAACACGGTGTCCGGATCAATTTCATGGGAGACCGTTCGGTATTCAATCCCGGGCTACGCAACGGCATGGCGCAGGCAGAGCAGCTGACGTGCGGCAATCATCGGCTGCAGCTCAATGTGGCGGTCAACTACAGCGGCCAATCCGATATTGTGGCCGCCGCGAAAAAAATTGCGGCAGCCGCATCGACAGGGGATCTGGCCGCAGACGACCTGACTGAAGAGCGGCTGGCAGAGGAGCTCACCCTGGCCCACCTGCCGCCGCCGGATCTGTTCATCCGCACCGGCGGAGAAAAGCGGCTTTCAAACTTCCTGCTCTGGCAAATCGCCTACACTGAACTGTTCTTTTCAGACGTCTTATGGCCGGACTTCGGTGCCGAAGCGCTCGATGAGGCACTACAGGATTACTCGGGACGAGACCGACGATTTGGCGGTTTGAGCCAGGTCCAGAGTGCTTAAAACCCGTTTTCTCACCGCCCTGGCCATGGTGGCCGTGGGCCTGGTGCTCTTGTTTGCCCTGCCGCCGATGTATTTTATGCCAGTCTCGGCTGTGCTGCTGCTGGGCGTCGGCGGCCGCGAGGCCGGGCGGCTCGCCGGCCTGGCCGCACCCTGGCAATGGCTTGTTTTTGCGATATTTCTTTGCGCCATTGGCTTTGTGCTTTACGGTTTAACCGCGGATCAGGGTCACCAGCTGGCGCTGTCAGGGTTTTTCGTCGCAGCTTGGCTGGTGATGCTGCCATGGTTGGCCAAGCCGAGCTTTGGTCGCGGTCAGACAGGACTCAAGCTCGTCGCACTCGGCCTGGTGCTTTTGGGTGCCTGGACCTCGATCGTGCTACTGCAGGCGACCTCACCATGGTTGGTTCTACTGGTCGTGGCCATCATCGCGGCCGCTGATATCGGCGCGTATTTTTCTGGCAAAGCCATCGGGGGAAGCAAGCTGGCACCGGGCATCAGCCCTGGCAAGACTCGCTCCGGCGCGGTGGGCGGACTGCTTGCCGCGACCCTGCTGGCTTTGATCGCAGCGCTGACGATTCCAGCAATGCCCTTCACCATTCCAACCGCCGCCCTGATTGGTCTGACGCTGGCTGCGGTATCCATTGGGGGAGACCTGTTGATCAGTCTGATGAAGCGTCAGCAAGGGCTCAAGGACAGCTCATCGCTGTTGCCGGGCCACGGCGGCCTGCTTGACCGCTTCGATAGCCTGGGAGCCGCTCTCCCTTTCTTTGCGCTGGCGTGGTTAATCTGGGGTCAGTAAGCGAACCTTTTACTCGCTCGGTTGCCCATACAATAGCGTTTGACAGGAAGCCTTTATCTGCATGGAAATTCTCGGTCCCGTCTTTTGGTTGCTGGTCGCCCTCGGCCTGCTGGTCACCTTCCACGAGTTCGGCCACTTCTGGGTTGCGCGTCGCTTTGGCGTGCGCGTGCTGACATTTTCGGTTGGCTTCGGCCGGGCGCTGTTTTCACGGACCGGTCGCGATGGAACCTGCTACCAGGTTGCTGCCATTCCACTGGGCGGCTACGTCAAGATGCTCGACGAAAGTGAGCAGACTGTGGCGCCAGAGCAGCGTCATGAGGCCTTCAATCAGAAACCGGTCGCACAGCGGATGGCGATCGTTGCAGCCGGCCCGATATTCAATCTGATTTTTGCGGTGGCCGCATTCTGGCTGATGTTTGTCGTCGGCGTGCCCGAAACGCGGCCTGTTCTGGGCCCGACCACCGGGATAGCCGCCGAAGCCGGCCTGCGCGAAGGTGACATGATTGTCGATATTGACGGACGTAGCACCGAGTCCTGGACGCATGCGGTCCTCGGCCTGATGAAACCGGCACTCGACCGACGAACGGTGACAGTGGCAGTCGAGGACCGGGATGGATTCACCCGTCAGGTCGACTTGCCAATGGCTCAGCTGGGCCCCGACTTCAACGAGGAAAACACCCTCGAGTATCTGGGCATGCAGCCCTGGAGACCGGCGCTACCGCCTCTGATTGGTCATGTTCATCCCGACTCTGCCGCCGAGGCTGGCGGGCTGATTGCCGGAGACCGACTGGTCAGTATCGGGGACGAGCCTGTCGACAGCTGGCGCGACATTGCCAATCTCATCCCACGAAAGGCCCTGGCCGAGGACGGACGGGCCAACACGATCGCCGTGCAGGTTGAACGAAGCGGTCAGTTACTCGAGCGCACCATTACCCCAACGATCGACCAAGGCCGTCCGGTAATCGGCATTCAGGCGCCGCCGGCCGGCGAGGAGATCGAGGCCGAGGTTGAACGTGCTTTTGTAGTCCTGCGCCACGGTCCGGTCGATGCATTGGGCCAGGCGGTCAACGAGACCTGGCGCCTGACATCCGCCACGCTGGGCATTTTAGGGCGCATGATCACTGGCAAGGCATCGCTCAGTAACCTGTCAGGCCCAATCACGATTGCCCAGATGGCCGATACCTCGGCGCAGCTGGGACTGTCCAGGTTCCTGTTCTTCCTCGGTCTGATCAGCTTGTCGCTGGCCGTAATCAACCTGATGCCCATTCCGATGCTCGATGGAGGCCATCTGCTGTACTACACGATTGAGGCAATCAAGGGCTCGCCGGTATCCGAGTCGGTCCAGGTGGCCGGACAATACCTTGGACTATTCATGGTGCTGGGCCTGATGAGCCTGGCCATATTTAACGATATCTTACGGCTAATCGCCTAAACTTCGGCGCGCTGAGGGGAGCGTTCACCGGGGCCAAACGGAAAGGATTCATGAAACGACTTTGTCTGCTGCTCATCGCGCTGTCCTTCTCTAGCTACGCGCTGGGCGAGAGCTTCCGCGTCACCGACATCCGGGTCGAAGGCCTGCAGAGAATTTCTGAAGGTAACGTCTTCAGCTTTATCCCGCTGGAGGTGGGTGACCTGCTGACCCCGGCACTGACCCGCAGCACCATTCGCGATCTTTACGAGACCGGTTTTTTCAGCGACATCGAAATGGCGCGAGAAAACGACACGCTGGTCATTTCAGTTCAGGAGCGGCCTGCTATCGCCTCGGTCACGATCACCGGCAATCGTCAGATCAAAAGCGAGGACCTGGAGCCGGCGCTTGCCGGGATCGGCATTGCCGAAGGCGAAATCTTTGATCAACTGAGCCTCGATCGGGTCAGCCAGGAACTCGTTCGTCAGTATTTTGGCCGTGGCTACTACGGCGTGGACGTCGACACCCGTATCGCCGAACTAGCCCGTAATCGGGTCGGGCTTTCGATCATTATCGAAGAAGGAGATCAGGCCAGCATCCGCCACCTCAACATCGTCGGGAACGAAACCTTTACCGAGGACGAGCTTCGAGAAGACTTCGAGTCGAACACCACCCGGGGACTGTTTTTCTGGCAGGGGCGAAATCAATACACCAGCGAGAAGCTTTCCGGTGATCTCGAGACCCTGCGTTCGTTCTACCTGGACCGCGGTTTCATCGACTTCGCCATCGAGTCCACGCAGGTCTCGATCAGCCCGGACAAGCAGAACATCTTCATCACCGCCAACGTGCGCGAGGGCGAAGTCTTCACCGTCAGCGACGTGGTCCTGACCGGCGAACTGATCCTGGCAGAGTCGACCCTCCGTCAATTGATCTCCGTCCAAAGCGGCAGCCAGTTCTCGCGCCGTGATATCGAGCAGAGCGTCGACAACATCTCCTCCATTCTGTCCAACATCGGTTATGCGTTTGCCAACGTCAATCCGGTTCCGCGGATCAATCGCGAAACGCGAGAGGTCGAGATCAATTTCTCGATCGATCCTGGCAAGCGGGTCTACGTGCGCCGCATCAGCTTTCAGGGCAACACCCAGACCAAAGACGAGGTACTGCGCCGCGAGATGCGCCAGTTTGAGGGCGGCTGGTTCTCCCAGGCAGCGCTTGACCGTTCGCGACTGCGGCTTCAGCGGCTGGGATTTTTTGAAAACGTCAACGTTGAAACCAATCCGGTCGATGGCACCGATGATCAGATCGACATTGAGGTCAGCGTCGAAGAACAGCCCTCAGGCAGCTTCCAGGTCGGCCTTGGCTATTCTCAGATTCAGGGGCTGATCGCATCGATTTCCGTCGAGCAGAACAACTTCCTTGGCTCCGGGCGCCGCGTCGGCTTCTCCGTGAGCCGCAGCCGAATCCTGAGCCAGGCGAGCATCAGCTACACCAATCCGTTTTACACCGATGACGGCGTATCGCGCGGATTTTTCTTGCGCTACAGCGAATTTGATCAGGGTCGCGCCAATATTTCCTCGTTTTCAACCAGCCAGGCGGCCGCCGGCGTCAACTACGGTTTCCCGATTACCGAGGTGAGCTTCTTGCGCTTCGGAGCCTCGGCCCAGCGCGTCGACATCAACCTGCCCGCCGTCTTTGTGCCGGCCAACCCCGAAGACCCTGAAAGCGAAATCGTGGTCCGTATCCCGGCCGATCGACCGCTGGGCATCTCTCTGGACGAGGACAAGGATGGCTTTCTTTCAAGCAGCGAGCGGCGCGTCACCACCTTTCGGTTTGACACCACGTTCTCGCGTGACAATCGCAACCACTTCCTCAACCCGACTCGCGGGTCGTTGAATCGTCTGAATGCGGAAGTAGCCGTACCCGGGAGTACCCGCGAGTTCTTCAAGGTCACCTACCGGGGTCGCAAGTACTGGCCGATCGGCCGCCGCATGGCGTTCAGCGTCCGCGGAGACGTCTCTTACGGTGACGCCTATGACGACTACGACGACGAGCTGGATATCCAGCCGGTAGAACCGGTTCGCCTGGCCGGTACCTGTCAGCTCGACGAAATCGTCACCCTGGATGACGGCTTGCCCTTTTACGAGCATTTCTTTGGCGGCGGGGTTTCCGATATTCGCGGCTTTGACGACAACTCGCTGGGCCCGAAAGACCGCTTTTGTCGATCAGTGGGTGGCGATTTCAAGGTCGTTCTGGGCACCGAGCTGGCCTTCCCCATACCCTTTGTTGAAGCCAGCGGAACCCGGCTGGCCTGGTTCGTCGACGTCGGTAACGTTTTCCGCGACTTCGACAGCTTCGATACCGATCTTCTCAGAGCGTCAACAGGCATCTCGCTGACCTGGCAGGCACCCATCGGTCCGATCATCATCAATCTGGCCACACCTCTGCGACAGCGTGACGGCGACGATACCCAGGCACTGCAGTTCACCTTCGGGCAGGTCTTCTAGGGCGTGATGGTGTAAATTGTCGGCATGGGCGCATACAGGCATGCCAAATTAGACGACTGCTGCCCGTCGATACTCGCCGTTGCGCAGATCATCATTGCCATTGTTGTTCTGTGTTTGGCCGCCGAAGCGCGTTCCCAGGACGGTATCCAGATCGGCTACGTCGACATGAAACGCCTGTTCGAGATGGCCCCCCAGGTGGTCGAAGCCCGCGAATCTCTGGACGGAGAATTCCGTCCCCGAAACGAATCCCTGCTGGCAGACGAAAACCGCCTGCTGGAGCTTGAACAGACCCTGGCAGAGAGTCCGGAGCTGGATACCCAGGGCAGGCTGGAACTTGAGCGGGACATCCGAAATCTGCGTCGCTCGATTGATCGGCGACGAGAGGATCTACGCGATGAATTGCGCTTCCGCACCAGCACCGCAACCAAAGCGCTCGAAGAAACCATCGAAGTGGCGGTTCGCCAGGTCGCAGAAGAACGCGGTTTTGACCTGATTCTGACCAGCCCGGTCGCCTATGCTTCCGAGAACATTGACATCACCGACTACATCCTCGACTGGCTGGAGCGGGATTTCAGCGAATACGTCAACGGACGCTGACGCGACGTTATGCAGCTCAATTCACGCTCATTTCGCCTCGGGGAACTGGCCGCCGCACTTGGGCTGACACTGCGCGGAGACTCCGACCGCACGGTTCGCAACGTCGCAACCCTGGGTCGCGCCGGCAGTGATGATGCAGCCTTTCTGGCCAACCCAGCCTACAAGCGAGCGCTTGATTCCACGCAGGCAGGCGTGGTGGTGATGACCCCGCAGGCCGCCGATGATTTCACCGGCAACGTTTTGCTCAGCGACAACCCCTATCGCGACTGGGCGCGCCTGATCAAGCTGCTGCGACCACAGCCGGCCGGCTCGCCTGGTATTCACCCCAGCGCAGTCATCGCCGCCGACGCCGACATTCACAGCAGTGCCCACATCGGGGCGCAGACCGTTATCGGTTCACGAGTCCGGATCGGAAAAGCGGCCGTCGTTGGTCCAGGCTGCGTCGTCGATGACGATGTCCAGATCGGCGAGGCAAGTCGCCTGGTCGGGAAGGTGTGGATCGGCGGGCAGGCCGTGCTGGGCCAGCGCGTACTGGTCCATCCCGGCGTGGTGATCGGTGCTGACGGCTTCGGACTGGCGATGAGCGAAGGGCGCTGGCATAAAGTTCCGCAGGTCGGCGGGGTGAGAATCGGCGATGACTGCGAGATCGGCGCCAACACGACCATAGACCGCGGCGCCATTGAAGACACGGTCCTCGAACAAGACGTCCGCATCGACAATCAGGTCCAGATCGCGCACAACGTCCACGTTGGCGCCCACACGGCCATCGCTGGCTGCGTCGGGATTGCCGGATCAACCCGAATCGGCCGCTATTGCATGATCGCCGGTGCCAGCGGCGTTGCCGGCCACCTTACGATTTGCGACTCGGTGATCATTACGGCCATGAGTACGGTACTCGACTCTATCGACCAGCCGGGAGAATACGGTTCGGGCATTCCCGCCCGGCCTCACGGTCGCTGGAAGAGGCTGCTGGTCCGGCTGAGTCAACTCGACGACTGGGCGCGCCGTCTGCGACGCCTGGAAAAAAACCAATAACAGCGGATCCCATCTGAATGACTGAACCCAACACCATCGATATCGAGCGCATCCTCGACCTGCTGCCCCATCGATATCCGTTCCTGCTCGTTGACCGGGTGCTCGCCTTCAGCGCGGAGCCTCCGGCGCGCATTACCGCGCTGAAAAACGTCAGCTTCAATGAGCCTTTTTTTCAGGGTCATTTTCCAGGCCATCCGGTCATGCCAGGCGTGTTGATCATTGAAGCGATGGCGCAGGCAGCCGGCTGCCTCGCGCATCTGGCGCACAGCGCGAGCAGCGATCAACGCCAACTGTTCTATCTGGTCAAGGTCGACAAGGCGCGCTTTACCCAGGTTGTCGTTCCGGGTGATCAGCTGATTTTCGAGGTCGAGCAAAAACGCCTGATGCGTAATATGGGCGTTTATGAGGCGATTACCCGCATCGGCGACAAGACGGTGGCCAGCGCAGAGCTGATGTGCGCCGCCAAGACGAACCCGGCCGCCGCATGATCCATCCCACCGCCATCGTCGAGCCTTCCGCCAAGCTCGCCGAAGACGTCGAAGTGGGCCCCTACAGCGTCATTGGTCCGGAAGTCGAGCTGGGCAGCGGCTGCCGGGTTGGCCCTCACGTAGTCATTACAGGCCGCACGCGTCTGGGTACCAACAATCGAATCTTTCAGTTTTCCTCCATCGGTGAGGAACCGCAAGACAAGAAATTTGCCGGCGAAACATCGGCCCTTGAGATTGGTGACGACAACACCATCCGAGAATTCGTCACCATCAACCGCGGTACCGCCGATGGCGGCGGCGTCACGCGTCTGGGTGACCAGAACTGGATCATGGCCTACTGCCATATCGCCCACGATTGCCAAATCGGCTCACAGGTCACAATGGCCAATGGAGCCACGCTGGCGGGTCACGTCACAGTCGGTGACTTCGTCATTTTTGCCGGCTATTCGGGCGCCCATCAGTTCTGCCGCATTGGCGATCATGCGTTCCTGGGTATGTACGGAGGGGTCAGCCAGGATGTGCCGGCGTATGTCATGGTCTCCGGCCAGCCGCCGAGGCCGCGAGGCATTAACAGCGAGGGCCTGAAGCGCCGCGGCTTTTCAGGCGTACAGATTCGTAACATCCGGGAAGCGTACCGACTGATTTATCGCAGCGGAAAAAGCCGCGACGAGGCGTTGGCTGAACTCGAAAGCCGCTTGCAGGACCAGCCCGAACTCGAGCAGATGATCACCAGCGCGCGTGCCAGTTCACGCGGACTGCTGCGCTGAAATTCTCGGGAAGCCCGCTTGATGGCCGGGACAAGACCTCTCCGCCTGGTGCTGGTTGCCGGTGAAGCTTCCGGCGACCTGCTGGGCGCTGATCTTGCCCGGGCCCTGAAGCAACAGCACGACAACGTCGAGCTGGCCGGTATCACCGGACCACAAATGCAAGCCGCGGGCGTGGCTGGCTGGTTTGACATCGAGGCGCTGAGCGTCATGGGTCTGACCGAGGTGCTCCGGCACCTGCCACGCCTCGTCCAACTGCGCAAAAACCTCCGCAACCGAATCGTATCCTGGCCCGCCGATGCATTGATCACCATAGATGCGCCGGATTTCAACCTGGGGCTGGCGCGCCAGCTCCACGATCAGGGTTTGATCACAATCCACTATGTTTCTCCCTCGGTCTGGGCATGGCGGGCCGGACGAATTCCACGCATCGCCCGATCGCTGGATCAACTGCTGACCCTGTTTCCTTTCGAGCCGGCGCTTTATAAGCCTTTCGGACTCGACGCTCGCTTTGTCGGTCATCCTCTGGCAGACGAACTGGCGGACGGCCCCGAGGCGCAGGCAGCTCGACAAAAACTGCAAACCGGCAAGCGGCGTCCGGTGATCGCGCTGTTGCCCGGCAGCCGCGATGGCGAACTGAAACGTCATATCGAACTGCTGGCGAAAACCGCCATACTCCTGCGCCAGCAGCATGAAAATGCTGATCTGCTGATGCCCGTGACAGGTGGTCGACATGAACAGCTTGCGCGGGAACTGGCAGGGCCGACGTTCGAAGCAGCGGAGGTACGGTTCATCAGGCGCTCAACCCGGGCTGCTCTGGAGGCCGCCGACGTGGCCGTCGCAGCCTCGGGAACCGTGACGCTGGAAGCTTTTTTGCTCGAATGCCCGCTGGTGGTGTTTTACCGGCTCAGCCCAACGACTTATCACCTCGCGCGCGCACTGAGGCTGGTGCGCTCTGAATATGTGGCCCTGCCCAACGTCCTTGCCCAGCGGCCCCTGGTGCCAGAACGACTGCAAAAGGAGGCAACGGCCGAGCGGCTGGCCGCAGACGTCGAGTCCTGGTTATCGGATCAGGGCCGGGTCGACAACTACCGTCAGCTCGCCCGCCAGTGGCGCGATCGACTGGCCCGCAGGGCCGGCGTCCAGGCAGCCCGCGCCGTTCTGGATCGTATCGGTGTCTGAACAACGCCTGACACGCTCGGAACGGGCCCTGATCGCCGGCGTTGATGAAGCTGGTCGCGGTCCACTGGCCGGTCCGGTGGTTGCAGCTGCGGTCATTCTTGATCCCGGAAAACCGATTCCCGGACTGGCCGATTCCAAGACGCTGAGCGCTCAGCGGCGCGAAGCCTTAGCCCGCCAGATTCATGAGCGGGCGCTGGCTGTGCAGGTCAGCGTGGTGGACGTGGCGCAAATTGACCAGATCAACATCCTTCAGGCAACTCTGAAGGCCATGACAATCGCCATCGAAGCGCTTGACCCCCGGCCACTGTTGGCGCGGGTTGACGGTAACCGGGCACCGCAAAGCACCGTGCCCGTGCAAACCATCGTTGGTGGTGACGGATCTGATCGGGCCATCGCCGCTGCCAGCATCATCGCCAAGACCCACCGCGACTCACTCATGGAGGAGTTGCACGAGCTGTATCCCGACTACGGCTTTGATCGCCACAAGGGGTATCCAACCCCTGCTCACCTGGGTGTCCTGAAGGCCATCGGACCTTGCCCGGCGCACCGCCAGAGTTTCAGGCCGGTATTCCAGGCCCGGCTGTTTGACTAGGGAGCCTCTGAACAATCCTACGTGGAGCGCGTTTCAGTCGGAAAAGCCGC
>CAZIMY010000032.1:0-21632 GCA_964540315.1 uncultured Wenzhouxiangella sp.
GGAAGGCTAGTTTCACCGCCCCGAGTTTACCCGAAGGATGCATTTCAAGCGGCTCGGCGGCGTGGATCA
This sequence comes from uncultured Wenzhouxiangella sp., assembly GCA_964540315.1. Taxonomy (GTDB): domain Bacteria; phylum Pseudomonadota; class Gammaproteobacteria; order Xanthomonadales; family Wenzhouxiangellaceae; genus Wenzhouxiangella. The sequence goes on from CAZIMY010000032.1 coordinate 70, forward strand.
AGGCGATCAAGCAGTTCAAGCGCAATCTCGCGCCTTTCTCCCGGCGTTTCAAACTGGCCCTTGACGCGCAGGCGATCGTTGGACGGCAACTCGAAGGTGTGAGCTTCTTTCTGAATCATGCGAATCAGTTCTGCCATGTCGATATCGGGCTGGTTGACAAACTCCACACGCCCACCCGCAGGCCCGACCTCCAGGCGTCGAATACCCAGACGACGCGCCTCCAGTCTGAGCTCCGCGCTGCTAAACAGGTTCTTGACTTCGTCGGGTAGCAGACCGAAACGGTCGATCATCTCCACCTGCAGATCATTCAGGGACCGTTCGTCCTGAGCCTGCGATATGCGCTTGTAGAGCACCAGGCGCTGGTGAACGTCGGGCAGGTAATCAGGCGGAATCATGGCGGTGACGTGCAGGTCAACCTCTCCGGTGACCGCCATGGGCTCATCCAGATCGGGTTCTTTGCCTGAGCGCAGCGCGTCGACGGCCCTGTTGAGCAGGTCGGAGTAAAGAGAAAACCCGATCGCCTCGATCTGGCCCGATTGGTCTTCGCCCAGCAGCTCCCCGGCGCCCCTGATCTCCAGGTCGTGGTTGGCCAGGGTAAACCCGGCGCCAAGCTCCTCCATGGACTGAATCGCCTCCAGCCGCTTGACCGCGTCGCGGGTCATGGCCCGGCGCTCGGGCGTCACCATGTAAGCGTAAGCGAGGTGGTGCGACCGTCCGACCCGACCTCGCAACTGGTGGAGTTGGGCAAGGCCGAACTTGTCGGCCCGGTTAATGATGATGGTGTTGGCGGTTGGCACATCAATGCCGTTTTCGACGATTGTCGAACATACCAGCAGGTTGATCCGGCGGGCATAGAAATCCCGCATCGTGCGCTCCATTTCTCCGGGTGGCATCTGGCCATGGGCCATGCCGATACGGGCTTGGGGAAACAGCTCCGCCAGCTCGGCAACCATGCGCGGCATGGTCTTGACCTCGTTGTGCAGAAAATAAACCTGGCCCCCGCGCTGAAACTCGCGCAGCACTGCATCGCGCAGAGTCGGCGTATCCCATTCGCTGACAAAGGTCTTGACGGCCAGTCGCCGGGACGGCGGCGTGGCGATTATCGACAGCTCGCGCAGCCCGCTCATGGCCATATTCAGCGTGCGCGGGATCGGCGTGGCGGTCAGGGTCAACAAATCCACTTCGGCGCGCAGTGCTTTCAACCGCTCTTTTTGCCGAACCCCGAAGCGCTGTTCCTCATCAATGATCACCAGGCCAAGGTCTTTGACCTGGATGTCTTTCTGCAGCAGACGATGCGTGCCGATCACAATATCGACCGTGCCGTCGGTCAATCCACTCAAGACCTTGGCCGTGTGCTTGCCGGTTCGCGAAAGCAGCTCCACGCGGATCGGCCAGTCGGCAAAGCGGTCGGCGAAAGTACGCTGGTGCTGTTCCGCCAAAAGCGTGGTTGGCGCGAGAAGAACGACCTGGCGGCCCGCGTCGACGACGGCAAAGGCGGCCCTCAGGGCAACCTCGGTCTTGCCGAACCCGACGTCGCCGCACACCACGCGATCCATCGGCTGGTCCGAGGCCAGGTCGGCGAGCACGGCCTCGATGGCGCGCTGCTGATCGTCGGTTTCTTCATATTCGAACCCGGCCGAAAAACGGGCATACAAGCCCCGATCCAGCCCGTAAGCAAACCCTTCGCGTGCCGCTCTTCTCGCCTGCAGGTTGAGCAGTTCTGCAGCGACGTCGCGAACTTTCTCGGCCGCTTTGCGGCGGGTTTTTTTCCACTGCTCTGAGCCGAGGCGGTGCAAGGCAACGGCCTCGGGATCAGCCCCGGTGTAGCGGCTGACCATTTCAAGATCAGTCACCGGAACATAAAGCTTGTCACCACCGTCATACTCCAGGGTCAGGTACTCACCCCGGCCATCACCCACTTCAAGGACTTCCAGGCCCCGATATCGTCCAATGCCGTGTTCGAGGTGGACGACCAATGCGCCTGGCTGCAGTTCAGCCAGGTTCTTGATCATGCTCTCCGGATCCTGTCCAGTGCGGCGGTCACGCCGAACGCTTCTGGCGTGCCCGGGAAACAGCTCGCCTTCACTCAGGACGATAATGCCGTCATCGTCCAGGGCGACACCGCCGGAAATCGGCATGACAGCGATGCTGATTGGATGATCCTGGCTTGAAAAGGACGCCCATGACTCGACGGCACAGGCCTTGATGCCGGCCGAACGCAGGGTATCGCTGATCAACTCACGGCGCCCGGCCGTATCGGTTGCCAGCAAGACGCGGGCAGACTGCTCGCGCAACCAGTTCATTGCTTGATCGGGGCTCTGGTCGAGATCGATCGCCGCGGGGGCCCGAGCAGTGCTTGCCGCGGGTGCCCGTCGGGTGATTCGCACCGAGGCACGCTCTGCCAGTTCGCTCACCAGCTGCCTGCCGTCAAAAAACAGTTCCTGCGGCATCAGTGTCGGCCGCTCTAAATCGCCGCCGCGCTGGTCGAAGCGCTGTTCGATCTGCTCGGAATAAGCAACCGCCGCTTCTTCCACGCCACCCAGTACAACCAGTCGATGGAGCCGGGGCATGTACTCGGTCAGCGCGCTGGTCTGATCGAAAAACAGCGGAAGGTATTGTTCGAGTCCCTGTCCGGCGACGGCGTCTCCGACTTCCTGATAGGGAAGGGCGCGTCGGAGGTCGATATCAAAGCGGTTGCGGAAGCGGCGCCGGAATTCGTTGCGGCTGGTCTCGTCGAATGGAAACTCGCGTGCCGGCAGCAAGTCGATGCGGTCGAGCTTCTCGATCGAACGCTGTGTTTCAGGGTCAAAACTGCGGATCGTATCGATTTCGTCGTCGAACAACTCCAGCCTGAACGGCAGGGTCAGGCCCATGGGCCACAGGTCAATGACCGCCCCTCGGGTGGCGAATTGACCTGGTTGCCAGACCTGTTCGGCCGATTGGTAGCCCGCGTCTTGAAGAAGGCTGCGGAATTTCGACAGCTCCAACTGCTGACCGGCGGCCAGTTTCAGGCTGTGTCCGAGCAGCCAGGTGACAGGCGCCAGTCGCTGCATCAACGCGGTCACGGGCGCGATGATGAGCCCCCGATCCATCGATGGCAGTCGCGACAGCAGGTTCATCCGCCGAGAGACAAGATCGGGATGAGGCGAATAAAGATCATACGGGAGTGTTTCCCAGTCCGGAAACAGCTCAACGGGAGGACTGTCAAGCTTGGATAAGTCGTCGCGCAATTCTCGGGCGCTGTAGCCATCCGCGACCGCGACCAGGACCGGCCCACCGTTTCTTCTGGCCAGCGCCGCCAGCGCGAGCGCGAGCGCCAAGCCCTGGAGCTGTGGCCAGTCTTGACGCTCTCCGGGAGGCGCTGGCGGGGGATTGAGTACAGAAAACCGTTCGCTCATGGGCGGCTCAGTCGAGATCGGCCGACTATTGTAATCGACCGCTGATTTTGTTTGCCTGGGGCAGATGCTTGATTTATACTGTGCGGCTTGTCCGGATGGGCGATTAGCTCAGTTGGTTAGAGCGCTGTCTTGACATGGCAGAGGTCACTAGTTCAAATCTAGTATCGCCCACCATCTTTTCTCCCTCATCCCCGATGGCGGGGCATGTCCTTGACAGTTCCCCCATAGTTGCAGCGGAGAATGCTCAGGAAAGGGTGCCGATCGCCCTATTAGTCTCCTAAACAGGTATGTGCTTGCAGCTCAAGGCAAACAGAAATGGTACAGATTAGCCTTCCCGACGGTTCAAACAAACAGTTTGATTCGCCCGTAACGGTTACAGAGGTTGCGGCTTCGATCGGCCCGGGGCTTGCAAAAGCGACGCTGGCCGGGGAAGTGGATGGCAGGCTCGTGGACGCCAGCCACCGGCTGGAAAGCGATGCCAGCCTTCGGATTATCACGGGTCGTGACGAAGAGGGTCTGGATCTCATCAGGCACTCGACCGCGCACCTGATGGCCCAGGCGGTCAAACGGCTTTTTCCTGAGACCCAGGTGACCATCGGTCCGGTCATTGAGAATGGATTTTTTTACGACTTCGCGCGCGAAGAACCCTTTCGACCGGAAGATCTGGAAGCGATTGAAGCAGAAATGCAGCGAATCGTTGAGGAAGATATCCCGGTGTCGCGAGAGGTCATGAAGCGTGACGAAGCGATCGAGTTCTTTCGTGGACAGGGTGAAGAGTACAAGGCGCGCATTATTGCCGACATTCCGGTCGACGAAACTCTGTCTCTGTATCGGCAGGGCGATTTCATCGACTTGTGCCGCGGCCCGCACATTCCCTCGACCGGCAAGCTCGGTGCCTTCAAGCTGACCAAGCTGGCCGGGGCCTACTGGCGGGGAGACGCGCGCAACGAAATGCTGCAGCGCGTCTACGGGACCGCCTGGCCGGACCGCAAGCAGCTCAAGGCCTATCTCAAGCGACTGGAAGAAGCCGAAAAACGCGACCATCGGCGGTTGGGCAAGCAGCTCGACCTGTTCCGTTTTCAGGACGACGCCCCCGGGTCGGTCTTCTGGTTGCCGCGTGGCTGGACCCTGTTTCGCGAATTGATTGAATACATGCGCCAGAGACAGGAAGACTCCGGATACGTCGAAGTCAACACGCCTGATGTCATGGACCGCTCTTTATGGGAAACCTCGGGTCACTGGCAGAACTACCACGAACACATGTTTACGACCGAGACCGAAGACGGCCGGCTATTTGCGCTCAAGCCGATGAACTGCCCGGGATCGGTCAGCCTTTTCAAGCACGGTCTGAAAAGCTACCGAGATCTTCCGGTCCGGATGGCCGAGTTCGGAAAGGTTCACCGCTATGAACCCTCCGGTGCCTTGCACGGCCTGATGCGCGTGCGTCACTTCACCCAAGACGATGCCCACATCTACTGCACCGAAGATCAGATGGAAGAAGAGTGCCGCAAGGTCATAGAACTCAATCTTTCCGTCTATCGTGATTTCGGTTTCGATGATGTGCGCCTGAAGTTCGCCGATCGGCCTGAACATCGAATTGGCGATGATGGGACCTGGGACAAGCTGGAAGGTGCGCTCAAGGGCGCGATTGACGCGATGGGGCTTGAATACACCCACAACCCCGGTGAAGGCGCTTTTTACGGCCCGAAGATCGAGTTTGTGTTGCGCGATGCCATTGGCAGGGACTGGCAGTGCGGCACGCTGCAGGTTGACCTGAACTTACCGGAGCGATTTGACGCGACGTATCGAACCGCTGATGGCGGCGAGGCCCGTCCGGTGATGCTGCACCGTGCCTTATTCGGGTCACTCGAGCGCTTCACTGGCATTCTGATCGAACACTATTCGGGTAACCTGCCGCTTTGGCTGGCGCCCGTTCAGGCTGTCGTCATGAACATTACCGACGATCAGGCCGAATACGTTTCGAGCGTGTGCGATCAGTTGAAGGCTGCGGGCCTGCGCGTGGAGTCTGACTTGAGAAACGAGAAGGTAGGTTATAAAATCCGCGGCCGCACGCTGGAGAAAATCCCCTATCTGCTGATTGCGGGCGATCGCGAAGTCCAGAATGGAACAATTGCCGTGCGACTTCGGGATGGCACCGATCTGGGAGCCATGGATGTTGGTGCCGTGATCGGGAAGTTAACAACCGAAGTGGCGCAACGGGGCGCTATCGGGGATAATTCCGCGTCGGCCTGACATTGCCTGCTTTTTGAGGCCATAATGAATAACTTACTTCGTTTTTAAGGAGCAGCACACATCGCAAGCGAAAAACAGACCCGGCGCAACGAGGACATCATTTCTCCGAAAGTGCGCGTCGTGGGTCCCGAGGGAGATCAGGTCGGCGTCATGAGCAGCAGGGACGCTTTGGCAAGAGCCGAAGAATATGGTTTGGATCTCGTCGAGATCGCACCGCAGGCTGACCCACCTGTCTGTCGGATCATGGACTGGGGTAAATACAAGTTTGAGGCCTCCAAGAAGGCGCAGGCTACGCGAAAGAAGCAGAAACAGATTCAAATCAAGGAAATCAAGTTTCGTCCTGGAACTGACGATCATGACTATGACGTCAAGATGCGGAACTTGAAGAAATTCATTGAGGAAGGTAACAAGGTGAAAGTGACCTTGCGCTTTCGGGGCAGAGAAATGGCTCACCAGGAGCTCGGTCGGGACTTGCTCAAGCGCGTTGAGCAGGACATGATTGAAGAAACCACGGTGGAGCAGTTTCCACGCATGGAGGGTCGCCAGATGGTCATGATGTTGGCGCCCAAGAAGAGCTAGCAAGATAAGTAAGCAAGAAAAGCTGGATTCAGAACAAGTCTGAGTAAGCAAGCAAAGGCTCCTGACAGGGCCTCATAACTCGCCGGACTACAGCTCGTCAAGTTCACTCGCGTCGGCATTGCGGGTGACGCTGCAGGAAGGTATGAAAAATACGCTCCCGGACAACGGGAGTTCAAAAAGGAGAAACTGAAATGCCGAAGATGAAGAGCAACCGGGGCGCGGCCAAGCGCTTCCGGGCTACGGGCAGCGGGCGCATCAAGCGCAAGCGTGCTTTCCATAGCCATATCCTCACCAAGAAGGACACCAAGCGCAAGCGACGCTTGCGGTCCACCACGCTGATATCGAAGGCCGATGAAAAGGCCGTTCGTCAAATGCTGCCCAAGCTTTAAGGTCCGAGGAGAAATAACATGGCTAGAGTAAAACGTGGAGTGGTGGCTCGTCGCCGCCATCGCAAGGTTCTCAACCGCGCAAAGGGCTACTACGGCGCGCGTCGCAAGGTCTATCGCGTTGCCAAACAGGCGGTTATCAAGGCAGGTCAGTATGCTTACCGTGATCGCCGCCAGCGCAAGCGTGATTTCCGCAGTTTGTGGATTACGCGGATCAATGCGGCGGCGCGCGAAAATGGATTGTCGTACAGCCGGTTAATCAACGGTCTCAAGCGTGCTGAAATCGAGATCGATCGCAAGGTACTCGCTGATCTGGCGGTTCATGACAAGGCGGCTTTCAAGGCCTTAGCGGAAAAAGCCCAGGCCAGCCTGGCCTGATCCGATGAGCAGCCTTTCTCCGGACGACCTGCTCGCGCAGGCTCAGGAGCTGGTTGCCGATGCCGCGGACGCGCGCGCCCTGGACGATGTCAGGGTGCGGTTTCTGGGTAAGAAGGGCTCTCTGACCGGGTTGCTCAAGCAGCTCGGTCAGCTCCCTGCAGACCAGCGTCGTGAGGCCGGTCAGGCGGTTAACCGCTGCAAACAGGCTCTGGAAGCTGCTATCGCTGATCGCCAGCAGGCGCTGGCCGCAGGGCAGCTGAACGCCCGCTTGAGCGCTGAGCAGATTGACATCACCTTGCCGGGCCGCACCCACGAGCCGGGTGGGCTGCATCCTGTCAACCGGGCGCTCGACCGCATCCTTGATATCTTCAGCCAGCTGGGCTTCAGCGTTGCCACGGGGCCCGAGGTTGAGGATGATTATCATAATTTCGAGGCGCTGAACTTCCCGGCGCATCATCCTGCGCGGGCCATGCACGACACTTTCTATCTGCCGAACGGCCACCTGCTTCGCACACACACTTCTCCCGTGCAGATTCGCACCATGAAAGAGTCACAGCCGCCGGTCCGCATTGTCGCGCCAGGCCGGGTGTTTCGGGCGGATTCTGACCAGACGCACACGCCGCAGTTTCATCAGGTCGAGGGCTTGCTTGTGGACACCGAGGTGACCTTTGCGGATCTGAAGGGCTTGCTGTCGGACTTCGTGAACGCATTTTTCGAAGATGATCTGGAGGTCCGGCTACGGCCCTCGTATTTTCCGTTCACGGAGCCATCGGCAGAAGTGGACGTTCGCTGGACGGAGCCTGACGGGACCCCGGGCAAGTGGCTGGAAGTGCTTGGCTGCGGCATGGTGCACCCAAACGTCCTCCAAAACTGCGGTATCGATTCGGAACGCTACTCCGGATATGCCTTTGGACTGGGCGTTGAACGCTTTGCCATGCTGCGCTACCGAGTCGATGATCTGCGCCTGTTCTTCGACAACGATCTGAATTTTCTGCGTCAGTTTCGTTAAGGGATGCCTGAGTGAAAATCAATTATCAATGGCTCAAGTCCTGGGTACCTACTGAACTTGACGCTCAGGATGTGGCTGATCGTTTCACGCTGGCGGGGCTGGAGGTCGATGAATGCAGCCCTGTCGCGCCGCCACTCGACGGTGTCGTGGTCGGGCTGATCACCGATATTCATCCTCATCCCGACGCCGATCGTTTGCGGGTATGCACGGTCTCGGGCGACGTCCAGGAGCGCAGCATAGTTTGTGGGGCTCCGAACGCAGCAAAAGGTTTGAAGGTTCCTTTGGCGACGCTGGGAACGGTGTTGCCGGGTGGGGTGAAGATCAAGCCGGCCAAGCTGCGTGGCATCGCGTCCGAAGGCATGCTGTGTTCGTCGCCGGAGCTGGGTCTCGGGGAAGACAAATCCGGCCTGATGGAACTGCCTTCGGATGCTGAGGTTGGCCAGAGCCTGTCTGACTATCTGGGCCTTGATGATCATGTTCTGGATATTGACTTAACGCCCAACCGTGCTGACTGTCTGTCGGTGCGAGGTTTGGCGCGCGAACTCTCAGCGCTGACCGACATCCCTGTCAAAGGGCCGCATTTTGAGCCAGTTGATTCGACCATTGACGACTCGATTGAAATCAACTTGCATGCACCGGCCGATTGCCCCTGTTATCTGGGCCGTGTCATCCGAGGCGTTGACGTTGCCGCACCGACACCGCTGTGGATGGTTGAGTCGCTTCGCCGCTGCGGCATCCGCTCCCTGGGGCCCATTGTCGATGTGACCAATTATGTCTTGCTTGAACTGGGCCAACCCATGCACGCGTTCGATCTGACGACGCTCGACGGCGGCATTCATGTCCGCAGAGCCAAGCCCGGGGAGCGTATGGTCTTGCTCGACGAGCGGGACGTCGAGCTGGATCCCGACATGCTGCTGATTTGCGATGAAAGCAAACCGCTGGCAATTGGCGGGGTGATCGGCGGGCTGGAATCTGCGGTCAGCGCCGCGACCCAGGACATCCTGCTGGAATCGGCGTGGTTTGACCCGGCCACGATTGTCGGCCGAGCTAGACGCCTGGGTTTGGCCACCGAGTCTGCGCATCGCTTCGAACGTGGCGTCGACCCCGCGCTTCAGCGTCAGGCCATGGAGCGCGCCAGCGAACTGATACTGGCCATTGCCGGAGGCGCGCCCGGTCCCGTTGTGGAGACCTTGGAACGCGACCATCTCCCAGGACCGAAGACCGTTCCGCTCAGGCCGGAGCGGGTGAATCGCCTATTGGGCACGGATTTTTCGTCACAACAGATCGTTGCGTTGCTCAAGCGTCTCGCAATGACAGTCGATGATGCCTGCAGCGATAGTTTGAGAGTGACCGCGCCGACGGCTCGCCGGGATATCGACATCGAGGTCGATTTGATCGAGGAAGTGGCCCGTTTAACCGGCTACGACAACCTGCCCAGCCGATCGCCCGGTGGTCGACTGCGCCTTTCGCCGGTTCCGGAGGCCCAGGTCGGTTTGCGAACGCTGGCACGTCAGCTGAGTGCGCGTGGTTTCCAGGAGATTGTCACGTGGAGCTTCGTATCCAATGCCGACCTGGTCCAGCTTGGCCTCGAAAAAGGCGCCCAGCCGCTTGCCAATCCACTCAACCGTGATATGGCGGTGCTGCGCACCAGCCTGCTGCCGGGACTCCTCAAGACAGCGGCCTCCAACTTCAGGCGTCAGCACGGCAGTTTCCGGCTTTTTGAACTCGGCACATGCTTTTTGGCGAACGAGGGAGAGTTCAGGGAGCCTCAGCGGCTGTCTCTTTTGATGACCGGTCGCATCAGCGATGAGCACCCTGACGTGAGCGGGCGCTGCGCAGACTTTTTTGACCTGAAAGGCGAAGTTGAGCAGCTTCTACGGCTGAACAGCGTCACCGGACAACTGCGCTGTGAGCGGTCCGAGCAAAGCTGGTTGCATCCGGGGCAGGGCACGGATCTGTATCTTGATGATCAGTTTGTCGGCTCGCTAGGCCAGCTTCATCCTTCACTGGCAGCAACGCTCGACGCCCAAAACCCCGTGTTTGTCGCCGAACTGACCTACCGGATTCGAGACTCACGGCTGCCGACTTATCAACCCGGATCTCGCTATCCGGCGGTTCGTCGGGACATTGCGGTGGTCATAAAAGAGGAAACGCCGGCGGCAGACATAATTGCCGAAATTCGCGCAAATGCCGGCAAACTGTTCCAAAGATGCGTGATTTTCGATGAATATCGCGGTTCAGGCATAGAATCCGGACACAAAAGCCTGGCTATGGGCTTGATTCTTCGCGATGTTTCGCGCACTCTAAAGGATGAAGAGGTAGAGCGAGTCATGGGCCGAGTTGTAGAGGGTTTACGCCAGCGATTCGCGGCAGAATTAAGAGGATAGGATTATGGCGTTGACCAAGGCTGATTTAGCAGCCACCTTGTTCGACGAGGTTGGCCTGAATAAACGCGAAGCGAAAGAATTCGTGGATGCGTGGTTTGACTCGATCAAGATTGCCCTAGAGGCTGGAGATCACGTCAAGTTATCGGGGTTTGGGAACTTTCAGCTGCGGGACAAGGGACAGCGGCCTGGGAGAAATCCCAAGACCGGTCAGGAAATTCCAATTACCGCCCGTCGGGTGGTGACATTTCGCCCGGGACAGAAACTAAGAGCACGAGTGGAAGGCTATGCTGGATCCGGGGAGTAATCGAGAGTTACCGCCGATACCGGCGAAGCGTTACTTCACGATCGGTGAAGTCAGTGAGCTGTGCAACGTCAAACCGCACGTCTTGCGCTACTGGGAGCAGGAGTTCCCGCAGTTAAAGCCCGTCAAGAGACGCGGCAATCGCCGCTACTACCAGCGCCACGATGTTCTGATGATCCGGCAGATAAGAAGCCTCCTGCACGAACAGGGTTTCACGATTCTCGGCGCAAGGCAGCAACTGGAGGGCGACGGGGCTCAGGATGACGTCAATCGCAGTCAGCAGTTGGTTCGACAGCTGCGAATGGAACTGGAGGACGTCCTTCAGGTTCTTCGGCGGTAACGTTTCGCGGCTGCCGAAAGGTTAAAATACGGGTTAAAGGTTTTCGGTCGGAGCGTAGCGCAGCCTGGTAGCGCACCACAATGGGGTTGTGGGGGTCGAGAGTTCGAATCTCTCCGCTCCGACCATTTTTACTTCCAAGACAGGGCCGATTGCCCCTCACAGTTCCTTTATCACCGCTGCATTGTAATTCTCGGGCAATGAACCGCGCCCTTTTTGCGACGGTCACGGAATTGGAGAACTTTGACCATGACAGACAAGAACAAGCTCGCCCGAATGCCGGATATTGCCAGCCATGCCGAAGTCCAGGTGGCTGGAAAACTTGATTGGGTCGGCATGAACCACATCGAATTGCCGATTCTTCTTGATGGTCCGGACGGCCGCCAGATTCAGACGAATGCCCGAATCAGCGCATTCGTTGACCTGGGCGTGGCCGACAAGCGCGGCATCCATATGTCGCGGCTTTATTTGCATCTTGACCGGGCTCTATCGCAGCACGCCATCACTCCGGCGGCCTTGCGCCATTTGTTGAGGGATTTCCTAGAATCTCATGACGATTTGAGCACAAAGGCGATGGTGCGGCTGGACTTCGAGTATCTGTTGCGGCGGAAAGCCTTGGTGAGTGACAACAGCGGATGGAAGCAATACCCCATCAGCCTGATCGCCAGTCTGGACGGGCGCGAATTCGCCATGGAAATGGCTTTCCAGGTCGTCTACTCCAGCACCTGTCCCTGTTCGGCAGCGCTGGCGCGCCAGCTTATTCAGGAACAGTTCCGCAAGGATTTCGGCGACGCATCATCGCTTGAGCCGCAGCAGGTCGTGGAATGGTTGGGGACAGAGCAGGGCATTCTGGCCACGCCGCATTCTCAGCGCTCTGCCGCTGATATTCGACTGCAGCTTGCGCCGACTTTTGAAGCATTCCCGTTTGTCCAGATGATCGATGCCATCGAAGATGCTTTGAAGACGCCGGTCCAGGCGGCGGTCAAGCGCGAGGACGAGCAGGCTTTTGCGCTGTTGAATGGTCAAAATCTCATGTTTTGCGAGGATGCCGCAAGACGGGTGCAAACGGCGCTGGGTGAACAGGAGCGGGTTTCCGATTTCTGGGCACGGGTCAGCCACTTCGAGAGCTTGCATCCACACAACGCTGTGGCAATCGTCACCAAGGGTTGCGAAGACGGATATCAGCCCATTGACGGGCATCCCAGCTGGAAGGTCTAGCGCGGTTCACGGACTGCAGGCCGATTATTGCCTGATCAGGTCTATCTGGGCCTGGTCAAGCGCCAATCCAATGCGGCGGGCCTGGGCATCGGCCCAAGCCTGTCCCATCACTGCTCCGGTCGAAGTATTGTTGAGTTGCAGGTAGAGCAAGGGATCGCCCGGCTGGAGACCCTGGACCAGCCGCAGCCTGACCGCTACATCCAGACCCATGCCGGCTGCATCAACGGCTTCGTAAGCGCTTGCGCCGGCCGCGAGGTCCAGCGGTTCTGCCACGCGCCAAGCCGCCTCACTACTTTCGCGGCTCCTGACATTGGCACGGAAGCTTGCCATTCGGTGCAGGCGAATGACGTCCGGTGCATCATCGGCGCTCTGACCGGGCCCGAGCAATTGATCTGCGATGATGATTTGGTTGCCGGTCAATGCCACCTCCTTCAACAATCCAACGCTGTTTTCGGCATCGCCGAATCGACAGGTCAGCGGATCGGTTTCGCCGGATAGCAGACCCTGGAGCAGACGGAAGCGCATCGGGCAGGTGCGGGTTGAAAGCGTTCCGTCTGCCTGGACCGGCGTGAACTGACCTTCGATGAATGGCAAGCTTGAATTTCGCTCAAGCACGAGAACAAAGCCCCGCTGGCGCGCCTGCTGCTGTTCGCTGAATTCCAGTGCAATCGCGTCGTCCGCGATCTCGCGGACGTTCACTGCCATCATTACGCCCGCTTCCGGTTGATCAAGACGCGTTGCGCTCAGGAAGCGACCCGGCAATGCGGTGACAAACACTTCAAGTTGGCTTGCGCCAGGGACATTGACAACGGAGCTTTGGTTGCGGGTGGCAGGTGTCGTGCATGCGGCCAGCAGAATTGCGCTGAGCGCCACCGCCAAGCAGCGGCGTCTCATTTCAGCGGCTCGTCCAGAAGCAGCACCGGATCGATTCGAATATCGCCAAGGCTTATCCGCCAGTCAAGGTGGGGACCGGTGGCGCGACCGGTGGCACCGACGAGGCCAATCGTCTGTCCCTGTTCAACGCGGTCACCGGTTTCAACCAGAATATCTTCAAAGTGGAGAAAAGCCGAGATCAGCCCGTGCCCGTGGTCGAGAAACAGGGTGCCGCCTGAAAAGTACATATCGTCATGGACCAGGGTAACAATGCCTGCTGCGGGCGCGACCACCGGGGTCCCGGTGGGCGCGGCAATATCCACTCCCCAATGCGGGGCTCGTGGCTCACCGTTGAGAATACGCTGTGAGCCATAGACGCCTGTTACGCGTCCGGAAACAGGCTGCACGAAACCCTGGTCCCAGTCTGTGCGGGCGTCTCTGCGCGTTCTGGCCTGCCGGGCCATGTTTGCTTCTTCGCGGATTCGCGCCATGACGGCAGGCTGAGGCGTCACTTTGTCAGCTGGCAAGCCGTCGATGCGCTGAATGGCGAAGTCGCGAGCGACCGGCGTGAGCTCTTTTTCCCAGATCTGTTCATCGGGCAAGCGGACCGACAACTGATAAGGGCCCAGCGTATCGCGACTAAAGCCGATGAGAAACTGGCCGTTCTTAGCAACCATCAAAGATTGGTCGTTCACGCTGACCTTGCTGCCCGGCGGTGCGGTGCCGATCAGCAAGCCGCCTTGACTGAGATCGCCTTCGAGCTGCACTTGCGCGCCGGCGTTACCCGCCAGGAAAGCCATCGAAAGAAGAAATATCAGTGGTTTCAGGTCAGGCACGGTTACCTCCGCGGACGGTCAGCACTTGTCCCGGCTGAAGTACGCTGTTTTCATTCAGCCCATTCCAGCGCATGAGATCGGCAAGGCTGACGTCCAGTCTTTGCGAGATCTGCCAGAGTGAATCACCTCGGCGCACAGTGTAGCGAATCGCCTGGCTGCGCGAACCGCTTCTTGCCGGACTTTCAGCGCGAATCATCAACCGTTGACCGGGGCGAATCAGATTGCTCGAACCCATGTCGTTCCAGCGCTGGATATCATCAACACCGACCGAGTAGCGCCGGGCAATCACCCACAAACTTTCTCCTGGCCGCACGCGATGCTGAAAGCGTCGGGTGGGCAAGAGACGCTCCTGCAAACGCGCCAATTCGGCGTAACCGTCCGACCACGGAAGATCCTGTTCGACAACCGCTCGAGCCGACGGTAGCCGCAAGCGCTGACCAATTCTCAGAAAATCACCTGCCAGGCCGTTGCTTTCGCGCAAGGCTGAAATGCTGGTGTTGTGCCGTCGTGCGAGCGTGGACAAGCTATCGCCGCGCCGCACGACGATTTCTTCAAACTGGATTCGGTCCTGTCCGTTGGCGTTCGCCAGGATGGCTTCGACTGCGCGCGCCTTTTCAACGGGTACGATCAGGTGGTGTGGGCCGGATGGCGGCGTCAGATGCCGGTTCAGGCCAGCATTCAGGACAACCAGTTCGGTTATGTCAAGATCGGCGAGCGCGGCGACTGCGACTAAGTCGGTCGGGCCGGGCAGGTCGATCTTTGCGACGCGCGGCTTGTTCTGCCATTCAGGCCGCTCCCAGCCAAAGCGCTCGGGCTGTTGAAACAGGCAGGCCAGGCCGTTGAGCTTGGGTACGTAGGCGAGCGTCTCTTGCGGCAGCCGCAGGGCATGCCATTCGGTAGAACGCCCACTGGCCTTGTTGCGGCGCAGCGCCCGTCCGACGCGACCCTGACCGCCGTTATAAGCGGCCAGGGCCAGATTCCAGTCGCCATCAAAGAGCTGGCTCAGGTAGTCAAGGTAGTTCAAAGCCGCTCGGGTGGACGCATAGACGTCACGACGGCCGTCGTACCAGTCGTTGATGATGAGACCTCGATCCTCGGCGGTCGCGCGGAGAAACTGCCAGGCACCGGATGCCCGTCCATGTGAGTAGGCAAAGGGATCATAGGCACTTTCGACGATGGGGAGGAGTGCCAGTTCACCCGGCATGCTGCGGCGTTCCAGTTCGGTTGAGATGTCGTGCATCCACGGATGCGCCCGATCGAGCACCCTGGCCATGTATTCTGGTCTGTCACCAAACCACGCAGCCCACTCCAGGGCACGACTGTCTGCTGGGCACCGGGCGAACTCAAAAAGCTCGACCAGGCGGGTCAGAAGATCGGCCTCGACCGCTTTTTCGCTCTCGCCCGCTGGCGGCGCCGGTTGTTTCTGGCCGAGATCGCGCAGGGCACGGTCGACCGCATCGAAAGGTTCTTCAAGCTGGGCGCGCAGAAAATACGGAACAGCGTCAGGTTCCGAACCGGTCTTCGACGGCTCTGCGCGGGGCATGACGGTTGCGCAGGCGCTCAGTAGCAGCGGTATCATCAGCAAAGCCGTCAGGCGAATCACTCGAATCGGTGTACGCAGAACGCACCTCCAGCAAGAAATTATTGGCCTGCCATTATCGCTCAAGCCGTCATCGGATGAATCAGTCACCAACATTCCGAGCCCCATTCCTGACTTTGCAATGCCTTGATGCTTTCAAGCCCAATGTTTCTGCCGACTGACTCCAAGCGCGCAAGTGCCGTACTGCTATGGCTGATTCTGCCGTTTTTCCTGACTGCCTGCAGCCGCCCACCGGAACCCCTCGCGCTGGGCGGACAGACCATGGGGACCTATTGGACGGTGCTTTTGCATTCGCCGCCGGAGCCGCTGGATGTGGCCGAGCTGGAGCGCCAGATCACTCAGCTGCTGGACAAGTTGAATGACGAGGTGTCCACCTATCGGTCTGATTCGCTCATCAGTCAATTCAACCGCGCACCGGCCGGTACTGTGATCGCGCTGCCAGCGGGATTTGCCAGCGTTCTGAAAGAAGCGCTTTTCTGGGCCCAAGCCACCGATGGGGCCTTTGACCCAACCGCCGGCCCCTTGACCAATCTCTGGGGCTTCGGGCCTGAGCGAGGCAAGCAGACGCCACCGGCAGCCGACCTAATTGATGCGGCTCTGAAAAGGGTGGGTTGGGAGCGGTTGCCGTTTCAAGAAAGCACAGGTAGTTTGCGTCAGCCCGGAGATGTGTACCTGGATCTATCAGCCATTGCCAAAGGTTGGGGAGTGGATCGAGTGGCCGATTACTTGGGTGAAGCCGGGATGGAAAACTTTTTGGTAGATATTGGTGGCGAGATCAGGGTTGCCGGCAGTCGGCCCGACAATACAGGCTGGCGGGTTGGCATCGAGCGACCGGCTGCAGATCAACGCGAAGCAATCACCATGTTGGAAATGAAAGATCTCGCGATTGCGACCAGCGGCAGCTATCGCAATTTCTTTGAGGCTGGCGAACAAAGCTATTCTCACCTCATCGATCCGCGCACCGGCCAGCCGGTGACCCACTCCACCGTCTCAGTGACCGTTGCAGCCGATTCGGCAACCGCGGCGGATGCCCTGGCGACGGCGCTGAGCATCATGCCTATCGAAGAAGCCGTCCAGTTTGCCAGTGGCAGAGACATCGCGGTATTCTGGCTGCTCGTTGATGGAGAAGTCCTGCGGGAACGCATGACCCCGGCCTTCGAACGCTTAATAAACCAATAAGACAGTGATCAAAGGAGTAGAGGGTGCACAACATTCGTCAGATCGTGGAAGGCAAGGGCAACGAAATCTGGTCGGTCGGCCCGAAGGATTTCGTGATTGAAGCCGTGCGAGAGATGGCCCGCTATCGGGTCGGCGCAATACTGGTCATGGACGACGGTGAGATGGTCGGCATGTTTTCCGAACGTGACTACGCCCGCAAAGTCATTCTGGCCGACAAGTCCTCACGCGAAACCCGGGTGGAAGAAGTGATGAATTCACCGGTGATGACAATTGATCCCCGCGCGACCGCCGAAGAGGGGCTTGCGTTCATGAGTCAGAATCGAATCCGTCACCTTCCCGTTGTCGAAGACGGCACGCTGTTGGGGCTGGTCTCCATCGGTGATTTGGTCAACGCCGTGCTCGGCGATCAAAAACGCCTGATCGAACACCTAGAAAGCTACGTTCGCGGTTCGGTCTAGCCGGGTTTCTGACAAGGTTTTGGCCTGGCGCTATTGCGGCCCGGCCCGATCGCACGCCGGAGTATCATTGCCGGCATGACAGAATCCAATCCCATAACGCTCGACGTTATCCGTCGAACGCTCGCAGAAGCTGACCGCCCGCTCAGTCGGCGTCGCTTGTCGTCCATGTTTGGTCTAGACAAGGACCAGTCGGACCGCTTTTTGAAACCGCTGTTGGTAGACCTCATCAACCGTGGTGAGGTCGTAAGAAACCGACGCGCATCCTACGGCCTCGCCCGTGAGATGGACCTGGTCGCCGGAAGAGTCAGTGCTCATCCGGATGGCTATGGATTCCTTATCCCGGATGGCGGCGGGGATGATCTATATCTCTCTCCCAAGCAGATGCGGCAGGTCTTCAATGACGACCGGGTGCTGGCTGCGGTAACCGGCGTCGATCGCCGCGGCCGCAAGGAAGGCGGCATTGTCGAGGTTGTGGAGCGTGCTCATAGCCAGGTCGTCGGAAGGTTGATGGTCGAGAGTGGCGTCGCCACCGTTGTGCCCGACGATCCGCGCTTGACGCACGATGTCATTATTCCCTTGGAGCGCATGGGCAAAGCCACCCCAGGTCAGATTGTTGTTGCCCGCATCGATCGTCCGCCATCGTCGCATCGGGGTCCGGTCGGCGAACTGATCGCCGTGCTTGGCCAGGCCGACGAACCCGGGATCGCGACCGACATGGCGGTTTTCTCCTATCAGCTGCCGGATGAGTTTCCCGAGCAGGTGCTGGCAGAGGCTGACGCCTACGGCGACAAGGTCGATCCGGCGATCGCGCAAGGTCGAGTTGATCTGAGGAATCTTCCGCTGGTCACCATCGACGGCGCCGATGCGCGGGATTTTGACGACGCCGTTTATGCGGCGCCGCGCGGCGAAGGCTACCGCCTGATCGTCGCCATTGCCGATGTCGCGGAATACGTCAATCATGACAGCGCCCTGGACAACGAAGCGTGCCAGCGCGGCACCTCGGTCTACTTCCCGGATCGGGTTATCCCCATGTTGCCCGAGGCTTTGTCCAACGGCTTGTGTTCGCTCAATCCGGAGGTCGACCGGCTTTGCATGGTCTGCGACATGAAGCTCGATGCCAGAGGAAAGGTGCTCTCCAGTCGATTTTATGAGGGCGTGCTGCGGTCGCATGCACGTATGACCTATGACCAGGTCGAGCGGATCACCAGCCAAGGGAACCCGGAATTGCGTGAGCGGTTCAGCCACGTCCTGGAAACTCTGGGTCATTTGGAAAAAGTGTATCGAGCGCTTGCGCGACGCCGTGAACGGCGCGGGGCGCTGGATTTCGATAGCCAGGCGGTCTACTTTCAGTTCGACGCCGAGGGCAGGGTGGCCGACATTCGTTTGAGTACCCGCCACGATGCTCATCGGCTGATCGAAGAATGCATGATCGCCGCCAACGTCGAAGCAGCCCGTTTTGTGGCCGAGCAGTTACCGATGCTCTACCGGGTCCATGAGCCCCCTCAATCCGACAAGCTTGAATCACTCCAGGATTTCTTGCGTGCCCAGGGGCTGAGCGTGCGCTGGAAAGACCAGCCTGAACCGGCTCAATTCGCGGCGATTCAAAACCAGGTGGCCGACTCACCGCTGCGGCCGCTGGTCAACGCGGTTTTGCTGCGTTCGCTGTCACTGGCGGTTTATCAGCCCGAAAATCGGGGGCATTTTGGTCTGGCATTGGCCAGTTACGCCCATTTCACCTCACCCATCCGTCGCTATCCTGACCTGCTGTTGCATCGAGCCATCAAGCACCTGGTCAGAAAACAGGCGCGCGATCGCTTTCCTTACAGCGAGGGACGCATGGAGGAGCTGGGCCGTCATTGTTCGTCCACCCAACGCCGCGCAGAAGAAGCCACGCGCGACGTGGACGAACGGCTCAAAGCCCAGTTCATGCAGCGCCACATCGGAGATGTCTTCGACGGCATCGTGACCGGGGTGACCAGCTTCGGCTTGTTCGTTGAGCTCCCCGAGTATGGCGTCAGCGGTCTGGTTCATGTCACCGCCTTGCCCGAGGATTACTACCACTTTGATCCGGTCAGCCATTCGCTAACCGGTAAGCGCAGAGGCCGGCGCTTTCGTCTGGCCGATCGGGTCAGGGTTGAGCTTGCGGCCGTCAGTATCGAAGAGCGCAAGCTTGATCTGCGTTTGGCCGAGGACTCCGGCAAGTCGTGAAGCGCGAGCTGATTATGGGAATCAACGCCGTCTCGGGGTTGATTGACACAGCACCTGAGCGCGTTGTCAGGGCGTGGCTGAATCCGTCATCCAAACGCCTGACCGAACTCCAGATGCAGTTGGAATCACTGGGTATCGCCGTTGAATTCTGCGATGCTCGTGCGCTGGAGCAGCGCTCTCAGGGCGTGCGGCATCAGGGCGTCATTGCCGAATTCAGACCCCGCAGCCCCTTGGGGGAGGCTGATCTTCCCGCCCTGATCGAGCAAAAGGCGCAGCCGTTATTGCTGGTCCTCGATGGCGTCAACGATCCCCACAATCTGGGAGCCTGCCTGCGCTCGGCGGCCGCCGCCGGTGCTGACGCAGTGATCGTTCCAAAAGACCGGGCGGCCGGCCTGACGCCAGCGGCAAGACGGGCTTCGGCCGGGGCCAGCGAACGTATCGCGCTGATCATCGTGACCAACCTCGCGCGCACGCTGCGGGCGCTCAAGGATCTGGGTGTCTGGTGCGTGGGCTTTGCCGGTACAGCCGGATTGAGCGTCTACCAGGCCGACCTGAAGGGCCCGCTTGCTCTGGTTATGGGCAATGAAGAACGCGGCCTCCGACGCCTGACTGAAGAAAACTGCGATCAGCTGGTTCGCATTCCAATGGCCGGCCATGTTGAAAGCCTGAATGTGTCGGTCAGCGCCGGCATCGCCCTGTTTGAAACGCTGCGTGCTCGCGGAGACAGCTCATGAATACGCCTAACATTCAAATCCACCTGCCGGCATGGATTAATGACTTTATCGCCCGTCTCCCGCCGAACCTGGAGACGCCTGAAGAGCGCATGCGAGTCGCAATCAGTCTGTCAGAACAAAACGTCGCCAATGAAAGCGGCGGGCCGTTCGGTGCCGTTGTGGTGGCCCTCCAAACCGGGCGGGTCCTTTCGCTTGGGGTCAACCGGGTCGAACCCGGTCATTGTTCCTCCGCGCACGCGGAGATCGTCGCGCTGAGTCTTGCCCAACAGCGGCTTGGAACGCCGAACCTGGCCGATGCAGGATTGGGGCCTGTGGAACTGGTCACTTCATGCGAGCCGTGCGCGATGTGCCTGGGCGCCGTGCCCTGGTCCGGCGTCAGTTCGCTTCTGTGCGGGGCGACCAAAGACGACGCCGAAGCCGCGGGCTTTGACGAGGGCGACAGATCGGAGCAATGGGTGGAACAATTGTCCGCCCGCGGAATCACCGCGCATACCGCGTTGCTCCGTTCGGCAGCAGCCGAGGTCATAAAGCGTTACGCTCGAAGCGGCCGAAACATTTATTGAAATTTTCCCTGAGGAGTTTTCCTGTGAGCGTAAGCCGACTATCCCGATTCACCCTGTTGAGCCTTGCCATCGCGCTGCTTGCAGCTTGCGCAACGACAACCGATCCATGGACCGGAGAGCCGAGAGCGACCCGGACCGGGCAGGGTGCAGCCGTGGGTGCCGGGATTGGCGCCGTTCTTGGTGCCATCTCTGGCGGCGATCGTCTCAAGCGGGTCGCCATCGGCGCTGGCGTCGGTGCTCTGACCGGTGCTGCTGTAGGGTCGTACATGGATCGCAACGAACAGCAGCTGCGTCGCCAGCTGGCCGGGTCAGGCGTCAGCGTGACGCGGCGAGGCGACGAGGTCATCCTCAACATGCCGGGCAATGTGACCTTCGATATTGATTCTGCGTCCTTGAATCCTGAGTTTTTTGAAGTGCTTGACTCGGTTGCCCTGGTACTGGTCGAGTTTGACCGCACCGTGGTCGTTGTCGACGGGCATACAGACTCCACCGGTTCCCGAAGCTACAACCAGCGCTTGTCCGAGCAGCGTGCCGACACCGTGGGCCGCTTTTTGATCTCCGAGGGTATCAGTCCGGCCCGGGTGGCAACCTATGGCTATGGACCGGACTACCCGGTGGCCAGTAACGAAAGCAGCCAAGGGCGTGCGATGAACCGACGCGTCGAATTGACCCTGATGCCAGTAACCGAGTAGTCCCCGATCAGCGTCAGCTGCGTCGCTGGGGCTTGCCGGCGGTGCGGTTGGCGACCGGTTGCAGCAGCAGTTCGATGGGCTGAGGCGGCAGACCGGTATCCTCCCGCAGCACCCGGTGATCCTGGGCAGAGAGTTCCTGGTAGCGGCCGGTTCGCACAGCAGCCGGCAGGAATA
>CAZIMY010000033.1:0-21165 GCA_964540315.1 uncultured Wenzhouxiangella sp.
GTAAGGCTTACGCCTGCTCGCGGTCAAGCGTTTCTAATTGCAGAACCCCGTCGCGGTCATAGCCCAGCTTGACCAGCTCGATCTGTCCACAACTGTCGATACGAACAGCGCTACCCTGGCGGCGATGCCAATCGCCAAGGACCACGCGCACAAGGGACTGGCCGTCAACCGTGAGCCTATGGATGGCCGGCCTATGGGTGTGGCCGTGGATCAGGCGATTGACCTTCAGCCGCTTGAATGCGTCGACGACCGCCTGCGCGTTGACATCCATGATCTCTGCCGGCTTGTTGCGATTGCGGCGTTGACTGATCGTGCGCGCGATTCGCGCCAGGAGCTTGCGCCACCACAGCGGTTTCGAAAGCGTGCGCGCTTGCCAGGCGGGATCTCTGACCTTTGCCCGGAAGCGCTGGTAGTCGAGGTCGTCGGTGCACAGGCTGTCGCCGTGCATCAGCGCGGTTGCGGGCAGGGTTTCAGGAAGATAAACGGGTTCTTGCAAACGCCGCATGCCGGCCTGCGCGCAGTAGCCGTCTCCCAGGAGGAAGTCACGGTTGCCGCACAGAAAGTGGATGGTCACGCCGGCCGCCGATAATGCATGCAGGGCTTGTGCCGCCGCCGTTGCGGGTCCTGAGGCGCCGTCGTCGCCAATCCAGACCTCAAACAGGTCACCGAGAATGTAAAGCGCCGAGGCTTCGTTGGCCGGACCCGCGAGAAAATCCAGAAAAAGTTGAGTGGTGTCCGGACGGCCGGCCTCCAGGTGGAGGTCGGCTATCAGGTAGGTCGGACGGTCACTCAGGAATTTCAACGCTCTCGATGATCACGTCTTCAACCGGCACGTCCTGGTGCATGCCGCGGCGCCCGGTGTCGACCGCACGGATGGCGTCAACCACGTCCATGCCATCGGTCACCCGACCGAAGACGGCGTAGCCCCAGGTCTGGCCGTTAGCCTTGCTGCGGTGATTCAGGAAATCGTTGTCGGTGACGTTGATAAAGAATTGTGATGTGGCCGAATGCGGGTCGTTGGTGCGGGCCATGGCAAGCGTGCCACGTTCGTTGGCCAGGCCATTGTCGGCTTCATTTTCGATCGGGTCGCGCGTTTCTTTTTGCTGAAAGTCGGTGTCGAACCCACCGCCCTGGACCATGAAATTGGGGATGACGCGATGAAAAAGCGTGCCGTTGTAATAGCCGTCGGTCGCGTACTGGATAAAGTTGGCGGCCGACTGCGGCGCCTTGTCTTCAAAAAGCTCGATGGTGATGGCGCCAAAGTTGGTATTCAAAATCACGGTTGGGTACTCCATGGTCTGTTGGTCTGGTTGTTCGATTGATTGTTCCTCAGTCGTTTGCGCTGCGACCAGAGCGGGCATCAGCAGACAGAACGCAAGCAGTTTCTTCATCATTGGAGTTGATCCTCCTAGAGTCGGGGCGCCAATGATAAGCGTTTTGAGTGCGCTGTGCTGTTGAGGCGCGACCGACCGCCGGCTCGCCTAAAATAACGGCATGGAAACAAACTTCGAAGAACCCCTCGATGGCTTTCAGGCCATCCGCTATGACGGTCAGGCTGTCGAACTGCTCGATCAGCGCCTGCTGCCAGGACAGGAAAGCTGGCTGCGCTGCGAGAATTGCAGGTCGGTTGGTCAGGCGATTTCAGACCTGGTGGTGCGCGGCGCTCCGGCCATTGGTATTACCGCGGCCTACGCGGCAGCCCTGGCAGCCCGCACCAGAGCAGGCGACATCCCGGCCTGGCAGGCTGACATGGATCACCTGAAGCGGGCGCGTCCTACCGCGGTCAATCTTGCCTGGGCCGTTGAGCGAATGAGGATGCTGGTCGATGAGGCCGGCAAGCTCGACGCAGACATGCTGGACGCAGAGGCCGTGCGCATCCATCGGGAGGATATCGAGGCAAACCGGTGCATGGCCAGGGCGGGCAGCGCCCTGATCGAGCCCGGCAGCGGTGTACTGACCCACTGCAACACCGGGTCTTTGGCTACAGGCGGCATCGGCACGGCGCTCGGCGTGGTCCTTGAAGGTGTCGCGTCGGGGCGCATCGCGCAGGTCTATGCAGACGAGACCCGACCTTGGCTACAAGGCTCCCGGCTGACCGCGTGGGAGCTAGCGCGCGCCGGCGTTTCCTTCCAGGTTCTGGTAGAGGGCGCTGCCGCGGCATTGATGTCGGCCGGTAAGGTGCAATGGGTGATTACAGGCGCCGACCGAATTGCCGCCAATGGTGACGTCGCCAACAAGATCGGAACCTATACGCTGGCCGTTCTGGCACGCCATCACGGGCTGAAAATGATGGTGGTCGCGCCGTCGTCGACGCTGGACCCGGCGATGCCGGACGGTCAGGGTATAGAGATCGAGCAGCGCGATCCGGACGAAATTTGGCGGGCTGCGGGCATCTCATCGCCGCCACCGGGTTTCAGCGCCTGGAATCCGGTTTTCGACGTGACCCCGGCTTCGCTGATTGATTGCATCGTGACAGAGCGGGGTGCCTGGCAGGCTCCGTTCGACTTCTCCTGACAACCCAAGCGGCCCTTAGCTGCTGCGCGCGCTTTTGGTGCCAGGGCTGGAAACGGTATCAATGTGGTAAAATTCGGAGCTTGTCTGGAGCGTTTTTCGCGATCGTTCAAGGCAGCTTAGGTCTGCTTAAAAAATCATATAAATTAATGATTTATGCAGATTTTCAAGAATCAATATACGGAAAATTATAATGGCGGAACTCGCTCGGGAAGTGCTCCAGGTCAATCTGGAAGACGAGATGCGGCAGTCTTACCTCGATTACGCGATGAGTGTCATCGTGGGTCGAGCCTTGCCGGACGTCAGAGACGGCCTAAAACCGGTTCACCGGCGGGTCCTTTTCGCCATGCAGGTCCTGGGTAACGATTACAACAAGCCCTACAAGAAATCGGCTCGAGTCGTTGGTGATGTGATTGGTAAATATCACCCCCATGGCGACACGGCCGTGTACGACACCATCGTGCGAATGGCTCAGCCATTTTCGCTGCGCTACATGCTGGTCGACGGACAGGGTAACTTTGGCTCGGTCGACGGTGACTCGCCGGCAGCGATGCGGTACACCGAGGTCCGAATGGCTCGACTGGCCCACGAAATGTTGGCCGACATCGACAAGCAGACGGTCAATTTCGCGCCTAACTACGATGAGTCG
Source organism: uncultured Wenzhouxiangella sp. (assembly GCA_964540315.1). Classification (GTDB taxonomy): domain Bacteria; phylum Pseudomonadota; class Gammaproteobacteria; order Xanthomonadales; family Wenzhouxiangellaceae; genus Wenzhouxiangella. Next base: position 3,161 of record CAZIMY010000033.1, read on the forward strand.
GAAGAAGAACCCACGGTCCTGCCCACCCGGGTGCCCAACCTGCTGGTCAATGGCTCTTCCGGTATTGCCGTCGGGATGGCCACCAATATCCCGCCGCACAACCTGGGCGAAGTCATAGATGCTCTGCTGGCTCTGGTCGAAAATCCGGAGCTTTCGATCGACGAAATCATGACCTACCTGCCGGGACCGGATTTCCCGACCGCGGGGATCATCAACGGCGCCGACGGAATCGATGAGGCCTATCGGACCGGTCGCGGCCGCATCTATCTTCGTGCCCGCTCGCACGTTGAAACCGAGGACAACGGCCGAAACCGCATCGTGGTGACCGAGCTGCCGTATCAAGTCAACAAGGCCCGGCTGCTCGAAAAAATAGCCGAGCTGGTCAGGGCCAAAAAGATCGAAGGCATTTCAGAGCTGCGCGATGAGTCCGACAAAGACGGGATGCGCATGGTCGTTGAACTCAAGCGCGGTGAGGTTCCGGAGGTTCTGCTCAACAATCTTTACCAGCAGACCCAGCTGCAGACGGTTTTCGGCATCAACATGGTCGCGCTGATCAACAACCAGCCGAAGCTCTTGAATATTCTGGATATGCTGAGCGCGTTTCTGGCTCATCGTCGCGAGGTTGTGACCCGCCGCAGCCTGTTTGAACTGCGCAAGGCGCGCGAACGGGCCCATATTCTCGAAGGTTTGACCGTAGCCTTGGCCAATCTTGACGAGGTCATTGCGCTGATCAAGGCTTCTCCGACGCCCAGCGAGGCCCGCGAACGCCTGCAGGCGGAACGATGGGATGCCGGTCTGGTCAAGGCGCTGCTTGGACAGGCGGGCGCTGAGCTGTCGCGGCCGGAGGAACTGTTGCCGGAGTACGGCTTGAACGACGGGGGGTATCTGCTGTCGCCCGCGCAGGCCCAGGCGATCCTTGATCTGAGGCTGCAGAAACTGACAGGTCTGGAACAAGAGAAGCTGTCCGACGAGTACAAGGAAATTCTCGGCACGATCGAAGAGCTCATGCGCATCCTGTCCGAGCCCGATGCGCTGATGCAGGTTATCCGCGACGAACTGACCGAGCTGCGCGACCGCTACGCCGACGAGCGGCGTTCAGAAATCATTCGCGATCATCTGCAGCTGACCATGGAAGATCTGATCACCCCGGAAGATGTGGTGGTTACCCTGTCGCATGCCGGTTACGCCAAGTATCAGCCGCTGGACCGCTATCGGGCCCAGCGGCGGGGCGGTCGCGGTCGAACCGCCACCAAGACCAAGGACGAGGATTTCGTCGAGCGCTTCTGGGTTACGAATACCCACGATACGCTTCTGATCTTCACCAGTGCCGGCAAGGTCTACAAAACCAAGGTCTATGAACTCCCCCAGGCCGGACACAACAGCCGTGGCCGACCGATGGTCAATCTTCTTCCGCTGGACGAGGGCGAACGCATTAATGCCGTTCTCCCGACCCGGGAGTTTCCCGACGACTGGTTCGTGTTCTTTGCCACCCGCATGGGCAGGGTCAAGAAAACGCCGTTGTCTGATTTTGCCAATATTCGGGCCAACGGCATCTGGGCCGTCATGCTTGAAGACGGCGATGAGTTGGTCAACGTGGCCTTTACCGACGGCACGCGCGATATTTTGCTGTTCTCTTCAGCCGGCAAGACGATCCGCTTCCATGAAACCGATGCCCGATCGATGGGGCGGCAGACGCGCGGCGTCAACGGCATCCGACTGAAGAAAGACCAGCGCGTGGTCTCGATGCTGGTCACCGATGACGAACCCAAGGATGTTCTGCTCGCGACGGCCAACGGCTTTGGAAAGCGCACTGCGGTTGACGATTTCCCGGTCTACAAACGCGGCGGGCAGGGTGTCATTGGCATTCAGGTCTCCGAGCGTAACGGTGAGCTGGTTTCCGCTCTTGCGGTCAGCGATGACGACGACGTCATGCTGACTTCAAACGCCGGCACGCTGGTGCGCACCTCGGTTGCCGAAATCTCCCAACTGGGTCGCAATACACAGGGTGTCACCCTGATTCGCCTGGCCGACGGTGAGGATTTGATCGGCATGGCCCGCGTAGCCGCTTCCGAAGAAGCAGACGACGACATTGGCGAAGAAGAATAGATAGCTTTTCCAAAAAAACGATCTGAATAAAACAGAAAAGGGATTTTTATGAGCAGCTTTTTAATGCGCGGCCTGACTGCGCTCTTGCTGAGTGTCTGCGCTGTGCAGGCCGTGGCCGAGACCCGACTACTGCGTTTCCCGGATCTACACGCCAACCACGTTGTTTTCAGCTACGGCGGTGATTTGTGGATGGTGCAGGATGCCGGCGGGACCGCATGGCGCCTCACCAGCCATCCCGGCAAGGAACTGTTCGCCAAGTTTTCCCCCGACGGTGAGCAGATTGCGTTTACCGGCCAGTACGGCGGTGACGAGCAGGTTTTTGTTCTGCCGGCGCAAGGCGGCGAGCCCCGCCAGCTGACCTGGTACCCGGCCACCGGACCGCTGCCGGCGCGTTGGGGTTACGACAACCAGGTCCAGGGCTGGAGTCCGGACGGGGAGAAGGTCCTGTTTCGCTCCCAGCGTGACGCCTGGGGATCAAGCACCGCGACCCTGTTCACGGTCGCACCCGATGGCGGGCTGCCCGAGCGCATGCCGCTGCCGGTCTCGGGCGCTGGCACGTTTACAGACTCAGGCGATGCTGTTTTCTATTCACCGCTGTTCAGGGATTTTCGGACCTGGAAGCGCTACCAGGGCGGCTGGTCGCAAGACTTGTGGTTGTTCGATCTGGAGGCCGGTGACGCGCGCCAGCTGACCGACCATCCGCGCACCGATCGTGATCCGATGTGGATTAACGGCGTGGGCTACTTCGTCTCTGACCGCGACGGCAAGCTCAATCTCTATCAAGTAAACCCTGACGACGGGGTCGTTGAACAGTTGACTTTCCACGCCGATTGGGATGTTCGCTGGGCCAGCGCGAGCGAAGACGGACGCATTGTTTACGAACTCAATGGTGGGCTGCGCATTTTTGATACCACAACCGGGGCCGATGAATCCATCGTGGTTCAGGTCCCCGATGATGGCCTCAATCGACGCGCCCGCACGGTCGGTGTCGGCGACCAGGTCCGAAGCGCACACCTGAGCCCGACGGGCCAGCGCGTCCTCTTTGAAGCGCGCGGCAACTTGTTCAACACACCCGTTGGCGACGGCATTGTCCGCGATCTGACCCATCGTTCAACGGCACATGACCGCGAGGCGGCGTGGTCGCCCGATGGCGATACCATCGTCTTTGTCTCGGATATTTCCGGCGAAGAAGAGTTGTACCTGATGCCGGCCGATGGCAGCGCGCCGCCAGAGGCTTTGACGTCCGGCAGTCAGAACCGGTTCTACAGCCCTGTTTTTTCCCCGGATGGCGAGCACATTGCCCTGTCCGACAAGACCGGGCGCATCCTGGTGATCAGAACGGACGGACGTGGAGGCCTGCGCGAGGCCGGTCGCGACCCCGGCTGGGCCAATCGTGACTATTCCTGGTCTCCGGCGGGTGACTACCTTGCCTTCAGCCAGGTGCAGCGTTCTGGTTTGCGGGCCCTGTACATTTACAACGTTGAAGACGACGAAACCCGCCAGATCAGCGAAGGCCTGTTTTCCGAGTATTTGCCGAGGTTTTCGGCCGACGGTCAGCACCTGTTTTTCCTCGGGGATCGCGAATTTGCGCCCCAGATCAGCCAACGTGAGTGGAATTTCGCGGCCAATCGCATGACGGGGATCTTTGCCCTTGGACTGACGAAGTCTTCGCCGAATCCTTTCGCCCCGGAAGACGCCATAGAAGAGGGGCTGCCTTCGACCTCCGAAGAAGACGGCGACAGTGATGAGGGCCAAGACAGCGATTCTGTCACCGACATCGACTTTGATGGCTTGATGCAGCGCGTTATTCGGGTGCCTGTTGACAACGCAAATATCAGCGCCCTGCAGGTTGTTGACGGCGGGCTGCTTTTTGTCGAGTCCGACGCGTTTTTCTACGGTCGCGGTCCGGAGCGGCCTTCGCGGGTTCGCATGTTCAAGTTCGAGGACCAGGAGATTGTCGAGTTTCCTGAAGGCATCAGCGTCAGCGACATCAGCGCCGACGGCAAGCGTATGCTGGCCCGTCAGGGCGGACAGTGGAACGTCTTCGACCTGGCCAAGGCCGGTCAGGATCCAACCTCGGTGAGTACCGCCGGACTGCAGACAACGATTGACCCGGTTGCCGAGTGGGAAACCGCCTTCGACGAAGTGTGGCGCCGTTTCCGTGATCATTTCTATGTCGAAAACATGCACGGCTATGACTGGGAAGCACTGCGTGAGGCGTATCGGCCCTGGCTGGAGCACGTTGCTCATCGCTCGGATCTCAATTACCTGATGGGCGAGATGATCGCAGAGCTCAACGTATCGCATGCCTACGTCAGCGGCGGGGATCAGGGTCTGCCAGAACGGCCAACGGTTTCGCTGCTAGGTGCCCGGTTCGAGGTCGACAATGAGCGCTACCGGATTGCCGAGATTCTAGAGGGTCAGAACGACGAGGCGCGTTATCGTTCGCCTTTGACGGAGGTTGGCGTTGACGTTGCGGTGGGTGATTACCTGCTTGCGATCAACGGACGCGAAATCAGCGCGGATGAAAACATCTATCGGCGTCTTCACCTGCCGTCCGGACAGGCGGTTGAACTGATCGTCAGCGAGCGGGCCGACGGCCGCGACGCGAGAACCGTACTGGTTGAGCCGGTTGGCAGCGAGACGCCCTTGCACTACTTGACCTGGGTACGGGACAACCACCGGCGGGTGACTGAAGCCACTGACGGTCGGGTCGGCTATCTGCATATCCCGGACATGAGCACCGACGGAATTCGCGAGTTCATCAAGTGGTTCTACGGACAGCTGCGCAAAGACGGTCTGGTCATTGATGTGCGTTCCAATGGCGGTGGGAATGTCTCTCAAATGCTGATTGAAAGGCTTTCCCGAAAGCCCTTGTCCTTGGGCTACGCGCGCCATCGGCCGCATGCCACGACCTATCCGGCGCAGGCTTTCAATGGCCATCTCGTATCTATTCTGGACGGAAATTCCGCGTCAGACGGCGATATCTTCCCGTATCAATTCCGCAACGCCGGACTTGGCCCGCTGATCGGAGAAAAATCATGGGGCGGCGTGGTTGGCATTACCAATCACGGCCCGCTCATTGATGGTGGCAGCGTTAACGTGCCTGAATTTGGTTTCTCGGACTTGACCGGCAAGTACATTATCGAAGGGGAAGGCGTCATGCCGGACATTGAGGTGGAAAACGACCCGGCGAGCGTGATTGCCGGACGTGACCCGCAGCTCGAACGGGCGATTGAGGAGGTCATGAATCGCATCGAGGCTGACCCGCCTTCTTTTCCGGACCGCCCGGAAGCCCCGGTCAAACTCGATTAGGGTGTCAGGAGACCTTTACGATCACACAAAACCCTGCCCAGCGCTGACCCGGCGACGGGTCAGCGCTGGTGATCCACTTTTGATCAGCCGGCTTCCAACCAGTCGCTGAGCGGTGGACAGGAACACACCAGGTTGCGGTCGCCGTAGACGTTGTCGATGCGAGCGACCGGAGCGAAAAACTTTCCTTGCCGCAGTTCCTTGACCGGCCAGCCAGCTGCCGAGCGCGAGTAGGCGTGCGACCAGTCGTCCGAGCTTAGCTCAGCCACGGTGTGGGGCGCGTTTTTTAGCGGGTTGTCCTGCCCATCCCAGTGTCCGGTTGCGACCTGCTCGATTTCTCGTCGAATCGCGATCATTGCCTGAATGAAGCGATCGAGTTCTGCCTTGGACTCGCTCTCTGTTGGCTCCACCATCAGCGTGCCTGGCACAGGCCACGACATGGTCGGCGCGTGGAACCCGTAATCCACCATGCGTTTGGCCACGTCTTCTTCCGTGATGCCGGCCGATTCCTTGAAGGGCCTGAGATCGATGATGCACTCGTGAGCGATTCGATCGTTGTGCCCGGTGTAGAGGATGTCGTAGTGACCTGCCAGTCGCGTAGCGATGTAGTTCGCGTTCAGGATCGCGACACGCGTCGCCTCGGTGAGTCCTTGCCCGCCCATGAGCCGGATATAGGCCCATGAGATGGGCAAGATCCCTGCGCTGCCCCACGGCGCCGCCGAAACAGCACCGTTGGAGCCGTGGTCGGGTGACAGTAAACCACAGACGTGCCCAGGCAGAAACGGCGCCAGGTGCTCGCGAACGCCGATGGGACCAACGCCGGGCCCGCCACCTCCGTGTGGGATGCAAAAAGTCTTGTGCAAATTCAGATGGCAGACGTCAGCATAGTCAGCCACTTGGGAAAGGCCGACCAGCGCATTGGTATTGGCGCCATCAAGATAGACCTGAGCGCCCGCGGCCCGCACCTTGTCGCAAATGGTGACGATGTCTTCTTCGAAAACCCCGTGAGTTGAGGGGTAGGTGACCATCAGGGCTGCCAGCCGGTCGCGGTGAGTCTCGATTTTTTCTTCCAGATCGGACAAGTCCACATTGCCGCTGGCATCGCAGCCAATGACCACGATCTCCATGCCGACCATTTGGGCACTGGCGGGGTTGGTGCCATGGGCCGATGACGGGATCAGACAGACCTTGCGATGTGACTCGCCGCGAGAGTGATGATATGCCTTGATGGTTAGCAGACCGGCGTACTCGCCCTGAGATCCAGCGTTGGGCTGCAGTGAAACCGCGTTAAATCCAGTCACCTCGCGCAGCATGCTCTCCAATTGCTCGATCAGCTCGTGATAGCCGCGCGCTTGATCCCAGGGACAGAAGGGGTGCAGTTGGGCAAACTCCGGCCAGGTCACTGGAATCATTTCAGCCGTTGCGTTCAGTTTCATCGTGCAAGAGCCCAGAGGGATCATCGAGTGAGCCAGGCTCAGGTCGCGATTCTCCAGGCGCTTGAGGTAACGCAGCATTTCTGTTTCTGACCGATAGCGCGAGAAAACCTCGTGGGTCATGAATGGAGACTGTCGGGTCAGGTCCGCGGGAATCGCACTATGGTCTGGGCTGAGGTGCCGGTCCAGGATGTCAATATCGATCGGCTGGTCAACAAAAACCTCGAGCATGGCCGCCAGATGCGCCGCGGTCGTGCATTCGTTGAACGAAACCCCGATGTAACCCTCACGATCGGCGCGCAGGTTAATACCCGCCTGCTGAACCCGGTGGATCACCGCCGCCCGTCGCGGTTCTTCGAGGCGAATGGACAAGGTGTCGAACCAGGTCTCATGTTCCAGCTCGAAGCCAGAATCGCGGAGCACGTGAGCAGCGATGCAGGCCAGTCGATGAACGCGTTTGGCAATTCGTTTCAGTCCGTCCGGACCGTGCCAGACGCCATAAAAACTGGCCATGACGGCCAGCAAGGCCTGCGCTGTGCAGATGTTGCTCATCGCCTTGTCGCGGCGAATGTGCTGCTCACGTGTTTGGAGCGCCATTCGCAGCGCTTTGGCGCCGTGGCGGTCACGCGAGACGCCGATGATTCGTCCGGGGACGCTGCGACGGAACTCCTCGCGCGTGGCGAAATAGGCGGCGTGGGGTCCACCATAGGCCATGGGCACACCGAAGCGTTGGGCCGAACCTACGACCACATCCGCGCCCAACTCACCCGGTGACTTGATGAGCGTCAGGCTGAGCGGGTCGCTCGCCACAGCCACCAGCGCGTTCGACTCGTGGGCCGCGCCGATCACCGGTGCCAGATCAGGCAAATTCCCATTGGCGCCGGGGTATTGGCACAAGACGCCGAAACAGGCTCTATCGCTGAGAGCAGCAGCCATATCCTCGGTGATCTGGATATCCAGTCCAAGGTGTTGGCCCCTTGTTTTTACAACGTCGATGGTCTGTGGGAGGCAGTTGGCGTCCACCAGGAAGACGTCGCTTTTGGACTTTCGGTTAACGCGCTTTAGCATCGCCATCGCTTCGGCTGCAGCCGTGGCTTCGTCGAGCAGAGAAGCGTTGGCCAGGTCCATGCCGGTCAGGTCCATGACCATCTGCTGAAAGTTCAGCATGCCTTCCAGCCGACCCTGGGAAATTTCAGCCTGGTAAGGGGTGTAGGCGGTGTACCAGCCGGGGTTTTCGAGCACGTTGCGCTGGATGACCGGGGGCGTCAGCGTCGGGTGGTAACCCAGTCCGATCATGCTGTGGCGGAGCGCATTCCGCCCAGCGATGCCGCGCAACTCTTTTAGCATCTGTGCCTCCGTCACGGCCGGCGGCAGCTTTAAATCTTGCGCCTGGCGGATGCTATCGGGCATTGTCTCATCGATCAGTGCCGGCAGCGACGGGCTGCTGATCGTGTCGAGCATGAGCTGGACTTCATCGTCGCTTGGGCCAATGTGACGGCCGACGAATTCATCGTTGGCCTGAAGCTGGGTCAGCAGGGACGCGGAGTGATCAGACTGAGACATGGGTCAGGGCACCAGGGTCAGAGAAGAAGGCAGGTAATGATCGAGAAGCAAGAACGCAAAAAGCATCATCAGATACAGGATGGAGTAGCTGAACATGCGCATGGGCAGCATCTCGTCATCAGAGCGCAGTAGCGCGACGGCATAGCCTAAAAAGCCGATGTTGAGAACGGTGGCTCCGGTCAGATACACAAGCCCGTTCATCCCCAGCAGCCAGGGCAGGAGGGTTACCAAGGCAAGAATGATGCTGTAAAACAAGATCTGCCAGCGGGTGTACCGCGGACCGTGGGTGACCGGAAGCATGGGAACGTCTGCAGCGGCATAGTCATGACGCCGATAGATGGCCAGCGCCCAGAAATGGGGCGGGGTCCAGACAAAGATGATCAAAAACAAAACCAGCGCGTAGGCGTGTATCTCGCCGGTAACAGCAACCCATCCCAGCAGCGGAGGCGCAGCACCTGCGGCCCCGCCGATCACGATGTTCTGTGGGGTCGCGCGCTTGAGAAATACGGTGTAAACAACCGCGTAGCCGACCAGGCTGAAGAATGTCAGTACCGCGGTGAGTGGATTGACGAAATACACGAGGATGACCATTGAACTCGTGGTCAAAGCCATCGCAAATGACAATACCTGGCGTTCGGTCAATTGACCTTGGGGCAGCGGCCGGTTGCGGGTCCGCATCATCAGCTGGTCTGTACGGGCATCAATCAAGTGGTTGATCGCCGCTGCGCCCGACGCCGCCATGCCAATGCCCAGCGTGCCCCAGAACAGGATATCGAGAGGAACGATGCCGGGCGTGGCCAGCGCCATTCCAACCACTGCCGTGAAGACAATCAGGCTGACAACTTTCAGCTTGCATACACCCAGAAGATGGCTGACGGAAGACTGCGTGAGGACCTGGGTATTCATGAAACTCGGAGCTCCCGGTTCGTGGTTTTGTGGAGCAGGTAGACCATGGTTGCCAGCAGCAGGGCGGCTACTCCGTTATGAGCGACGGCAACACCCAGTGGCAGACTCATGACCACGTTGAGAACTCCCAGCGTGATCTGGGTGGTCAGCAGGGCAGCCAGCACTGTTGCCGGCGGCCCGAGTCCCGGCGTTCGAAAAAGCCGCCAAAGCAGCCATCCGAAGACGGCGATTACCACAAGCGCGCCGATTCTATGGGTGAGATGTATCGCTACACGCGCTGGCTGATCCAGGATGCCGCCTTCGTAATCGACCCCGATACCGCGCCAGACCTTGAAACCTTCCGAAAAATTGGACTCCGGCCACCACTGCCCCGTGCAGGTCGGAAAGTCGGGGCAGGCCAGGGCTGCATAGTTGGTGCTCACCCAACCGCCCAACAGGATCTGGGCGATCAGAACCGTGCTGGCCAGCACGAGGGCCGGCTTGAGCTTGCGTTGCGGGAGGTTGGGGTGAGTCCGATTTGGGCGTGTCCTTAAGTAGAGCAATACCAGCAGGCTGAAAGTAAGCATCCCGCCGGTCAGATGGGCTAAGACGATCGCCGGTTTAAGGAGCAAAGTGACCGTCCAGGCGCCCAGTGCCCCCTGAAACAGGATTAGAGCGAGCAGTGCGAGCGGCAGCTTGGTTGGATGGCCGGGATCGTGCCGGCGGCGCCATCCGACGGCGGCCAGAACGATAACAATCAATCCGAGCAGTGCGGCCGCGTAGCGATGAACCATTTCCCGGATCGCGGCGCCCACATCAACCGCGCGGTCGACCCTCACTTGTTCAGCAACCGCCAGATCTTCGGTGGAGTCCGGCCACGTGAGGTGTCCATAGCAGCCAGGCCAGTCCGGGCAGCCAAGCCCTGCGTCGGTCAGACGCACCCACGCGCCGAGGACGATCACGACTAGCGTCAGCGCGCAGGCGAATAGCGCTAGCTTGTTGTATGCACTTTTGCTCATGGATCGGTGTTACTCACGCTGAGTCCAGGTTACAAGGCGGCTCAGATCACGACGGATGCCGTTGTGGTCTGCATCTGAGGAATAGCGCAATATTATATTCGTCAGGGGGTCGCTAATGTAGAAGCCGCCTTGACGGTCGGCCTCGGGAAGCTGCCCCAGAACGCTCATTGCGGCGTCGCCATCCAGTACTAGATAGTCGTCGGCGAGCGCACGGATGGCTTCCAGGGATTGCTTAGACTGTTTCGTGGGGCTCAGAAAGACCAGCCCAATTTCGGGTTGGTGGCGATCCTGCGAGAGCCGGACCTGACGCAGCCAATAGAGGTCTTCCAGGCAGGTCTCGTCGCAGTCGCCGTCATAGACATGGATAAGCTGCCACTGGTCCTCCAGCGTTTCTCGCGACACCGGGTTATCCCAGGCATCGGTGACCAAAAAGTCGTCGAGTTCTATGACGGGCTCAATGAGCTCACCGTGATTTCGCCCTCCGCCCGGCTGCCAGTCGAACCACTCGCTGTGCATCAGGGTAGCCAGCACGACTGGAATCAGGAAAATAGCGAATACTGCGATGATGGCAATCCGGTTCATTGTTTGCGAAAGCTCCGATAGGTCAGGATCAGCCAAAGGATGACGATGGCAGTACCGATGGAAATCCATTGAAAAGCGTAGCCCAGGTGACGTTCAGGCCCCATGTTGACAGCTTGCCAGTCATCGCCCGTCAAATGCGCTGGATGTGAAGGCTCTAGCAAAACCACGGTATCGCTGACCGCTGGTCCCAACACCTCTCGGATCCGGGCGATGTCGTAGTAGGTCATGAGATTCGGCCAGGCGTTCGAATCAAGCGCTGTAGCTTCGCCGAGTTGGAGGCCAACCTGTGGTGCGTCGCTCAATCTGCCTGAAATGCGCATAACGTCCTTGTCTGTAGCAAAGGGCTTTCCCTGTTGGGCGCGGCGATCCCAGGGCAACCAGCCCCGGTTGACCATGTAAATTTGATCGGTGCCTTCCAAAACGAACGGCGTGAAAACATGGACGCCGGCATGACCGTTGCGAATCTGGTTATCAAGCAGGATGTGCCGCTCCGGATCGAAATGACCGATAGCGGAGACGGTCGAAAAGAGCGGGGGCTCTGGCACTGCATCAAGGGCGATGGTTGGCGCATCGTTCCATTGCGTCATTCGCTCTTCTTTGGCTTCAGCGCGGTCGAACTGCCAGACGGCCAGGCGCGCGCACACCAGAACCAGCACGATGGCAGCGAGATGGGGCAGCCAGTTCCAGATTTTTTGCATTAGCGGATAGTCCTCACGGCCGACCGTTATACTCCGCCCGCAGTCAAATACAGGTCACGAAAGTTGTTGGGTAAAGTGCTGATCATCGGAGCCTTTCTGGGGATTCTCTATTCGCTGGCGTCGAGCTTCTACTTTCTGGTCAACGACGACAGCGACAGTGATCGCGCCGTGCGGCGCCTGACCTGGAGAGTTGGCCTGTCTCTGGGGTTGATTGCGGCACTTTGGGCCGGCTTCCACTTCGGAATTATAGAACCACAGGGCGTGAATCCCGTGCGCTACCCGGCACCGCCGGGCAGCTGATACCGGATTAGTCCGGCTTAAAGGTGCTCGACGACATATTCGGCGCTGGAGACCCGGAACTCACCGGGTGCCTCAACCAGCAGTTTCTCAACAACTCCGTCGCGGATGATCATTGCGAAGCGTTGTGATCGCATGCCCATCCCAAACGCCGAGGCGTCCATCTCCAGACCAAGGGCTTGAGCGAAAGAGCCGTTGCCGTCGGCAGCCATGGTGATGTCATCGTCGGCGCCGCCTTCTTTGCCCCACGCGTCCATAACAAAAACGTCGTTGACCGCCATGCAGACGATGCGTTCGACACCCTTGGCCTTGAGTGCAGCGGCGTGGTTGACGAATCCCGGTAGATGTTCCGCGGAGCAAGTCGGCGTGAAAGCCCCGGGGACCGCAAACAGAACGCTCAGGCCGCTGCCCAGAAGTTCGCTGCTGCTCACGGGTTGGGGGCCGTTATTGCCCATGATGGTCAATGTGACTTCTGGAATTCTGTCTCCAGGAGAAATGCTCATTTGTCGCTCTCCAAAACTTCGGTGATAGTGGACAGCAGAAGCTTGCGGTCCACGGGCTTGGTGATGTAGGCGGCAGCGCCCTGGCGCATGCCCCATACGCGATCGCTTTCCTGATCCTTGGTGGTCACGAAGATCACCGGGATGTCCTTGGTTTTGGGGTCCCGGTGGAGTTTACGCGTTGCCTGGAAACCGCTCATTTCCGGCATGACCACGTCCATCAGAATGAGGTCGGGGTGCTCTTTTACGGCAAGGTCAATGGCGTCAGGCCCGTTTTCTGCAAGAAAGACTTCGTGCGAGGCTTTCTCCAGAACCTTACGCAACGCGTAAAGCTGAACTTCAGAATCGTCAACGATCAGTATTCGAGCCATTTTCAATTTTCCTCAGGTGCCGATGTGGACAGGGATTCGGCCCTTGCCCTTGCCGTCCAGCAGTGTCTGGAAGACGGCGGGCAGATCGTCGAGGCCGATACCAGGCTGGATGATTCGATCAAGATAACGGGGCTTCCATTCATTGGCCAGTCGTTCCCACACGGTCTTGCGCAATGCGAGTGCGCAGCCGGCTGAGTTGATGCCGACCAGACCTATGCCTCGAATAATAAACGGCATGACCGTTGTTTGAACTGCGATTCCACCGACCATGCCGCAGGCCGCAATGGTGCCCCAGGGTTTGATTACGCGGGTGAGACCACTGAGCATGTCGCCGCCGACAGTATCCAGCGCGCCGGCAAACTGGGCCGAAGACATGGGTGTTTCCGGCCAATGCAAATCCTGTCGGGCGATGCACTGGCTGGCACCCAAGGAATGCAGCCAATCAAACTCGTCGAGTTTGCCGGTGATGGCCGTGACCTCGTAGCCCGCGGCCGAAAAGATATCGACTGCCAGGGAACCGACGCCACCTGACGCGCCTGTGATGCAAACGGGACCCATGTCGGGCCGTTGGCCGAGCGCTTCCATTCGGTAAAGTGCCAGTGCTGCGGTAAATCCGGCCGTCCCAAGCACCATCGCTTCTTCGGCACTTAGGCCCGCGGGTAAGGCTACCAGCCACTCCGATGGCACTCTCAGGAATTCGCTGTAGCCGCCGTCGCGGGTTTCCGATAGGCCGCAGCCAGTCATTAAAACGGCGTCTCCGACGCTGAAATCCGGACTCATGGACTGGACCACCGTACCGGCAACATCAATGCCGCCGTTTAAGGGGAATGTCCGCAAAATCTTGCCTTTGCCGGTGCCGGCCAGCGCGTCCTTGTAGTTCACGCTGGAATAGCTCACCCGGATGACCACGTCGCCTTCGGACTGGTCTTCAATCGTCTGGTCGACGATTGCCGCGAGGTGGCCGTCTTCATTGTCGAAGATTCTGAACGCGCGGAAGTGGGCAGGAATTGAATCAGTCATGGCGATTGCTTGGGCGGATTCCCGCTAATTTGCTTTGTGGATGGCGCGCTTGTCAACGGACAGGGCGGCTTCATGAATCGCCTCCGAGAGCGTTGGGTGTGCGTGAATGATACGGCCAAGATCTTCGCTGGCCCCGGCGAACTCCATCGTGACCACGATTTCAGCGATCATTTCCGACGCGGTCGGGCCAATGATCTGAGCGCCCAGAATCCTATCCGATTCTGCATCCGCGATGATCTTGACGTGGCCGGCGGCATCCCCCATGGCAAGCCCGCGTCCAGTTGCGGCAAACGGGAAGCTGCCGGTCTTGTATTCAACACCGGCTTCGGCAAGGTCTTTCTCGGTCTTTCCGACCCAGGCAATTTCCGGGTCTGTATAAATCACCCAGGGGACGTGGTCGAGATTGATATGGCCGTGTTGGCCGGCGATCGTTTCCACGACGGCCACTCCTTCTTCGGAGGCCTTGTGGGCGAGCATGGGACCACGAACCAGATCGCCGATGGCCCACACGTTTTCAGCCGAGGTGCGGCAGTGAGCGTCCACTTCGATCTGTCCTCTGTCGGTCAGTTTCACGCCGCTTTCCTCACCCAGTAGACCTTCGCTTGCGGCCCGTCTTCCAACGGCAACCAGCAGTCTGTCAAAAGTCTCCGAGCTTTCATTACCGTCTTTGGTGTAAGTGACTTTGACTTTGCCGTCGACCAAGTCGGCACCGGCGACCTTCGCGCCGAGGCGAATGTCCAGGCCCTGTTTCTTGAACTCGCGCGCGGCCGCTCGGCTCATGTCTTTGTCAACAACCGGAAGCAGCTCGTCCATGGCCTCAAACAGGATGACTTCCGAACCCAACCGCTTCCAGACGCTGCCCATCTCCAGTCCGATCACGCCGGCGCCGATGACGCCTAGGCGTTCAGGGGCTTCCCCGAACTCCAGCGCACCGACGTTATCGACGATATGGGTGCCGTCGATTTCGACATTCGGAATGGTGAAAGGCACGGACCCAGCCGCCAGTATCACGTGCTGTCCGGCCACGGTGTAGGAATCGCCCTCGCACGGCGTGACCTCCACTGAACGGTCGGACAGGAGCTTGCCCCAACCGTTGGCAAACTCGATCTTGTTGGCCTTGAAAAGCTGCAGTAAGCCCCCGTTGAGTTGTTTGACGACTTTCCGCTTGCGGTCAATCATCGTACCCACATCCATCGATACGCCATCCACGCTGATGCCGTGCGCGGCATAGTCGTGTTGAATGTGGTGATAGTGTTTCGATGAGTCCAGCAGGGCTTTGGAGGGGACACACCCCACGTTCAGACAGGTCCCGCCGGGCGCGGCCTTGCCGTCGTTTCCCTGGCGGTCGTCGATCAGCAACACCTTCATGTCGAGTTGCGCCGCCCGGATCGCCGCGACGTAGCCGCCCGGGCCGCCGCCAACGATAATCAGGTCAAATTTCTTGTCACTCATTGCTTAAGTCCTTCAAGTGGTCCGTTCGCGGTCGACTTTTCAAAGCCCGAGCAACATGCGAGACGGGTCTTCCAGAGCCTCTTTGACGGCCACGAGGAACTGGACCGCATCCTTGCCGTCAATAATTCTGTGGTCATAGCTCAAGGCGATGTACATCATGGGCCGCACGACGACCTGACCGTTTTCGGCAACCGGTCGTTCCTTGATCGTATGCATGCCTAAAATCGCGCTTTGCGGCATATTCAAAAGGGGAGTTGACAGCAGCGAGCCGAATACGCCGCCGTTGGTAATGGTGAACGTGCCGCCCTGAAGGTCCTCCAGTTGTATGCTCCCCTTGCGGGCCTGGGTGGCGTAGTCGTTGATGGCGTGCTCTATGTCCGCCAGGCCCATCTGCTGGACGTCGCGGAGAACCGGAACGAGTAACCCTCGATCGGTTGAAACCGCAATCCCAATGTCCTGGAACCCGTGATAAACGATCTCATCGCCATCAATTGATGCGTTGACAACCGGGTGTTTGCGCAAGGCTTCGCAGCACGCCTTGACGAAAAACGACATGAAGCCGAGTTTGACGTCATGGCGTTTGATGAAGTCTTCTTTGTATCGGGCTCGGATGTCCATCACGGCCTGGAGATTGACTTCGTTGAAAGAGGTCAGGATAGCTGCCGTGTTCTGAGCCTCTTTCATTCGCTCTGCAATGCGTGAACGCAGACGCGACATTTTGACCCGCTCCTCCGGGCGCGATCCGCCGCCTGAGAGATGGTTCAATACGTCGCCCTTGGTCAGCCGTCCGCCGCGTCCGCTTCCTTCCATCGTGCCAGGATCTAGCTGGTTTTCGCTGACCAGTTTTCGCACCGACGGGGCGAGGTTATCGTGGTCTTTTGCCGCCGCCGCGTTAGCGCTAGATTCCGGCTCGGCTGACTCCTGCTCCGGCTTGGTTTGTTCCGTTTCGGGTGCTTCAGAGGGCTCAGGCGGCGCGCCTTCGGTCAGCGTGCCCAGAATCTGTGCCTCGGTGACGGTGTCACCCTCTTGAGCACTGATGTTGTCGAGAATCCCGTCAGCCGGCGCCGGCACCTCCAGCACGACCTTGTCGGTTTCGAGATCGACGAGGTTCTCGTCGCGCGCGATGGCTTCCCCCGGTTTTTTGTGCCATTTGGCCACCGTCGCGTCGGAGACCGACTCCGGCAAGTTGGGCACCTTGATTTCAATACTCATTGATTACTGCTCCTTGCTCTATTCCCTTGCCATGAGTCAGCGCTTGGCTGACGAGACGTTTCTGCTGTTCCTGGTGGACCTGGTAGTACCCGACTGCCGGCGAGGCCGAGGCCCCTCGACCCGCATACGTAAGCGTCTGCTCGGGGCGAGTGCAGGCCTGTATATGGTGGCGAATCTGGAACCAGGCACCCTGGTTCATGGGTTCTTCCTGGCACCAGACGACTTCTCGGGCCTTGCTGTAGCGATCGATGATGGCCTGAAGCTCATCCCTCGGAAAGGGGTAAAGCTGCTCGACCCGGACGATGGCAATGTCTTGTCGATCACTTTCTGCCTGCTCGGCAGCCAGGTCGAAATAGACCTTGCCCGCGCAGAATACGATCCGCTTGACCTGTTCTGGATCGGGCTGAGCCGGATCATCGATCAATACCTGGAACGAGCCGTTCGTCAGGTCCTCCAGGCTTGAAGTCGAGGCCTTGTTCCTGAGCAGGGACTTAGGCGTCATTACGATCAAAGGCTTGCGGAAGGGTCGAAGCATTTGCCGTCTGAGCATGTGAAACATTTGACTGGGCACCGTGGGCACGCAGACCTGGATATTGTTGCCGGAGCTGAGCTGCATGAAGCGCTCGAGACGGGCCGAGGAATGCTCCGGGCCCTGGCCCTCATAGCCGTGTGGCAACAGCATGACCAGGCCACAGAGCCTGCCCCATTTGGTCTCGCCAGAGGTAATGAACTGATCAATGACAACCTGGGCTCCGTTGACGAAGTCGCCGAACTGGGCCTCCCAGATAACGAGCGAGCCAGGATCGGCCGTAGCGTATCCGTACTCGAATCCCAAAACCGCCTCTTCGGAGAGCAGGGAATCAATGATCGTGACCTTTCGATCGTCTTCGGTTAACTGTTTGATCGGAATAAAGGGTGCCCCGGTGTCTTGTTCATGAAGCACCGCGTGACGGTGGAAAAAGGTCCCGCGACCGGAATCCTGTCCAACCAGACGTAGACCGTGCCCAGCCTTGATCAGGCTGGCATACGCCATGGTTTCAGCAAAACCCCAGTCCATCGGCAGGTCGCCGGCAGCCATCTTTCGCCGCGACTCGATGATGCGTTCGACCTGTCGGTGAAGCTTGAACCCTTCCGGGATAGTCGTGATTGACTCTCCGAGCTGCTGGAGGTCGTCAATGGGCAAGGTGGTGTCAGCCAGATCACGCCAGTCCGCATCAAGATACGGGTCCCAATCGACCGTAACCAGCGCGTCTTCTTCGGGCACGAGTTCCACGACAGGTTCGCCCGAGTCGAGCTTGCTTCTGTAATCCTCCGCAGCCTGCGCGATTTGATCCTGATCGATCAGCCCCTCCTTGATCAGACGCTCGGCGTACTTCTTGCGCACTGAGTCCATCTTGCGGATGGTCTGATACATGCGGGGCTGGGTCGCAGCGGGTTCGTCGGCCTCGTTGTGCCCAAGGCGGCGATAACAGACCAGATCGCTAACCACATCCTTCTTGAACTCTCGCCGGAAGTCAGCGGCCAGTCGCGTCACAAACAGAACCGCTTCCGGGTC
>CAZIMY010000034.1:0-7143 GCA_964540315.1 uncultured Wenzhouxiangella sp.
CCCTGATCAGTGAAATGGACGCCATGCAGCAACGGCTTTGCCGGGCGATGCGCGCCGGCGCGAGCTTTGTGGATCTGCATCTGCAGGCCCATCGAGGTGTTTCTCACATCCTGCATCACGCCGGCATCGTGGCCATGCCTGCCGAAGAAATGGTCCAAAGCGGCGTCAGTGCTTATTTCTTTCCGCACGGGCTGGGTCATTTTCTCGGGGTACAGGTGCACGATGTCAATGGCCAGTGCGCGCCCGATGGCGAGGCCTTGCCACCGCCATCGGCGTATCCCGCTCTAAGGCTGACCCGCAACCTGGTTGCCGGCAACGTGGTGACCGTCGAGCCTGGCTTGTACTTCATTCCGATGTTGCTCAGGCAACTTCGGGACAGCAAGTTTTCACACCTTGTCGACTGGTCGGCGATTGATGACCTGACACCATTTGGGGGAATCAGGATCGAAGATAACGTGCTTGTCACCGAAGATGAGCCGATCAATCTGACCCGTCAGGCGTTTGCTCAACTCGCCTGAACCTATGGCGACCCCAACTTTTCTTGCTGATCTGGGTGCGGTTGTTGACCGACCTGGTTTGCTGCTGCCTTCAGACGATCTGAGCCGATTTGAACGCGAGTGGCGCGGGCGCTTTCAGTCGCTTGCGCTGGGGGTGGCCAGACCGGCGACGCCGGAAATGCTGGCCGACGTTGTAGCCTGCTGCCAACGTCATCGGGTGGGCATGGTTCCGCAGGGCGGCAACACCGGTCTGGTGGGCGGCGCCGTGGCCCGCGGCGACCGCCGTGAGTTGATCATCAGTCTTGAGCGAATGCGTCGGGTACGCGAGCTTAATTTGGAGTCCGCCTGCATCAGCGTGGAAGCCGGCTGCACCCTGGGCGAGACAAGCCGGGCTGCGGCAGAGCAGGGCTTGCGTTTGCCACTGGTGCTGGCTTCCGGCGACAGCGCCACGATCGGCGGAGTTCTGGCGACCAATGCCGGAGGAAACGAAACCATTCGATTCGGAAACGCGCGCCAAATGGTCCTCGGCCTTGAAGCCGTCCTGGCGGATGGCCGGATATGGCGAGGACTTTCTCCGTTGCGCAAGGACAACGCCGGTTACAGTCTGGCCCAACTGCTGATCGGTTCTGAAGGGACGCTGGGCATCATCACCGCGGCAACTTTGGCGCTCAAGCCGGCGCCCCAGCAGCGTGAAGTAGCATGGCTGGCGGTGCCGTCACCGGCAGCCGCGCTGGAGCTTCTGACGCGCCTGCGTCAGTCGCTGGGCGAGAGCATCACTGCTTTCGAGCTTATGCCTGCGCTGGCCGTTGATTTTGTCCTTGCCCACGTCTCCGGTGCTCGATGTCCGGTTAACTCAGATTCGCCTTGGCACGTGCTGATCGAATGCGATGTCGCCATACCGGGGCAGTGGCTACGCGAAGCTGTGCTGGAGGGCCTGGCGGCTTGCTCGGATCTCCTGAGCCAAGACGGAGTGCTTGCCCAATCACAAAAGCAGAGAGAGGGTTTCTGGTTGATTCGCGAGAGCATTTCCGACGCTCAGAAAGTCGGTGGGGTCAGTCTCAAGCACGACATATCTTTGCCTCTAGACCGCATTCCTGCTTTCATCGATCAAACGCTCAGCGTTCTGGAGACGCTCCTTCCGGGTTTGCGGCCTTGTGTTTTTGGTCATCTTGGAGACGGCAACCTGCATTTCAATCTGACCCAGCCTGAAGACATGTCGGCCGAGGCCTTCAAGGGCCGCGAGGCAGAGGTAAACGAAGTCGTGTTTAAAGGCGTGATCGATGCTGGCGGATCGATTGCCGCCGAGCATGGCATTGGCTTGTTGCGGCGAGAGTGGCTGAAAAAATGCCTGGATAATACGGCCCTAGAAACAATGCAGGGGATCAAGCGCGCGCTCGATCCCCTGCAGCTGATGAATCCCGGAAAGGTTTTTGGCGAAGACTACTCTTCGTCGGCCGGCACCATCTGAGTCTGAAAATAGTTCTGTTCTCCCAGACGCTCGATCAGCGCCAGCTGGGTTTCCAGGTAGTCCACGTGGCCTTCCTCATCTTCGAGGATTTTCTGGAACAGGTCGCGGGTGCCGTAGTCGCGAACTTTTTCGGCGTATTCGACGGCGTCCCGGTACATCGGGATCGCGTCGTGCTCAAGAGCAAGATCGCATTCGATGGTCTCTTTGGGCGTCTCACCAATCTTAAGTCGACCGAGGTCCTGCAGATTCGGCAGGCCTTCAAGGAACAGAATGCGCTTGATGATTTCATCAGCGTGCTGCATTTCCTCAATGGATTCTTCGTACTCTTTCTTCGCCAGCCGCTGCAGCCCCCAGTCTTCCAACATTCTGGAGTGCAGGAAATACTGATTGATGGCCGTCAGCTCAGCTTTGAGAGCCTGGTTCAACAGCTCGATAATTTTTGGATCGCCTTTCATTGTGCTTCCTTGGTCTTAGGGAACGGATCGTCAGAAACTGACGCATCGCATCATGATACCGCAGCCTAATGCTGCGGGCGTGTGCAGGCGTTTTGCACTCCGTAGCTAGGCGACGTTTCCAGCGACCACTTTGAGCTGCATGGCGGGGGATGTACGCGCGTGGACCGACAAGATGAAGTCTTCAGCGTACTCGCGGCAGCTGCCACACGTACTTGAACACCCGGTCAAGGCCTGAATTTCATCAAATCCCAGACCTTCTTCGGCCAGAGAGCGAATGGTTTCTTCCTTGAGTTGATTGCAGACGCATACGTACATGGCCAACATAATGTAGCAAATGCGAATCATTGTCAATCTTGATTTAGATCAAATTTCGATAAATTTTCGCTGTTTGTTGACGTTGGTGGATCCATCGTTAGTGGCTGGAAGATGAGTGACAAAGAGCGCAATGCATCCATTACCGCAACAAGAATCGGTCTGGGATTACCCCCGACCACCAAGCATCGAGCCCATCGACTGGCCGCTTGTCGTCGAGCACGCCGGCCAGCGGCTGGCCGACACCCGGCGGGGTCTGCGTATCCTCGAAACTTCGCATCCCCCGTGTTTTTACATTCCGCCGGACGACGTCGATTTTGGCTGTCTGGAGCCCAGTTCAACCCGGACCTTCTGCGAGTGGAAAGGCCAGGCGTGCTACTGGAACCTGCGGATAGGAGAGCATTTGATTGAGGACGTCTGCTGGGCTTACCCCGACCCGACTGACCAGCGGATCAAGGATTGCGTGTCCTTCTATGCCGGCCGAGTCGAAGCCTGCTACGTGGCTGGTGAAAGAGTCCAGCCTCAGGAGGGTGACTTTTACGGCGGCTGGATCGTCTCCTGGGTCACGGGTCCGTTCAAAGGGGGTCCCGGCACCCGGGGTTGGTAGGGCGGTGTCGGCATTGCCAGTTTACTGATCTTGGTGCCGTCATACTGCCGGCTGATTTTTAATACCGATTGTTATGAACCCTGTTCTCACCCTTGGCGCGTTACTGGGCCTGCTCTCAGTCATCATCGGCGCCTCATCTGAACACCTCATACGACAAAGCGTCGAGCCCGAGGTCTGGCGCTGGGTGATGACTGCGGTTCGTTATCATCAAGTCGGTGCTGTTGTCATCACCGCGATCGGATTGGCGCTCGCCGCTGGTGCCCGCCCGGCCCGGCGCCTGAGTCTCGCGGCCGGTTTTCTGATCGCAGGTACCGTGTTGTTCAGCTTCAGTATTTATGCTGCAGCGATTACCGGGATTGAAAAGCTGACTTATGTAACTCCTCTTGGGGGTGTGACGCTGATGTTCGGCTGGCTGCTACTGGTGTGGGCGGGATTCGGGGCTGACCGGGACTGAGCCGATATGCCTGAGGGCCCCGAAATGTTTCGGGTGGCTCGCCAAGTTGGCAAGCGAGTCGCCGGCAAGCCGTTGACAGAGGTCTGGTTCGCGTTTCCCGAGCTCCAGGCCCGGACAGACGTTCTGCAGGGCCAGCGGATCAAGCGGGTCTGTACGCTCGGCAAGGCCCTTCTGATTGAGTTTGAGCGAGGCCATACGGTTTATACCCACAACCAGCTGTACGGCCGATGGATGTTTTCGGCGCCTGACCGACGCCCTGATACCGGCCGCCAGCTTAGATTGGCGCTGAGTACAGACAAGCATTCGGCCCTGCTCTACAGCGCCTCGGAAATTGACCTGATCGAACCGGGGCGTATCGACGACCATCCGTTCATCCGGCGGGCAGGCCTGGACGTGCTTTCCACTGAAGCAGACGTAGCCAAGATCAGCGGCTGGATCGCGCAACCACAATTCCGCCGCCGGCGCCTGGGCCATCTTCTACTGGATCAATCTTTCTTGGCTGGTGTGGGAAACTACCTGCGCTCGGAAATTCTGTTTGTGGCCGGACTCCATCCGGATCTACGTCCAGTGGATCTCAGCGAGGCTCAGCGAATGCGACTGAGCGCGGCGGCGCATAGCCTGATGTGGCGTTCGGTTGAAACCGGCGGCGTCACAAACGAGGCTGATCGCGTGGCTGCATTGCGTGCTTCGGGCTGGAAACGAAGAGACTATCGGCACTTCGTCTTCAGTCGCGACGGACAGGCCTGCTTTGAGTGTGGGCACGAAATTCACAAGCTGGCGGTCAGTGGTCGACGACTCTATGTGTGCCCCGGATGTCAGTCACGGTAAAATCTGGCGTCCGCATCTCCCGCATCGTCCGGCTTCAATGTTTCTAATTACGCTGTCGATTCGGTGTGCCTCATGATGGCAGGTCTGCGACGCCGGACGCGACCAAGCCATAAGGTTTTGTACCTGCTGAACCTGTCGTCTGACCGGAGGCTGAGTCTCAGCCCGGTAAGGGCGCCCCTGGCCGGTGTCATCGGCGAGATTTCTCCGCTGCCATTAAGCCTGATCGAGCAGGAAGCGCGTCCGGCGTACCTGACAGAGGCCGACTTCAATATTCTCCTGGAGCTTGCCGAGCGTTGCGAGATGCTGCCGGGTTTGACCTGGTACCCGCTGCCGGCTTCGGCCGCAGGTCTTTTCAGGAAAGTATTGGAGACTGGACGCGGACGCTGGGAGGACGCCGATGGCCCCGTGCTTGCCCAAAGCGATCCCCTGTTGGCAGAGGTGTCATGGAAGATACTTCCCAACGGCAGCCAGATGCTGAGGTTCGACCTGCCTGAAGACGGCGGGTCACCGCGCTGGCGTCATTTGCCGCTCATCCCGCCGTGGGTGATCGATACGGCATCAGGCACCTGCCGACCGGTCAGTGCCAAGGGGGTGTCTGACGAGCCCGTCGCTGATCTGCTCGCCAAGGGGGCGATCGATCCGGAGGAGGTCGCCAGCATCAGCAGGGATCTCCGTGATTGGCAGGCCGGCTTGCCTCCACCTCGGGCCATTGCAGTGCAGCGAAAACCGCCGTCAACCCCGCGCGCGGTGGTCCGGTTACGCAACGTCGAGGTGGGGCGCGGCGGCCGTTTTCTGCCGCTGCCGGCAGTATCGGTCGGATTCGATTATGGCGGCCTGTACCTTCCCTGGGACTTTGAGGGTGACAGCCGATTCATGCCCGCGACCGAGACCTGCGCCGCTCGAGTTGTCCGCGTCAGCCGGGATCATGCCTTTGAAGACGCTTGCATGGAGACGTTGGAACATTTGGGCCTTCAGCGTTTGGCGATGATGACGGCGCTGGACCACCACCCGGACGAGGCCGGTCTGTTGGTTCTCGACCACAGCGAAGAGCACTCGAAGCGCTGGGCGGCGGTCCAGCGTGATCTTGCAGGACTTGAAGCGACAGGTTGGCTGATTCAGCGAGACGAGGACCTGGTTGGAGAACTTCTGCTGCCCGAGGCTTGGCGATGCCGCCTGGAGCCTGCCCGCGGCGAGTGGATTCGGCTGGACCTTGAGGTTCAGGTCGGCGGACAAGACCAAAGTATTTTCAGCGCCGTTGCGGACTGGTCGCGTCATTCCAACCCCATGCTGCTGCAGTCGGTGTTTAGCGGGCATACGCCGGACCAGGAAGAACTGCTGACCGTGGGGAAGCGCTGCCTGCTGACCATCTCACATGCCTGTCTGCACAAGGCTCTGGCAGCGGTGACTGAACTCAGCGACCCAGCGTTTCAGCCAAAGATTGACGGCCTGCTTGTTCGTCGTGGGCGACTGGCCGATCTGGCAGCGTTGGCACCCGAATGGGAGTTGATCGGAGATGATCAGCTGGCCGATGTGGCGCGCCAGCTCGATGAACTGACCGTTTTAGAATCCCTGGCCGAACCTGTCGGCCTGCGCGCGGAGCTTCGTGACTATCAGCGTCAGGGCCTGGGCTGGCTGCAGTTCCTGCGGGAAACCGGCTTTGGCGGCATCCTCGCCGACGACATGGGCCTGGGTAAAACGGTCCAAAGTCTGGCCAATATTCTGGCCGAACAGCAGGCTGGAAGATTGGATCGCCCGGTTCTGGTTGTGGCGCCAACCAGCCTGATGCACAACTGGCGTTCAGAAGCAAAGCGCTTTGCGCCAGGTTTGAAGGTCCTCACCTTGCACGGGTCGGATCGCCGCGGGCAGTTTCAGTGGATTCCCGACAGTGACCTGGTGCTGACGACTTATCCGTTGCTGAGTCGAGACATCAGCTGGCTGGAGAAATGCCAATGGCACCAGGTGATTCTGGACGAGGCCCAGGCGATCAAGAATCCAAGAACCCGGGCGGCCCGCGCCGTTCGTCGCCTCGAGACCCGGCATCGCTTATGTTTGACCGGAACGCCCATGGAAAATCACTTAGGCGAGTTATGGAGTCAGTTTGATTTTCTGATGCCTGGTTTGCTTGGCAGCGAGTCGCAGTTCAAGGCGCAGTTTCGCCAGCCGATCGAAAAAATGGGGAGCGCGGAACGGCGCGCCGTGCTGGCTCGCCGGATTCGACCTTTTTTCCTCCGCCGGACCAAGGCGGAAGTGGCGCCGGAGCTGCCGCCGAAGACCGAGATCGTGAGGATCGTGCCGCTGGGTGGCAGTCAGCGCCGTCTCTATGAGGCCATGCGCGAAGAGATGCAGGAGCGGGTGCGCGCAGCGCTGAGGACACAAGGCCCTGATCGTGGTCGCATCGTCATTCTCGACGCTTTGCTGCGGTTACGCCAAATTTGCTGTGACCCGAGATTGGTCGAAGATGGTTCCCGCAGTGATTCGTCCGACTCTGCAAAGTTGGGGTTGTTGATGGATCTGCTGCCCGA
>CAZIMY010000034.1:7243-21153 GCA_964540315.1 uncultured Wenzhouxiangella sp.
GTGATCCACTACGACCCATGGTGGAATCCGGCTGTCGAAGATCAGGCCACGGACCGCGCACATCGAATCGGCCAGGACCGCAAGGTGTTTGTGTATCGTCTGTTGACCGAGGACACGATCGAAGATCGGGTCCAGCGCCTGCAGGCCAGCAAGCGCGAGCTGATTGACGGTTTGCTGGGTGGCGGTGGCGCGGTCAATCTGGGGGCAGAAGAGTTGGAACTTCTGCTGGGTGCGGATTGAGGATTGAATCAAACGAAATCGACTGATGGGGAGTGCGCAATGAAAAACCGGGTGACCTCGGCGTTAATGGTTATCGGCGCAATTTCGCTGGCGGGCTCAGCTGTGGCCGGTGAAAGCGTGTCAGGTCATGTCTTTCATGATCTCGACGGGGACGGTCAGCGTCAGTCGGGCGAGCCTGGAGTGGCCAATGTTCTGGTCAGTAACGGTCTGGAGATTGCCAAGACAGATGGCGACGGCGCCTGGACTCTGCCGGCTCGTGATGACATGGATATCACCGTCGTGCAGCCTTCTGGATGGAGGGTGCCCGTCGATGGTCGTCAGTTGCCGCAATTTGCTTTCAGCTACAAGCGCGGAGGAACCCCTGAGCCGCTGCGCTACGGCGGCCTGCCGGATTCGGGTCCGCCGCCGGAGGTTCTCGATTTTGCGCTTCACCGAGCATCCGAAAGTGACACGTTTCGGTGTGCCGTAATCGGTGATAGTCAAACCTATTTCAATCAACAGGTGGATTACTTTCGCGCCAGCACGGTCACCGATCTGCTCGACGAGCAGTTGGGTGAAGGTGATTGCATGATTTACCTCGGCGATGTTGTTGGTGACGATCTGCACCTTGTTGATCGCATGATGCGGCTCGGATCGGCAGTTGGCGCGCCGCAGTGGCTGGTCTTTGGAAATCATGACCTTGATTTCGACGCCACTGATCCGGCGAACTCCGCAGATTCGTGGCGCCGCCTGGCCATGCCGACCTACTACGCTTTTGAGATCGGACAGGTCACTTTTGTTGCGCTCAACAACGTGGTCTATCCGTGCGGGCAGCAGGATGCCCGGGCTCCGGGGCGCGATCACTGCCTCGGGGATCGACCGCGCTACAACGGGCGCGTTTCGGAGACCCAGATGCAGTGGTTCGCCAATCTGCTCGAGCACATCCCGGAAGATCGGCGAATCGTTCTGCTGCATCACGTCCCCCTGGTTTCGTTCAGCGATGCCGACAGTCCGGTCCACCAGACTGACAATGCTGCTGAATTGCATGCGCTACTGGCCGGGCGGCCAGCGCTGTCACTGTCTGGGCACACCCATACTGCGGAGAATCTGGCGCCGGGTGAGTGGTACGCCGGCTGGATGGAACAGGTCGGCGTCGGTCCGCTGCCGTTTCGGCACATTATCGCCGGGGCAGCCTCGGGTGCCTGGTGGCTTGGGAACCTGGATATCCATGGCGTTCCCATGGCCCTGCAGCGCATGGGCGCGCCGAAAGGGGTCGTCATGCTGGACTTTGACGGCACGGATTTCAGTGAACGTTACCGCGGGGCCAATCTGGATCCAGCGCGGGGGCAATGGGTGTCGCTCAATACGCCGTCGTTTCGTGCCTGGTATCGGCAGCTGGCAGATTGGATGGCGATGCCTTCGGAGCAGCGTGATCCTGTGCCACCGGTCTCTATCAATGACTTGCCTGATATCCACAAGGTCACGGTTGAGGACTTGGCCAAGGGCGTTTACCTGACCGCCAATGTCTGGCTGGGCAGTCGAGAGACCCGCGTTCGCGCGCGCCTCGGCAACGGGGCCTGGTTCGAGCTTGAGCGAACCCAGTCAGGGCAGGGTGAGGCACCCGTGACCGGGGCCTTATACGTCGATCCTTTTGCCTTGATCAGTCAGGTGAGCGACGCCAGACGCTCGATCGTCAGCCGCTCGGGTGATCCCCGGGCGCAGGGTTATGAAAGCTTCAAGGGGCGGCAAAACCGGGGTGTTCCCCGACCGCAGGGCCGGTCGCTGGCCGATCGCAATGTCCATCTCTGGCGGGCTCGTTTACCGCCCGATCTGGCTGAGCGCGCGCACGTCATCGAGGTAGAAAGCTGGGATCGCAGTGGCCGCCGCCTTCTGGACCGCCTGATTATAGAAATTGTCGACGAGCGCCCAGCGAGGTTTTGGCAAGACTGGCCATGAGCGTCGTTTGGGCCAGCGCGCGTGGTTACAGGATGTCCGGCAGTTATGTCGGCAATGCGCGCTAAAGCAACCCAAGGGCGCAGTGTAAGTACAGGGTTGATGTGCTCACGGGCGTGTCTATCGTGCAGCATGGTCCAAACAATATCGGGCGGTCATCAGCTATCTGACTTAAAAAGCCTGGCTTCAGGCGGCTGCCTGGTCGGCTGTCTGCTTCCACTGAAAGCGCATGGCAATGCGATAAAGCACTGGGACAACCAGCAAGGTCAGCGCTGTTGAAGAGAGTAGGCCGGCGATGATCGCCCAGGCCATGGGCGGCCAGAGCGTGGATTGGGTCATGGTCAGCGGCATCAGGCCTACGATGGTGGTCAAGGTCGTCAGCAGAATTGGGCGCGTGCGCCGCTGCACAGCTCCTTGTATGGCATCAGCCAGCGAGTTGCCGTCCAGGCGCTCGCGCTCGGCGACATCAATCAGGACAATGGCGTTGTTGACAACAATGCCCACCAGCGCGATAACGCCCAGCATTGCCGTGAAGTTGAACGGCTGGCCGGCCAGCATCAGCCCGGGGATCACGCCAACCGCCGCCAGCGGCACTGTCGCCAGTACAATGCCGACCAGCCGGAACGAGTTGAATTGCCACATCAGAAAAATCAGCAGCAGCAGAATGCCGATCGGCAGAGCGGTAAATACGGCCTCATTGGCATCACCGGCTTCCGAGGCCGCGCCGCCGATCTTCAGTTCAATGCCCTCCGGCAAACGTGAGGGGTCGAAGGTGGCGAAGAACGCTTCAAGGACCTGGCTGTAGGTCGCCTCAGGCGTGGTTTCGGCCAGCACCGAGGTCATGCGCTGCAGGTCAAGATGCTCAACCACTGACGGCTGAAAGCTCAAACGGGTCGACACAAACTGACTGATCGGGCGCGGACCCTGCTGCGTCATGACATTGAGCCCTTCAAGCCCTTCGGCAGGAAATTGTTCGCCTTCGGGCGATCGAATGCGGATCGGCACGGGCTCACGTCCCGCCCGCCAGGTCGAAAACTCCCGTCCCAGAGTCGCGTCGCCCAGAATATGCCCGATCTGTTCCCTGGTCACGCCGAAGCGCGAGGCTTCGCTGTCATCGATGATGAACTCCAGAGACGGCATGCCAACCCCCATTTCGTGGCGAACATCGATCGCACCGCGGATTCCTCTCAGTTCGGCCACGATCATCTCAACTGCGGCCTGGAGCTTTGAGATGTCTTCGCCGATGATCTGCAGCTCTACGTCGGCGTCGCTCGCCGGGCCTTGGCCCAATCTTTTGACGACGATCTGGGCCTCGGGAGCGAGGGTCGGTGAGCGCGAGCGGATCTGTTCGGCGATTCCGGCGAGATCGTCGTCGTTTCTGGAGACGATGACCAGGCGGGCCAGCTGCGGTGCCGATGGCTTGTTCTGCAAGTTGTAATAGAAACGCGGGCCGCTGAAGCCGGCGAAAACATGAATGGCCTTGATGTCCTCACGCGGCCTGAGTTCGTCGGCCAGACTCCTGGCGATCAGGGCCGAGTAGTCGGTGCGCGTACCTTCGGGGAAACTCAGGTCCACGATCATCTGATTGCGATCCGCCGAGGGGAAGAAATCACGCGGAAGCCAGTTCGCCAGAACGCCCGATCCGACAACCAGCAATCCGGCGACGATCAAAATGGTCCCGCCCCGCTGCACGCTGGTTTTGCCCAACAGCCGCCCCAGCCGGTCAAAACGTGATAGCGAGCGTTCCGCCTGCGGGTTGCGCCGGAGAAACGCCGAACCCAGCAGTGGCGTGACAAGCAAGGCGTAAAAGTAGCTGACGATTAGCGTCAGCATCACCATGATGGGTATGCCGCGGGTGAAGTCGGCGGTATCGCCGCTCGAAAGCAGCAGGGGCGCAAATGCCGCCAGGGTTGTGCCGGTGGCAGCCGCCAGTGGGGCAGCCAGCTCTCTGACAGCTTTGACGCCGGCCTGGCCGCGCGAAACGCCGCGATCCAGATGGTACTGCAGGTTTTCAATCATCACGATCGCGTTGTCAACCAGCATGCCAAGGGCAATGACCATGCCGGCGATGGCAATCTGATGAAGCACCCCGCCACCGACAGCGAAAATTGCCAGCGCGCTGAAAATGACGATCGGGAGGATGCTGGCGACCAGCAGGCCCAGTCTGAGGCCCATGAAGATCAGCAGAATGCCGGCCACGGTCACTACCCCGATCAGCAATGACCGTCCCAGCTCGCTGAGACGTTCCTCGACCCAGCGGGGCTGGAAAAACATTTCCTCGATCTTCAGCGGCGCGTAATTGCTCCGAACTTCATTGACGTGCGCGCGGACCCGTTCACCAAACTCAACGGCGTTGAGCTGGTCTTCAGGAATGACCAGACCCAGCGCGATCGTCGTTTCCCCGTTCAGCCACATCCGCTCGGTTGCCGGCTGGTCCACTTCAAGACTCACATCGGCAACTTCCGAAAGGGGCAGCAGCGCGCCGCCGCTGGTGCGAATCGGCGTTTGAAGCAGTTCTTCCAGGCTACTGAAGTCGGTTAACGGAGTGAGCAGCAGGCTCCGACCCTGGACGTCCAGGCTGCCGCCGGCAAGGCTTTGATTGCGATCGGCCAGTTGCTGGGCCAGGCTGGCCGGGTCGATCCCCAGCGCGCCCGCACGCGCAGGATCAAGACGAATCAGTAGCTGTTCGCCCGGATCACCCAGCAAATCGATTCTTGAAATGTCCTTGACCCGAAACAGATCGCGGCGCAGGGAGCGCGCTGCTTCCAGCAGCTCCAGCAGGTCTTCGCTGCCGGTGAGGGCCAGCACGATCCCGTGGGTGTCCATGATCCGATCATTGAAACGCGGAGGGAGAACATCGGCCGGGAACTTGCGCTGGGCGATATCAACGGCGACCCGGACACGATCCCACACGTTATCGGTGTCGTAAACACTGGGTTTCAGGCGAACGCTGATGATGGCTACACCCAGCCGCGCGATGCCTTCAATCTGCTCGACCTCTTCGATTTGCGCGATTTCTTCTTCCAGCGGGTTGAGGACCAGTCGCTCCACCTCGGTTGGTTCAGCGCCGGGCCAACTCACCAGGACCTGGGCAAAGCGATATGGAAAGGACGGATCTTCTTGACGATCCATGTTGAACCAGGCCAGCGCGCCGATTGATGAAAGCAGCACCACGAACGACAGGATCAAGCGGCGCTGGGCCAGAGCGGAGAAAATAATGCTCATGGTCAATCGATAATCCGAACCGGCTCGCCGTCCAGCAGCTGAGCCTGCCCAGCAACAATGATCTGATCGCCTGGCTGCAGCTCTCCGCTGACCTGAGCCCAGCCGCGCACGGTCCGGCCGGTCTCGACGATGATCTCTTCGGCCATGTCGTTACGCACGCGAAACAGCTTGCTTGAGCGCGTGCCCGGGTTGACGATGCTGGCCAGCGGCACGCTCAGCACTTCCGTACCGGCGAGGTCCAGTTCGGCATAGACGGCGTCGGCGGAGCGCCAGGTTTTGCCGTTGTCGGAAGAAAGCCGGGCGATTACCGGCGCGGTTTGGCCCGGCTGGGCGCTACCAATCTCGGCTACCCGGGCCGAGCTGGTGGCGCCATCGCTCATGCGCATGATCCCAATCATCTGGTTGGCCTGAAGCCGATCAGCGAGTCGCCCGGGCAATTGGAGCTCTATTTCGAGCTGGTCGGTGCCGTTGATGCGCATCACCGGCTGCCCTGCGGCGGCGAAGTCACCCGGTTCCAGCAGTAGATCGACAATGCGGCCTGCAAAAGGGGCCCGCAGACTGGCATCCAGCAGCTGATTGCGCGCCTCGTCACGACGCGCCTCGGCCTGTTCAAGCGCGGCTCTCGCCACGTCGCGGCTGGCGCGAGTCTGATCGAGGGCATCTTGCGAGGCCAGGTTGCGTTCGACCAGCTCGCTGAGCCGCTCGGTGTCTCGCTCAAGCTGGTCAAGGCGCGATCGCGCTTCGTTGACCGCGCCCTCGGCTGCCGCGACGCCGGGCTGCAGGGCCGGGTTGTGCAAGGTCGCAAGCACCTCACCGGCAGCGACCTGCTGTCCGCGTTCGACGTGGCGTTCTGCCAGATAACCGGGCTGGAGAAAAGCCAGTTGCGCCCGCTGGCTGGCCCGCAGCGAGGCGGGTAATCTGATTGTTTCGGTGGTGTCCAGGGCTTGGGCCTCGGTGACCCGTACCGGTCGGCCTTGCTGTTCCCGGCTCTCGGCGGCCGGCGCATGGTCCTGGCAGCCGCTCAGCACCAGCAGCGCGGCCAGGCTGAATAGCGCCAGACTGAAGTTGGACGCACCGGTTGGCCGGTCGGTCGCTTTCGGCAACGATTCAGCGGGGGGCGAGGGTTGGTTTTTCATAAAGTTCTGGCCGGTAATGTCGGGTGACAGACGATTTGTGCAATCAGCCATGAGTCGGCTTCAGGCCGTCGAGGAAGATTTTCAGGAAATCATCGAGAAATTCCTGATCGTCGCCGATACCCTCCCACAGGCTATGGTGCGAACGGGCTTCAAACCAGTGGGTGCAGGTGATCACAAACGTCGTGACGACATGGACCGGGTTGACGTCGCGGCGAAATATGCCGCTGTCCTGCGCCTGCCGAATGCGTTCGGCACCCAAACGCACTAGCTCGGAGTCGTTTTCGCCCACGCAGGTGTCGCGTTCCAGGTGCGCCCAGGCGAACAGCCGGACCACCTCCGGGTGTGTTTGCAGAAAGCGGAAATAGCTGATGACGGCGCGACGGAGCAGATCTTCGTTGGATTGGTCGGACTCGATCAGATCCTGGCGCTGGTTTTCCGCATACAGCTCGAAGGCCGCTTCCTTGGTGGCTTTCCAGAGCGCGTCCTTGCTGCCGAAATGATGGTGAATCAGGCTTTTGGTGACGCCTGAGCGCTCGGCGATCTGGCGCATGGCAACGTCAGCAAACCCCTGCTCGACAAATAGTTCGAAGGCGGCAGACAGAATGCGCTGGCGGGTGGCATCCGGATCACGGGTCGCGGGAGATTCTTTTTTGTTTGCGGTCATCGGTGAAGTCTATCAATTAACTGGCCGGCCGGTCAATTAATATTCGATGCCCAGCGCGCGCGACCATTGGCAGGTCCGCGGCTGGGTATTAACGGGTACTATCGGCTGCAGCATTCGACTCGACACCGGACTGAACAGGCCATGACTTCCAGACTGCATTTGTGCGTTTTGATCCTGCTTCTTGCCGCTGGCTTGGGTTCCAGCCTTCAGGCGCAGGATCCTGAGCCAGCGACCGATCCCGCGTTGCTGGAGTCTCCGGAGAGCCCTGTTAGCGCAGATGCGCCGCTGGCCGGGGACTCAGACCTTGGCGGTCTCGGCCAGACCGCAGAGATCGAGTGGCTGCGTGCCGCCGAACCGGATACCGTGGTCTGCCCGTTTCGGGGGCGCATCGACTACGAGCCCGGAGAGATCGAATGCGGCTTGATCCGGGTGCCCGAGAACCGGGAGCGGCCAGACAGCCGGACCATCGAGTTGAACTATGTCCGCATCGTTGCCACGGGTAAAAATCATGAAGATGAGGAGGTGGACACGCGCGACGATCCGGTGATCTATCTCACGGGTGGCCCGGGCGTCACCGTTGATGTCTACGTGGATCGCTTCAAAGATCATCGCCTGATCGCCCAGCGGGATCTGTACATTCTTGAACAGCGCGGCATCGGCAACTCGGGCGATTTCTGTCCGTTTTTCGGCAGCCGCAATGTTGCCGACTCCATTCACGCCGATCGTGAGTCGAGCGATCGCGCCGCACTCGATCAGTTCGAGGCCTGCATTCGCGGCGCCATTGAGGCTGGCGTCGATGTCACCGGCTACAACACCTTCGAGAACGCGCGCGATGTCAAGGCGTTAAGGCTGGCGCTTGGCCTGGACGATTGGAACGTCTGGGGCATTTCCTACGGTTCCGTGCTGGGTCAGGCCTACATGAAGGTCGACCCGGAAGGTATCCGGGCCGCCATCATCGATGCCATCGTGCCGCTGGACCTGGGCGAGCTGATGCGGATTTCGCACTGGCACAATGCCAATCTGGATCGACTGTTTGCCGCCTGCGCAGAGCAGCCCGACTGTACTCGCGTCTACGAGGGCCTGCGCGAGCGCTATATGGCCGCGATCCAGGCGATTCAGGACGACCCGGTGACGGTCGAGGTCGAGGCCAGCGAGATGTTCCCGCAGGGCGAGGCGCATTTCTTTTCGATCATCATCGCCGGCCTGCCGTTCATTGAGATGTATGAGCAGGAAACCCATCCGGCGCTGCCGGCCATCATCGACGGGCTGACGCGCGTGGTCGAATCCGGGGACGAGACCTTCTTTCGCGCGCTGGCTCAGGCCATGACCATGGGCGAAGGCGGCATGGGCGTGGGCGTCTCCATGGGCATGGCTACGGCGGTGCGTTGCCAGGACGGCTACGTTGATGGGTCTGCGAGCTTCGCTGAGCAGGACGAGGCGCTTTACCCGACCCTGTTCAATGCGTTCAATCACCCGGCCGTGGTGCGGGAAGCGCCACAGCGCTGCCGAGACGTCGGCTTGCCGATGCGTGACTTCACCGACTATGCGCCGGTCGAGACCAATCTGCCGGTGTTGGTCGTCAACGGACGCTGGGACCCGATCACGCCGGTCGAGCTGGCCGAGTACATTCTTCCGGGTTTCGAAAACGGTGAGCTGGTGGTTTTTCCGCACGCCGGTCACGGGCCCACCCGCTCGGTTCCGTGCGCGGGCGACTGGATGAACGACTGGTTTGATGACCCCTCCGCGCCCGTTGATCGCGAGTGCGTCGAGCAGGGTGAGTCTGCGGCTGAGTTTATTGCGCCTTATTTCAAGACGTCCGTTGTTGTCGATGCGCTGGCCCTGATGAACCAGAACGAAGACCGGCTCAAAGTGCACGCCATCTGGGCCGGCAGCTCGGCGGGGCTGACGCTGCTGGCCGCGCTGTTCCTGCCGCTGGCCTGGGTCGGCCGCAAGATCAATGGCCATAAGTTGCAGTCCGGCGGTGGCAGCCGGCTGCTGGTTTTTCTGGCTGCCGGCACGGCGGTGGTCTGGCTGGCGGGTCTCGGGTTTGCTGCTTATACGACATCCGAGATCACGGAAGCCATGCTGCTGTTTGGGCTGGTGCCCTGGGCACTGTGGTTTGCCTGGCTGGGGCCGATCAGCGGCGTGTTCGGGCTGGTCTCGCTGGTCCAGATCTGGCGCAACCGCGGGCGCATTCCGATCGGATCGCGGCTGGGTCTTATGGTCGCCGGCATTGGCGTGGTCAGCCTGGCGGTCGCAGGGCAGTTGTGGTCGCTGTGGCCTTTTTGAGTGACAGGTGACTAATGGCACCTCGCGCGCGCCGGGCGGCTTGGTAGGCTGGTTTTCAGGTCATGTATTGAAAGGGAACAGTTTATGAGCGGCAGGCACCTGCAACCGGTCTCGGACCGACTGATTCATCTGGACGTTCTGAGAGGTTTCGCCCTGCTCGGCATTCTCATCGTCAATTTTGAATGGTTCCTCAGGCCCATGCAAGCCATCATGCTGGGCACAGAACCCGGCATGTCAGGCCTTGATCAGGTCACCGACGCCCTCGTCACCACCTTGGGTGAAGGCAAGTTCTACCCGCTGTTTTCGATGCTGTTCGGAGTAGGGTTTGCGCTGATGGCTGAGCGGGCGCTGAAGCGCGCAGCGCCGTTTTGGGGCGTGTATCTCCGCCGCTTGATGGTGCTTGCCGCTTTTGGGCTGATCCACACCCTGCTGATCTGGGCCGGCGATATTTTGCTGATCTACGCGATTTCCGCTTTTTTTATGATCCTTTTGTTCCGCAAGACACCGGTTCAGCGGCTTTGGAAGTGGGGTTTGTTTTTCATCAGCATTCCTCCGCTGCTGATGTGGCTGGGCACGCTGAGCATCATGGGGGCGTCGACCCAGCCCGAAGTGCAAGCCGAGATCATGGAGGGCTTTGCCGCCGATCAGTTGGCCCTTGAGCAGCACCTCGAAGCGGCCGTGCAGATTCACGCCGCCGGCAGCTTTGTCGAGAACGTCAGGCTTCGGGTCGACGATACGATCTTCAAGCTGGAGTTTTTCCTGTTCTGGGCCACCCCGATCATCGGCTACTTCCTGCTCGGTCGCTGGCTGGTTGTTAGTGACCGCCTGTTGCACCCCGACAAGCACGCCATGTATTTTCGTCGCTGGCGCTCGCGTGGCCTCGGGTTGGGCCTGGTGGGCTCTGCGTTGGCCACCTGGCTGCTATGGGACGTCAACAGCAGCATTCCGACGATTCAGTCAGCGCTTGGTACTACGCTGGCCATCTTCGGAGGCTTGCTCCTGGCCCTGGGCTATCTGTGTGCGATCACCCTGTCTGCTGAAAGACTGCGCTTTCTGGCGCCGGTCGGGCAAATGGCGCTGACCAATTACCTCAGCCAATCGCTGGCCTGGACCTGGTTGATCTACGGTCATGGCCTGGGCCTTTGGGACGAACTCTCGCGCTGGACCAGCATTCCTTTAGCCCTGGCTTTTTTCGCACTACAGGTGCTTTTTAGTCATTGGTGGATGGCGAGATTTCGCTTCGGGCCGGCCGAGTGGCTCTGGCGGACCTTGACCTATGGCCAGCGACAGCGCATGAAGCGGAGCGGTGCCGATGCTTCGCCCAGCCCGCTGCCGTAGAAGAAACGGGCCTGGCCTGGCGCAATCCAGGCCAGCAGGAACAGCAGACTAACAGACGATGCCCGCAGGTCGATGCCGATCTGGCTTTCCACCGCAAAGCCTGCCGCCCGGGCTATTAAAAGTGCGAGTAAGAGTCCGCATTGATTGAGGCTCTGTTGGGGGTTGCAAGGCCTTCGATGCGTCAGACATCGATTTTATAAAGTTCCTAAAAGAACCTTTTCGGGCCATGGGCCGTCGTTCGACCAAATTCCGGGTGTTTTTTCATGAATCAGGCCGAACACGACATGCTGGTGATTGACGCACAAGACGGTAGCCGCCGCGCGTTCGATGTGTTGGTTCGCCATCACCATCAAAACCTGCTGCGTTTTGCCTACAGCCTTTGTTGGGATACGGCACTGGCGCAAGACGCCGTGCAGGATGCCTGGATCAAGGTGGCAGGGCGCTTCCGCGCGCTGGACGACCCGCGCGCTTTTCGCGGCTGGCTCTACCACGCGGTTCGGTGGCGCGTGGTCGAT
Organism: uncultured Wenzhouxiangella sp.; assembly: GCA_964540315.1. GTDB lineage: Bacteria > Pseudomonadota > Gammaproteobacteria > Xanthomonadales > Wenzhouxiangellaceae > Wenzhouxiangella. Next base: position 18,583 of record CAZIMY010000034.1, read on the forward strand.
TTGCAGCGCAAGCGGTACCGCGACGACCAGCCTCTGGAAGGCGATGAGGGCAGCAGGGACAAAACGGCCGAAAGGGATACCCGGATAGACCTGGCGGCTGCCATCTACGGCCTGCCCGACAAGGAGCGCCAGGTACTCCAACTGTTTTATGTCAGCGGCTTGACGATTCCTGAAATCGTCCTGGTGCTGGATGTTCCGGCTGGCACGGTCAAATCACGCCTCCACCGCGCCAGAGGCTTTTTGAAGGACCATTTTGAAGGAGAAAACAATGAGCATTGACGAAAGAATCCGCAAGGAACTGGAGCAGCAAGGCGAGCCCGTTGAGCAACTGAAAGCTGACGAAGCCGGATTGTTTCCCATGCTGTTCAGAGTGTTTACCGGGGGTATGGCCCGCTGGGCAGGGTTTGCCATGGCGCTGACGCTGGTGATTTTCGGGCTGACCGTCTGGAGCGGCTATTCCTTTTTTACCGCGGTCACCACCGACGGGCGCATTTTTTGGGGTGTTGTGGCCCTGGCCGCGCTGCATTCCCTGAGCATGTTCAAACTCTGGTTTTTCATGGAGATGAACCGGCACTCGCTCACCCGCGAAGTCAAGCGCGTGGAAGTCGCATTGGCGAGGCTGGAAGAGCGGACCGGCTAAGCCTGGTCCGGCGGATAGAGGTCGGGATTGAGGAACGGGATCAGCGCAGCCGTGACCGCTTGGGCATACAGATTGGTTCTATCCAGCGCACCGGCGGTGAGCAGTCCGATGGCTCCGTCCTTGCGTTTGGAGTCGGTGCGACCGAAGACTTCGTCATCGGCCTGGCCCAGCTCCATGCCGCTGCGAACTTTGCCGGCGACAGCCTCGGGCAACAAAAACGAAGCGCTCCGTGCTCTTCCAATGCGGTTGTCTCTTCCGATGACGACGATCCAGGCAAAGGTCAAAAGCCCGTGGGGCGAGGGTTCGACGCCCCCTTCAAGGCCAAACCAGCAATCGGCGTCGGGTTCGGCAGCGCACGCGCCCCGTGCCCGATTTTCCGCGCCCGCCAGGGTTTCGGCGTCACTCAGCGGCTGATCCGGCACTCGGGAATCGACTGACACCGACACGATTGAGCAATTTCTTTCCGGCCAGACCGACTCAAAGGCGCGCCGAACCGCCGCCAGTTTGACCGGATTGGTTGAGGCAACCACCAGCTGGACCGACTGGCTCATTGGTCCACCACCGGCGAGGTGCCAGCAGTGTTTTCCTTCGATGCCTCCGGAGCTTCATTCAAACTCAACCAGTTGTTGACCGACACATAACGATGACTGGGTCGGCCTTCGCTGTCGAGAACGATCAGCGTGATCCAGCCCCGATCAAACAGCGTTCGCACCTCATCGTGGCGGCTGAGGATGTCATCAATCGCTGACCGGGGCGCTTCTACGTACACGGTCAAACGCAGCGGGTCATGGACAAAGCGCTCTCCGTCGTGGACGGATTGCCAGGCCAGGCCGCCGCGCAGGATGCCGGCATTCCCCTCGAACACCCCCATCCCGCCGACGACGTTATGCAGCAGCTTGTTGCCCGAACCGAAGTGTTCCGGCGCTACAGTCGAGCCGTAGTACTGCAGGTTGATCCAGCTGGCAACAACCACCGGGGCGGTGAGAATCAGCTCCAATACAGCGAAGTTCTGGGCTTCGTCGTCGCGCCAGGCGTAGTCGTGTAAGAAGGTGCTGCCGCCTAGATCCTTGCCGGCGGTTCGCTGGCGCGGGGCGGCAATGAAAGCCTGACAGCCCGCCAGCGCCCATTCCGGGCGCACCTCGGACCATCGCCGCGAGCGGCTCTTGACGGCCTCACCGGTGCCGCTTCCCGGCAGGGTCAGGGCACGTTCCTGGCGGCAGAGCGCGCCGGCGCTTTCCAGCCACTCGCGAATCGCTGCCATCCGATGCTTGTCGACCATTGCGCCCGTGTCCTGATCGTAAAGAGTGATCTGGTCGGTGACCGTGTCGTGCAGTCCGGCCAAGAAAACCGTGTCGGCCGGTATCTTGATGCCACGGCCCTCCAGGCCCTCGCGCGCCTGTGGATCATTGAGCAAGCCGGCCAGCAGGCGCGCGTTCGCATCACCCTGGTAGCCGCCGCAGGCGCCGCAGTGCAGGGCGCTGGCCTGCGGATTATTGACCACGGTTGCACCGTGGCCCAACAGCAGCACGACCGGGGCAAAGTCTTCGGTCAGCGACATGGCTCGCAGCACGGTCTCGGCCATACCAGCAGCAGTGGTGGCGTCCGGCTGCGGAACCAGACGCGGCGTCGGGTCCGGTTCGGATCTCGCAGATGCAGCCCCCAGAGCGTCGCGCACCAGTTTGACCAGGTACACCGGCCCCATGGACTCAACGAATGCAAAAGACGATACCGCGGCGAACTTGAACCGCCCCCAGGCACGCAGCACGCGCGAGGCCAGACGGGCTTCGTGGTCGTCCGCTTGCTTTTCTGCCCCACCTGAGACCGACTCGAGATCCGGGTTGAGAAGCACCGGCAGGCGCCGCTCGGGCACGTCGGATGCGAACCGCCGGTGTTGCGCACTGACTCCGAAAAAGCCGGCAAAGCCGAGGGTG
>CAZIMY010000035.1:0-20994 GCA_964540315.1 uncultured Wenzhouxiangella sp.
CCCGACCGCCGGTTGCGACCGACCGGACGAAGCGCAGCCGATGTACGTCAATGCCCCGTTCGGCATCGCGCTGGGCCACAACGGGAATCTGATCAATTCCGATGATCTGAGCGCGGAGCTGTTTGCCCGCGATCGACGTCACATCAATACCGAATCGGATTCCGAGGTCTTGCTCAATATCCTGGCTCACGAGATTGCCGCGCACGATAGCGCCCAAATTACGCCCGCGCGGGTGTTTGCCGCGGTTGATGGTGTCCACGGGCGCTGCCGCGGTGGATATGCAACCGTTGCCTTGATTGCCGGGGTGGGCTTGCTTGGTTTTCGCGACCCGCACGGCATCCGCCCCATTGTTCTGGGCCAGCGCGAATCCCGCGACGGCATGGAGTACATCATGGCCTCTGAGTCGGTGGTGCTTGATCTGCTGGACTTCGAGTTGGTGGCCGACCTGGCTCCGGGAGAGAGCGCTTTGATCACGCTGGACGGTGCGTTGCATCGACACGTCAGCGACCAGGCGCGTGACCATACGCCTTGCCTGTTCGAGTACGTATATTTTGCCCGGCCGGACTCAATGATTGACGATTTATCGATCTACAAAGCCAGGCTGCGCATGGGTGAGGCACTGGCAGAGAAAATCCTGCGAGAGTGGCCTGATCACGATATCGACGCCGTTATCCCCGTGCCCGACACCAGCCGCACAGCATGCTTGCCGCTATCCCAGATACTTGGGGTGAAGTATCGCGAGGGGCTGATCAAGAATCGCTATATCGGTCGCACCTTCATCATGCCCGGACAAGAAGAGCGGGCCCGCTCCGTTCGCCGCAAGCTCAATACGATCTCCCTGGAGTTCCGTAACAAAAACGTGCTGCTGGTCGACGATTCGATCGTGCGCGGGACGACTTCGCGCCAGATCATCCAGATGGCGCGTGAGGCGGGAGCACGCAATGTCTATCTTGCGTCGGCTTCGCCGCCCGTTCGTTACCCCAATGTGTACGGTATCGATATGCCGGCGGCCAGTGAACTGGTTGCGGCGGGCCGCACCGAAGAGCAGGTATGTCAGAAAATCGGCGCTGATCGCCTGATCTATCAGGAACTGGATGAACTGGAGAAAGCCGTGTTGGGAAAAAACAAGCGCCTGGCCGGGTTCGACAGCTCCTGCTTCAGCGGCCAATACGTAACCGGCCTGGCCGATGGCTATCTTGATCGACTGGAGGCACGCCGCGCGGACGCTGTTCGTCAGGAGCGACGGTCCGGGAGCTAGGCAACCTCTGAACCACTCTGCGCGGAGCGCGTTTCAGTTGGAAAAGCCGCAGGTCGTGAGGTGCGCCTCGAAGGACAGTAGCCGTAGCGCCGGTGCAGAGTAGAGTGGTTCAGAGGTTGCCTAGGATTCACCGGCCGTTGACCGGCGCTCCATCAGAGTAAGGGCGATGAGCTCAACTGCCATCGTATGGTTCAGGCGCGACCTGCGTCTTTCCGATAACCCAGCCCTGAACGAAGCTTGCCGACAGCACGAGCGGATTGTTCCGGTGTTCGTGTTCGATCCGGAGGCGGAGGGTTGCTGGGCGCCCGGGGCGGCAAGTCGGTGGTGGTTGCACCACTCTCTCCAAGCTCTTGCCAAACAGTTCGATCGACTCGATAGCCGCCTTGTTCTGGCGCGGGGAGACACGGCCGCCGAGCTCCGACGCGTTCGCCACGTCACCGGTGCCGATGCGGTCTACTGGAACCGAATCTATGAGCCGGCTTTTGTGGAGCGGGACAGCAAGCTGAAGGCCGAGCTTCGCGCGGATGGTCTTGCTGCACACAGCTGCGCTTCTTCGCTTTTGTTTGAGCCCTGGGATCTGCTCAAGGCAGATAAGACGCCCTATCTGGTCTTTACGCCATTCTGGAAACAGATGCAGAAGATCTGGTCGCCGCCCGGGTCAGTGGCGGCACCTGCGCGGCTCCCGCCGCCGGCACGCTGGCCTGCAACGCTCGAAGTCGGCGATCTCAAACTGCTGCCCGAGCACGACTGGGCGGGCGAATTCAGCGAGCGCTGGGAACCTGGCGAGATCGCCGCGCATTCGCGTCTTGATGATTTTGTTGACGACAGTGTCGGTGCCTATTCGGGGGGTCGTGACCGGCCGGGCAAGCACGGTACTTCGCGCTTATCGCCGCACCTGCATTTCGGCGAGGTGTCGCCGGGTCAGGTCGTTCGTGCGCTCGAAGCATCCGGTGATCTGCCGACGGGGCAGGGCAAGTGGGCCTTTCTTCGAGAAATTGCCTGGCGAGAATTCTCAGCACATTTGCTTTTCCATCATCCAACGCTTCCTGACCGCCCGTTGAAAGCGCAGTTTGAGTCCTTTCCCTGGCGTGACCCCGACGACTATGGCGATGATTTGAGAGCGTGGCAGCAGGGTAAAACCGGTATTCCCATGGTCGATGCCGGGATGCGCGAACTGTGGCGCACGGGCTGGATGCACAACCGGGTCCGCATGGTCGTGGCCTCGTTCCTTACCAAAAACCTGCTGATTCCTTGGCAAGAGGGCGCAAAGTGGTTCTGGGACACGCTGGTCGACGCCGACTTGGCCAATAATACGGCGGGCTGGCAGTGGACAGCTGGATGCGGCGCTGATGCCGCGCCCTACTTCCGTATTTTTAATCCCGTCTTGCAAGGGCAGAAGTTTGATCCAGGCGGGGATTACTTGATTCGCTGGTGTCCTGAGTTGGCCAGCCGTTCCAGACGAGATCTGCATATCCCACTGGGTGGAGATGGGCCTGGGTCGTTGTCATCGATTGTCGATCTCAAGGCGAGCCGGGAGCGGGCGCTGGATGCCTACGAACAGATCAAACGTGGTTCTGACTGACCCAAGTCAGGTTTTGTAGACATTCTGGCCTCGGAAGCACCAGTGCCAGGGTTCCCAGTTCAGGCCGTGGCGATTATTCCGGCCAAAGCTCTCCCTGAAGCCGAACAATCCGGCGTTGGCACTGAGCCATTCATAAGCCGAAGTCCTGGCGAAGCTTTCCTCAAGCGGCGGCTCTCCGGGAGTTTTTAAATCCAGAGCCCGGCCACTGTGGTGCTCGCTGAAGCCCGGCGCAGCGGAGACCGACAAAATGTTTTTGATGTTCTGGCCCTTGCTGAGTTTGTTGCGGATGATATCGGCCTGATAGTTGAGACCGCGATAGGCCGAAACCACCTGCAGCTGAATACCCCTGCTGGCAGCGGCCTCCTGCATCTTTTTCCAGCGGCTGGCAGCCTCAGCGTCCATCCACTGCTCACGGTCGTACATATCCAAGCCGATGGAAATACGCTGCTCGCAGTCGGGCACGATTTCCAGGCGATGGCTTGGCCCATAGTCCTCGCTGATCCCCAATTCGTCCTGGAGCGCAAAGACCTGTCGGGTCCATGGATCAGCCTGGTGGGTCAAGTCCTTGCGGATCCAGACAGTGGGGCCGGGATCGGGCTCTGTCTCGACTGGCGAGTACCCCAGCTTCCACATCAGCGATAGCGCAGAGATCTGGATCCGGCACTGTAAGCTGCGCAGTCCGGACGCCAGAGCCCTCTGCTCAATGGCCTCAAAGAGCTTGCGAGGGGTTGCGGAACTGGCCAGGGCGGGATTGAGATAGCAGGCAATCACCTGGCGATGATGCAGATCCAGGGCGAGGACGCCGGCATAGTCGTCGCCTTTGACCGCCGCCATAAGACAGCGTTCCTCGATCAGGTTGGCCAGGCGGCGCTCAAGAATTTCGGGTGAAGGGCCGTCGCGAACCATGTCGGGCAGGTGCGAGCGGATCAGTGAGACCAGAGGCTCTAACTCCCTGCGCCGGACGGGATGGACTGATGTGGGGTTATTCATATCGTGCTTGATCCATCCGCGACCATGTTCAAGTGTGGCCAGGTGAGCGCTCCGGCTCCATCGTGCTATATTTTCCGACCGTTGCCAAGTCCGAGGGGCCAGCCATGCGCCGCCTTGCAACACTATTTCTGATGGTCGGGCCCGTTTTGTTGATTGGTCTGCTGCCGCTCCGACCGCTTATTCTGGCAATCTGGCCTGCTCCGGTAGAAGAAATCGTGCGTCTGGACGGCCGATGGAGCCTTGTGCCTGTCCTGCCACGGTCCTTGGCCGTCGATGATGGTGACATCCGGGCTCGCACCCGGCCGATGAGTCTTGTCGAAGTCCAGCTGCGTAACGGCGATCGCGTTCATGGCTATCTGCTTGACCGCATCGATAGCGCCGATACCGGTGCGGCGCTGCTGCTGGCCACTGGACCGAAGAGCCGAAAGCTGTTGCCAGTGGCGGAGCAACTGTTCGTGTTTTACCCCAATGATCTGTCCTGGTCTGATCGCTTCCGGCTGGCCATGACGCGTTTGAGACACCGCCAGCCGGTTAGCTGAATGCCACGACCTGGTCAATGAACCGAGCGTGGGCTGTGGCCATCAACAGTCGCTCCACCCCCAAGGCCACGCCGGAACACTCAGGTAAACCATGTTTCATTGCCGCCAGTAGGTCTTCGTCGATCGGCATGGGGGAGCGCCCCAGCGTCTTGCGCCTGGCGTTATCCCGCTCAAAGCGCCGGCGTTGTTCGGCCGGGTCGGTCAGCTCCTGGTAGCCGTTAGCCAGCTCCAGGGTTCCGGCAAACACCTCAAATCGGCAGGACACTCGCTCGTCTGTTGGGTCGAGGCAGGCGAGCGCTGCCTGAGCGGCAGGGTATCCGTGCACGACCGTCAGCTGGTCTGGCCCGAAGCGGGTCTGGATCCGTTGGGAAAACAGAAAGTCCAGCCGCTGATCAGTGTCGCAGTCCTGTGGCAGGTCCTCGTTGGTCAGCGGACGGCTCGCCTCGGGATCCGTTAGCGGGTCAAAGCCAAGATGGCACTCGAACAGTTCTGACCAGGATACCCACCGAGTTTGCCAGCGGTCTGGCGCTTCGCGCGAGCATGCTGAAATCAACTCAAGGGTTTCTTCGGCCAGGGCCTGCCAGTTGCGATCGACGCGATACCATTCCAGCAGCGTGAACTCCGGACGATGCAAATGGCCTTGTTCGCCGGCGCGAAATACGGGACCCACTTCATAGAGGTCGCCAAGGCCGGCGGCCAGCAAGCGTTTGTGATGATACTCGGGTGATGTTCTCAGGTAGCCCAGATTATTGGTCAGAGCCAGGCTCTCGATGTGAGGTTCGGTAATGCCGGCGCGAGTGATGACCGGTGTGCTGACTTCCAGGATCTGGCGCTGTGCCATGAACTGACGGATGACAGCCAGTGTCTCGGCGCGAGTTCGCAACATGGCGGGCTCAGCGCTGGGTGCCCAGGTACTCATGGTCTTCCGTCGGTTTGCAGATCCTCCAATTCCAGGGAGAAACCGAGTTCGCGCAGATGATCGGTCTCGTCGAGCAGATCCTGGGCGGTGAGCTGATGGGAGTCCAGCCAGCCTGCAGGCAGCGCAAGCCGGAGCCGCTGTTTGCGCTTGACGCTGATCGCGAAGTCGCAGACGTCTGCGTCGGAGCGGGCGCGCGACATGAGTACGGCCAGTCGCATGATGACAAGCAGGCGCGCCGAAGCCTGGTGCAGTCGGGGGGGCAAATCTTCCAAGGCCCGAATTTCAGGCTGGTCTCTCTGAGATCCCAGTAGCGCTGCCATCAGAGCCTGCTCCTGGCGACCGAAGCCCGGCATGTCAGCGTGCCCAACGATGTAGGCGCTGTGGCGAGGGTATTGGTCGTGGCTGATTGCGAGACCGATTTCATGCAGTTTGGCCGCCCATAACAGGAGCTCTCCCTGCGCCGTGGTCAGCTCCCAGTCTGGAGCCAATTGCTCAAAGGCCACTCGCGCCCACTGACTCACGCGCCTGGCCTGGTCTTCATCGCATTGGTAGCGAACGCTCATGGCGTCGACAGCCTTGTCCCTGGGGTCTTGCTGGCTCAGGCGCCCCATAAGATCGTACAAAAGGCCCTCGCGCAGCGCGAAATCCGAGGTCTGTATGCGGTTGATGGACAGCCCTTTCATCAAAGCGTCGATAATCAGCAGACCACCGGCGATCACCGGTTTGCGGCGCTCTGAAAGGCCAGGGAGGGAAATCCGGTCAATGCTTTCTGCGCTGAACAGACGGCTTCGCAGTTCGATCAGGTCATCGCGATTGAAGCCAGGCGGACAATCCGGGCGCAGTTGGCGGGTCATGGATTCGACCGCGCGCAAGGTGCCTGACGACCCGACTGCCTGATCCCAGTCATAGTCGCGAAACTGGCCGGCATATGGGCGCAGCGCGCTCAGAATGCGGCGTTTTCCGCGGCGCCAGCGCTGCGGGGTGATACGACCGTCCGGGAAGGTTTTTCGGGTGGTCGCGACACAGCCCACGGCAAGACTCTCGGCCAGCACGGGATCGGTCGATTCGCCGGCTACCAGTTCCGTGGATCCGCCGCCAATGTCGATGACCAGTCTTCGTCGCCCGGCAAGCGGCATGCCTTGACTGACCCCGGCGTAAACGAGTCGCGCTTCTTCGCGGCCGCTGACAATGTCGATCGGGCAGCCGAGTGCGGTTTCTGCGATCACCAGAAAGGCCGCGGGGTGGCGAAGACGGCGAAAGGTCTGTGTTCCCGCAGCCCGGATGTTGGTCGGCGGGATGCCTGCCAGCCGCTGTCCGAACCGGGCCAGGCAAAGCATGGCATTCTCGCGCGTGTCGCTGTCCAGGTTGCCCTCTTCGTCCAGACCGCCGCCCAGGCGAACCATCTCCTTGATGCGATCGATGACGCGCAGTTCGCCGTGCTCGGCTCGCGCGACGAGCATGTGGAAACTGTTGCTGCCGAGATCGACGGCTGCGAAGACCTCGCGTTCAGCCATCTCCAGCTTCGGCCATCAAGACGTCTTGCAAGGCCATCTCCGGTTCGCCGTCGGCCGGATAAACCAGCGTGTAGTCCCCGCCCGGGCTCAGTTCCCAGGCGCTGCGGTTGTCCTCGTAGGCCAGATCAATCGACTCGCGAACCACCCTGGCTGCGGCTTTGCGATCGAGGATCGGGAAGCAGGTTTCGACGCGTTGGAAAAGGTTGCGTTCCATCCAGTCTGCGCTGGCGCAGAAGGTTTCAGGTTGACCGTTGTTGTCGAAATGATAAACCCGGCTATGCTCGAGAAAACGTCCGAGGATCGAGCGCACACGGATATTGTCGGAAAGCCCCGGAACGCCGGGTCGCAGGCAGCAGATGCCTCGGACCACCAGCCTGACGGTCACGCCGGCCCGCGAGGCGCTGTAGAGCTTCTTGATGATTTCGGGTTCGGTCAGAGAGTTCATCTTGGCGCTGATGAGCGCAGGCTTGCCGGCCTTGGCGTGCTCGGTCTCGCGTTCGATGCGTTCCAGAAGGGATCGGTGCAGATCAAAAGGCGACTGAATGAGCAACTCTAGGGCCTGCGCGCGGCCTAGCCCGGATAGCTGTTGGAATACCCGGTGCACGTCCTGGGCTAGTTCGGCGTTGGCGCTCAGCAGGCTCCAGTCGGTGTAGGCCTTGGCCGTTCCCTGGTGGTAGTTGCCGGTGCCCAGATGCACGTATCGGTGCAGATGCCCGCGCTCACGCCGGACAATGAGCATCATCTTGGCGTGTGTCTTGTGTCCGACAACGCCATAGACGACCTGCACGCCGGCCTCCTGCAGTCGCGTGGCCAGCGTGATGTTGGCCTGCTCGTCAAAACGCGCCCGGAGTTCGACAATAACGGTGACATCCTTGCCGGCCCGCGCTGCCTCCACCAACAGTCCGACCAGGGCCGAGTCGACGCCGGTGCGATACAGGGTCTGCTTGATCGCAAGAACGGCGGGATCGCCGGCGGCCTGGCGTAACAAATCGACCACCGGTTGAAAACTGTCGTATGGATGATGCAGAAGCCAGTCACGGCGCCGGATGGCGGTAAACAGGTTACCGCCTGGCGCCAGGGTCCGCGGTGTGCGCGGCTGAAAAGGCGGGAACTTGAGATCCGGTCGATCGATGAGATCGCAGATTGCGCTCATTCTGTTGAGATTGACCGGTCCGGCGCATTGATAGACGCTTTCTTCGGCCAGTCCGAATTTGCTCCCGAGGAATCGGGCGACGCTGTCGGGGCAGTTCGTGGCGACTTCCAGCCGAACGGCCTCGGCAAACCCGCGCTCAAGCAGCTCACCTTCCAGCGCTCGGGCCAGGTCCTCAATCTCTTCTTCGTCGACAAACAGTTCGCTGTTGCGGGTGACACGAAACTGGTAACAGCCGTTGACCTTCATGCCGGGAAACAGTTCGTCGATGAACGCGTGAACCACCGATGACAGAAAGACGAAGTCGTTGGGTCCGCGGGTATAGCTTTTCGGGATTCGAATGATGCGGGGCAGCGACCGCGGAGCGCGCACGAGCGCCATTCCGCTGTCACGACCGAATGCATCCTGCCCTTCCAGTGAAACAGCGAAATTGAGACTCTTGTTGAGAATGCGCGGAAACGGATGCGCCGGGTCAAGCCCGAGCGGGCTCAATACGGGCAGGATTTCTTGCCGGAAGTGACGGTGCAGCCAGCGGCGCTGGCGTCGTTTCCAGATTGATCTGCGCAGAATCCGGATGTCTTGCTCGGCCAGGGCCGGCGTGAGTTCCTCGTTCATGACCCAGTACTGCTGTTCAACCATTTCCAGAACGGCGCGCCGTATGGCTTCCAAAGCGGCTGCCGGCGTCAGGCCGTCCGGGCCCGGCTGGTTGGCGCCGTGCTGCATGCGTTGTCGAACCGAGGCGACCCTAACCTCGAAGAACTCGTCGAGATTGGTGCACGAAATACACAAAAACCGCACCCGCTCAAGTAGCGGGATGCGCTCGTCGCGCGCCAGTTCAAGGACCCGCCGGGTGAAGGCCAGCAGGCTGAGCTCCCGGTTCAGAATCAGCTCCGGTGCGGTGAGATCGTCTGATCTCCATTCGGCCAGCTCAGGCGCCTGCTGAGCGACTGATCTCAGGTGTTCGGAAGCGGATTTCGCCATCAGGCGTGCGCCTTTAAAGAATCGCTGGGGACTGGTCTGACTTTACACCAAAAGCTGCCGGCTGCGCGGCCAGCCCGGGTCAGCGCCGCGCATTCATGCGGCGCAGATGCATTCGTCGGAATTCGCTGAGCCGGGCGTTGATCCGGGCACGCTGGTAGTAGTCGAGATCGTCGCGCTGCAGCACTTTCTCCAGCTGCTCGATGGCTTCGGCAATGCCGCCTCTGAGGTTATAGCTTTCGGCCAGCGCTTCCGTTGCCCGAACGCTGTCGCCTGACCGATCGGCCGCCTGCGCCAACAACTCGGTCATGCGCAGATCGTCAGGATGGTCGCGTAGATGAGCGCGAATGACGGTCGCTGCGCGCGCTGCCCGGTCGCTGTCGTTGCCGTACATCAGCGCTTCGGCGTATTGGGTGGTGACCTGTCGGCTGCCCGGGAAAGAGCGATAGAGGCCAGCCATGATGTCAACGGCCTCGTCTGCCCGGCCCTCGGCAAGCAGAACTTCGCCTTCGAGTAGCCGATAAAGTTGCCGTTCAGGTTGGTCCTCCAGCAATTGTTCCAGCGCAGCGTGTGCCTCTTCAAAACGACGCGCCCGCGTCATGGCAAGAGCCATCCCGTAGCGCATGGCATCCGGGGGACGGTCACCCTGCTCCAGGCGTATCCGGAACCAGTCAATGGCCTGATCGGCGCGCTGGCTCATCATCACGCGCAGACGCGCCTGTATGAAGTGAAAGCGCTCGCCCTTGCGCGGATCACGCACCGTCATCTGCTCGGCCCTGCTGCGCGCTTCGGCAACCCGATTGACTGTCAGGGGGTGGGTTCGGAGATACTCCGGGGGGCCTTGGCCCATCGCCCGTGTCGCCATGTTGAGCCGCTCGAAAAACCGGGCCATGCCCTCAGGGTCGTAACCGGCCGTGGCCAGCAGGCCAATGCCCACGCGGTCGGCCTCGGACTCGTTCTGACGCGTATGGTTGATCGCGAACTGCTGAGCGAGACCCATACCGCTTAGCAGCACGGCCTGACTGGCATCCGGACTGCCCGCCGCTCCGGCAGCCACGGCCAGGGCCAGGGTGGCCAGCATGGTTGGCAGCGAGGTCGCTTGCTGCGCCTCCATTGCCCGGGCCAGGTGGTCTTGGGTTACATGAGCAATTTCATGGGCGACAACCCCGGCGACTTCAGCTTCGTTGTGGGCGGTGAGAATCAGACCCGAGTGCAAGCCGATGACGCCGGCTGGAGCCGCGAAGGCGTTGATGCTGGGTTCGCGCAGGATGAAAAATCGGAACGGTGTCTGGCTGCGCGTCGAAAAAGAGACCAGGCGGAAGCCCATTTCGTCGAAATAATCGCGCACCAGCGGGTCCTCTATCAAAAGACCGTTGGCCCGCAAATAGCGTTCGAAATCGCGGGCAAACGTGCGTTCTTCTTCCGGATCGAGGACGCGGGTCGTCGTGCTACCCATTTCGGGCAGCTGAAGTGGTTGCTGAGCCGCTACACTCATGCCAAGTGCGGCAACGACAACAAGCAGGATCAATCGGGTGGTCAAACGGCGCATCATGCAATCTAGGACCCGTGCGGAATCAGAATGTTTCTGATGGAGCGCGAGGATAACCCGTGAATGGTCATCGCGTAATGCTCATCAGGGCCAGGCCGGGCTCGGAAGCGTCCGAACAAGCCCTGCGCCTGGCCAGACAATGGGCGGGTACTCCTGAGCCAGCGTTGTTGTTCTTTCATGGGCCAGGCCTCGGCCACGTCCTTCCTGCGCAGCGGTTCGGATTTGCTTCCTTGCGTGGTGATGGGCTGAGTCTCAGTGTGTGCCGGGCCGGATGGCAGCGTCTGAAGCGAGGCGATGTACCCGAGCCGTTCGTCGAAGGAAGCCTGCTGCAGTTCTGGGATGCGGTGCTGTCGGCCGAGGATGTTCGCTCTTTTGGAGCTTTAGGGGATGGCTGAGCGGCGATTCCTGATTCAGATTGATGTACTGCCGGCCGATCGCGACCGTCAGGAATTGTTGGAGCTTGTCTTGGCTGCGGCGACCCTAGATGCGCCCGCCAGCATTCTGGTCACAGGAGAGGCCGTGAGCCTGTTTGATTCAGGTTCAGACGCGTCGTGGCGCCAGCTGATCGAGCAAGGTCTTATTGACGTTCTATCGGATGCTGCGGACCGTCAATCGTTACCTTCTGGCGTGCAGCCGCTGGACCATTGCAGCCGGGAGAAACTTGTGCAGCAAAGCACGGTCATTCGGGTATGAAGGTCAATTTGGACAGCGATGGCCATCTGGCTGATCCCGCCGACTGGTCGCCCGAGGTCGCGGCGGATCTCGCCGCCGCCGAGGGCCTTGTGCTCAACGATGACCACTGGTGGGTGATCAGCTTCGTGCGATCCTATCACCAGCGTTATGGCAACCCGCCGCTGATGAAAACCCTGGTTTCCGGTCTGCGCGAAAAGGCTGGCCCCGAATCAGGCAGCCGCGATCTGTATCGTTTGTTTCCGGAGGGGCCGGTTCGCCTGGCCTGCAAATACGGCGGGCTGCCGAAGCCCGATTGGTGCATCTGACCGTGGTGTCTGAAGCGCCAATAGTGGTCACAAAATTTGATTGATTTTAAAAAGGAGGAAATGTCATGGACCAACAACCTGTCGTGATGTACGCCACCGCGTCGTGCCCGTTTTGCGTTGCGGCTCGTCAGTTGCTGCACGCAAAGGGTGTGCGCTGGACTGAAGTAGCGATCGACCAACAAAGCGAAAAGCGTGCCGAAATGATGCAAAGAAGCGGCCGCCACACCGTGCCGCAGGTTTTTATCGGAGAGCGTCATGTAGGCGGCTTCGACGATCTGAATCTGCTGGAGCGTCGCGGAGAATTAGATCAGTGGCTGGCGGGCGCTGAACATTAGGCAGGCCCGCTTATAATTCTGAGCTGCTTTTGATGAACCGATAAGGAAGACCTGTGCCCCAAGAGATTACCGTCATTCGCGGCGATGGCATCGGCCCTGAGATCATGGACGCTTCTCTGCGCGTCCTGGAGACATTGGGCGCGGATCTGGCTGTGGATTACCAGCTCGCGGGGCTGTCTGCCCAGGACCAAACCGGTGAACTGCTCCCGCAGTCAACCTTGGATTCCATCGCTCGAACGGGTCTTGCGCTCAAGGCGCCGCTGACGACGCCGGTGGGCGGTGGTTTCAAGTCGCTGAACGTGGCCTTGCGCAAACACTTCGATCTGTATGCCAATGTGCGTCCAGCGATCAGCTTTCGCGGTTCGCTGTCGCGCCATGAGAACGTTGACCTCATTACCGTGCGCGAGAACACCGAGGGAGCCTATCTGGGGGAAGGTGCCTACACGTCGCCTGATGGCAGCCGGGCCGAATCGAAGATGATTGCAACCCGCGCGGGTTGCGAAAGAATCGTTCGTTTTGCCTTTGAGTTGGCGCGTCGCGCCGGCCGCAAGCGAGTCACCGTTGTTCACAAGGCCAACATTCTCAAGGACGTGACGGGCATGTTTCTCAGCGTGGCCAGAGAAGTCGCCTCTGGCTATGTCGATATCGACTGCGATGACATGATCGTCGATAACGCCTGCATGCAGTTGGTGATGCGCCCGGAAAAGTTCGACGTGATCGTGACGACCAACCTGTTTGGAGACATCATCTCTGATCTGTGCGCCGGACTGGTTGGCGGACTCGGCCTCGCGCCGGGGGCGAACATCGGTGAGAAGACCGCGATGTTTGAGGCGGTTCATGGTTCAGCACCCGATATCGCAGGGCGGGGGATTGCCAATCCCTGCGCGCTTTTGCTGGCGGCAGCGCAAATGTTGGAGCATATGGATCTGCACGACAAGGCGCGTCGTCTTCGGGTGGCGATTGGGGATGCGATTCAGCACGCTGATCGGACCACGCCTGATCTTGGCGGTCACGGAACCACAGAAGCGTTTGCCGATGCCCTGTGCGAAAGAGTGCGTTGATTTAGCCTCTGTTGTCGTAAATTTGCCACATTGATGGCGCAGTCCAGCGCTTGCCAGGCCTGTATCTGCGGGAACTGGGCAGGATGGTTTACAAAAATTTCAGATTAGCGTTGTTTCTGCGCCAAAAGAAGGTAAACTTCAAACCACGCTCGAAGAAGATTTGTTCATAAAGGCTACCGGTGAGAAAAACCCTCATCATCGCGCTGTCCACGATAGGCCTATTGCTTGCGGCCTCTTCATCCGCAGCGCCGCGTGGCCTGAGCGCTCCACTGGCCGTCTCCTACAGCAACATGGCGTGGTTCCTCGTTGGGTTCGAGCTCGGCCCTTGGGAGGAATACCTCATCCACGAGCTGACGCCTGATCTGGAGCAGCTCGACCGTTCAAGCGCTCCGGAGGTCAGCTGGCTGGCGCTCGAAGACGCTGTTCTGCTGCCGGATTTTGCCGGCTCCCTGATCATGCGCAGCGATGCAGCGCCCAATCTCCGGCTGATCCGTCAGCACGTTGTTTCCGATCTTCTCGCTGCCGGTCGTCGAGACCTGGGGGGCTTGGAACGATCCCTCGTCATGCCGGGTCTGTCGACACCGTTTTCCGACAGCGGCGCTTTGACCGTGTCAGCCGTTTTGGCTACTCAGACTTTTTCCGCACCCGGCATGAATTTTTCCGAAGCGTCCGACCTGGACCTCGACGCCAGGTTGGGGTACCGGGACTGGCGTCAGCATGAGTCCTCTCATGGTGCCGGGCTTCGGTTTGCGCTGAGTAGCGAACTGGCCGATCGAATGACCGTTCAGGCTTCGTTTCAGTCGCGGATTGGGATGAGCGAGTTTGCCTCGGTCCGGGGCGTGCATGGCAGTCGTGCCGAGCTCGACATTCCGTCTCGAATCCAGCTGGGGATGCAGTGGCAAGCCGGTCAGACCAGCGCGCTTCAGCTTCGCCTGGCGCAGATTTTCTACAGTGAAGTGGGAGCGTTCCCGTCAAGAGCTCTTCCAGCCCGGTTCAATGCGCTTCTTGGCGACAGCACAAGCCCGTTGTTTGGCTGGGAAGATCTGTTGGTGGCAAGTATTGGCTGGAGATGGCAGCCGATGAATGGCCTTCAACTACACGTCGATTACCAGACCCGCGCTCAGCCGGAGCCGAGTTCGCCGTTGCTCGCCAACGTCTTGGCGCCCGAGCTTGCGAAGAATGCTGTCACCTTCGGGCTCAACAAGACCCTGTCGCCACGATCGCGTTTCCTGTTCAGTGCTGCTTATGCGCCGCCTGAGTTTGCATTTGGTGGCAACGTGCTCGGCGTGGTTTCCGATCAGCTCGATCAAACCGTCGAGCTGGAGGCGGTCTGGAGCCTGGACTTCTGATTTTTTGTTCCTATCCCCGCTCAACAACACTCCTATGTGAAGGCTTGCCCGGTGACCTCCTGCGGGGAGAGGCTCGCCGGGCTGGGGTTGGCCGCCGCTCGCCCTTATACTGATCGTCATGTTGAGTCGACTGAACGACTGGTTCCAGCGTAACTTTTCCGACCCGCAGGTCGTCATTCTGGCCCTGTTCCTCATTCTGGGAATGGTCTTCGTGCTGCTGTTCGGCGGCATGCTCATGCCTGTTTTTACAAGCCTTGTTATCGCCTATTTGCTGGAGGGTGCGGTACAGCGGATAGAGCGCTTTGGCGTGCCGCGTCTGATCAGTGTGATCATGGTGTTTACCGCGTTCATGACCGCTTTGTTTTACCTGCTGTTCGGTCTGCTGCCAATGCTGACACGGCAGGTCACCGCGATCGTGGCCGAGTTGCCCCGCTACATTCGGACCGCACAGGACTGGCTGGCAACCCTGCCCGAACGATATCCGCAAATCGTATCCTCCGGAGCTGCAGACAGCGCCGCGCAATCTGACTCTCCGATGCTTGACGAGGGGGAAAATATTGCCTTGATTTCCCAGGAACAGCTGTCCCAGGTGCTGGACAATCTCGGGGTCGAACTGGGGCGTTACGGCACCCAGGCGGTTTCTTTTTCTGGAGTGGTTGGTATTGCAAGCCTGCTGATCTTCCTTGTGATCATGCCCGTGCTGGTGTTTTTCTTCCTGAAAGATAAAAACAGATTGCAGGCCTGGTTTGCCCGATATCTGCCGCGTGATCGCGGCCTGGTGTCGACCGTCTGGAAGGAAGTTGATGCACAGATTGCCAACTATGTCCGCGGCAAGGCACTGGAAATTTTGATTGTCTGGGTCGTCACCTATATCGCTTTCTCGCTGCTCAACGTGCCGTTCACCATGCTGTTGTCGATGGTAGTCGGGTTCTCAGTGCTGATTCCCTACATTGGCGCCGCGGTCGTGACCATTCCGGTGACCATCGTTTCCCTGATCGCGTTCGGAGGACTGACCGCAAACTTCTGGTATGTGATCATCGCCTACGCCATCATTCAGGCGCTGGACGGCAACGTGCTGGTGCCAATCCTGTTTTCGGAAGTTGTCAACCTCCACCCGGTCGCGATCATCACCTCCATTCTTGTCTTTGGCGGCTTGTGGGGCTTCTGGGGCGTGTTTTTTGCCATTCCTCTCGCCACCCTTGTCAATGCCGTACTGCGGGCCTGGCCAAGAGCTCGTGGCGACACGGGAGGCGAGGTTCAGGCGGCCGACTAGCTCCATGCCCGATCCCCAATCAAGATCATGGCGGCGTGATGCGAGCGCTGAATTCGTTTTTGTCGACCACCAATGGCAGCCCGAGCAGGGGTTTTTGACCCTGAACTACCGGCTTGACGGTATCGCTCTGGCAGAGCGATACGGTTTTCCATCACAGTTCGAACCCGGCTCAGCAACCCCACAGCCTTTGATTGCGGCCTTTCAACTTTTGCACTGGATCGCCGGAATCAGTTACTGGAAAGCCGGGTGCCCTCGGCAGGTCAAATTCGAGTGCAGTGCGCCGGATCAGTGGCAGGCAGATTGGCTGAATCGCCTCTACAGCCGGGGGCTGGCCGAGTTTGCTTTTCGACAAGGCTTGTCTGTCGCGCAGTTTGAGGTCTTTTCATCCAACGCTTCCCGTCCGCCTCCGGCGAGCGTTTTCGGGCTGGACGAGCAATTGCTTGTGCCTATGGGAGGGGGTAAAGATTCGCTGGTGGCCTGGAGCAGGCTGGATCGAATGGGCCGGGTGGCGGCCACGGTTCAGGTCGGGCAGTCAGCGTTGATCGGGCAGGTGGCCGAACGGACCGGCGCTTCGCATTGGCAGGTGACCCGAGAGATGGATCCAAAGCTTGCCGAACTGAATCGGGCCGGTGCGTTTAATGGCCATGTCCCGGTGACTGCCATCAACTCGGCCGTCTTGATCGTGCTGGCGCTTTTGCGCGGGCACGGCGGGATCGCTTTTGCCAACGAGCGATCTGCCGATGAGCCGACCCTGATCGGCGCGTCCGGCGAAACGGTCAATCACCAGTTTTCGAAATCGATGGACTTCGAAGCGATGCTGGATGATTGGGTCCGCCACTATATTGCCGCAGACCTTGCCGTATTTTCCGTGCTGCGGCGGGAGCGTGAGTTGGCCATTTGCAGAGCTTTTGCGGACCTCGAGCAGTTTCATGGTGTTTTTTCCTCCTGTAACCGCAACTTTCATCTTGACGGTCCGCGTACTCACCGCTGGTGCGGTGATTGCCCCAAGTGCCGCTTCGTGTTTCTTGGACTTGCGCCGTTTCTTTTGCCCGACAAGCTGAGGGCAATATTTGGAGCAGACCTTTTGGATGATCCGCTGCAGATCACTGGATTCAGAGAACTTCTTGCCCTGGACAGTGAGAAGCCCTTTGAATGTGTGGGCGAGATTGACGAAGCGCGGTCAGCCATCAAAGCGCTCTCACAGCGTCTTGCGTGGAGGGAGCATGTCGTCGTTCAAGCACTGGCCCCTCGGCTTGCCGAATTCCAGGTTCCCGCGCTGAATGACTTGTGCCGACCCTCCGGACCGCATTTGATTCCAGAAGCACTTTTGAATGAGGCTTGAACAGCTCAAGCGCAGTAAGGTCGGGATTCTTGGCTACGGCCGGGAAGGTGCGGCGACTCTGAGAGTGCTGCGCGAGCGAGTGCCCGGCTGCGAGGTTGAAATCTGGGTAGAGGGGGAAACGCCCGCCGCACCGGTGCCGGTGAGATCCGGTCCGTTTGACGAGGCGGTGCTTGATTTTGACGTCTTGGTTCGTTCGCCCGGAATTCCTACCCTACATCCTGCTCTGGAGACGTTCCGTGCCAGTGGTGGCACCATTGTAAATCCGACTTCGATCTGGCTGTCAGAACGGCCGGACGTCGAGGTGGTTGCGGTCACAGGTTCAAAGGGTAAAAGCACGACAGCCGCGCTGCTCGCGCACGTCTTATCCCAGGCCGATCGCCGTGTGCTGCTTGCCGGGAATATCGGCGTTCCCGTGCTGGATCATCTTGATACCAAGGCCGATCTGGCTGTGCTGGAGCTTTCCAGCTATCAGCTGAGCGATCTTGAGGGGCGCCTGGATTTAGGCCTGATGACGCGCCTGTTTCCAGAGCACGGTGATTGGCACGGGGGGGTCGAGCACTACTACGCCAGCAAGCTGCGCATGATCGATCTGCTGGAAGGAAAGCCGCTGTTGATCAATGCCGCCGATCCGGTGCTGGTGGAGGCAACGGCTTCGGCAGGTCAGCGCATTCGGGTCAATGCGCCGCCGCTGACTCATCGAGAGGGCGGGCGTCTGATGCGAGCGGAGCAAACCCTGCTCGATGAAAGCGAGTGGCTTCTGCTGGGCAGGCACAACCTGGATAACGCGGCCCTGGTGATCGAAGCGGCCGAGCATTACGGTGTCCATGCGTCGGCTGCCGCAGCGGCATTGCGCACGTTCCGCCCGCTGGCCCATCGACTGGAAGTGGTGAGGATCGATTCGCGGCGGCGGCGCTGGATCAACGACTCCATCGCAACAACGCCGCACGCCACGTTGGCTGCGCTCCAGGCGCTCGAAAATCAGCCGGTCATACTGATTGCCGGGGGGTATGTTAGGCCGGCTGACTGGGGGGTGGTTGTTGAATACTGCCGGACCCGTCCATTGGCCGGCCTGGTGGTCTTGCCGAACAGCGGCCAGGACATTGCCGACCGCTTCTTGTCGCTTGGGCAAGCGTGTCTTGGCCCGATTGATGCGGCCAAAGACATGTACGAAGCAGTCTTGAAGAGCTCTGAAATGGCTGGTTCGGAAGCGGTGGTTTTGCTGAGCCCGGGCGCTGCGAGTTTTCCTCAGTTTCGGAACTTTGAACAACGCGGTGACGACTTCAGGCGGGCGGTAGAAGCCTTATAAAGAGCGATTAACCGCGTATCGGGTCAGCACCCGGAGAGCAGCCCTCTCCGGCGAGTCAGGCAGGATATCCAGCGTATCCGAGGCTTCGGTCGCCAGCATTCTGGCCCGTTCC
The DNA here is from genome assembly GCA_964540315.1 of uncultured Wenzhouxiangella sp. Taxonomy (GTDB): domain Bacteria; phylum Pseudomonadota; class Gammaproteobacteria; order Xanthomonadales; family Wenzhouxiangellaceae; genus Wenzhouxiangella. Next base: position 18,256 of record CAZIMY010000035.1, read on the forward strand.
AGGGATTGTTCCAAAGCCCCGGTGCTTGCAAGTATTCGTCTGGCTGCGTCAAGTCCTTCGACGCTTTTTCCGGAAATGATGTCTTTCAGCTGACTTGAGTCTTCGGCCCCGGCCTGCTCCAGTGCAAGAATCAGGGGTAATGTGACCTTGCCTTCAGCCAGGTCATCGCCGAGGTTCTTGCCCAGTTTCTCGCCTTCGGCCTGATAGTCGAGCACGTCATCAGTAATCTGGAAAGCCTGTCCCAACAAAAGGCCAAAATTAGCCAGCTGATCGCAGACTCCAGTCTCCTGGCCTGCGATGACGCCGCCGAGTCGGGCGCTGGCGGCGAACAGGCAGGCAGTCTTGTCTGAGATGACGCGGAAATAGTCGCGCTCGGTCAACTCCAGATTGCCCATTTGCATCAGCTGAAGAACTTCGCCTTCGGCGATCGTATTGGTTGTATTGGCCAGTATTTGCATGATGGAGAGCTCATCAAGCTCAACCATCAGCTGAAAGCTTCTGGAATAGAGGAAATCACCGACCAGCACGGATGCCGCATTGCCCCAGATCTGGTGCGCTGTCTCCTGACCCCGTCTCAAACCGGACTCATCCACAACGTCGTCGTGCAAGAGGGTTGCGGTATGGATGAACTCAATGACAACGGCGAGCTGGATGTGATTGTTGCCGCGGTAGCCGGCAGCGCGTGCACACAGCAGGTGCAGCAGGGGGCGTAGTCTTTTTCCGCCACCGTGGATGATGTGATGACCAATCTGATTGACCAGGACAACATCCGAAGACAGGCGCCTGGAAATCAGTTCATCAATCAGCGCCCGATCGCCCCGAGTCAGAGCCAGAACATCGTCAAGGGTTTGGGGAATCGAGGGTACGCGCACATCGTTCATGGGCTGGCATTATACGAGCCGAATTCCCACGGCAAGACAAGAAAGTTGCGGGTCGGGTCTGCGCCCGCCCTATGCTAAACTTTTCGGCCATCGATCGACACGGATCAGGAGCAATAAGAGCATGGCGCGAGGCATCAACAAGGTCATTCTGATTGGCAATCTGGGCGCTGATCCGGATACCCGCCACACCGCTGGTGGCAACGCAGTGAGCAATCTGTCGGTTGCCACCTCGGAGAGTTGGCGCGACCGCCAGACAGGCGAGCAGCGTGAGAACACCGAATGGCACAAGGTCGTGTTGTTCGGCAAACTTGGCGAAATTGCCGGTGAATATCTGCGCAAGGGCAGCAAGGTCTACCTTGAAGGTCGGCTTCAGACCCGAAAATGGCAGGACCGCGACGGCAATGATCGCTGGACGACCGAAATCGTCGCCAACGAAATGCAAATGCTGGACTCCCGGGGCGGCAGTGCGCCGATGGGAGGAGGTGATGACTACGGGCGTTCCGAAACGCCTCCCGCGCCGTCCAACGCAGGACCGGATAACCTCGAGGACGATATTCCGTTCTAGGCCCGCGACCGGCCGCACGCTGGCTGAGGCAATTTCATGTCCAAGATACTAGTCACTGGCGGCGCCGGTTTTATCGGCTCCAATTTCGTGCGCGAGCTTGTCGAGACGACAGAGTATTCGGCGGTCAGTCTAGACCTGCTGACCTATGCGGGTAATCGTGAGTCTCTGTCCGGACTGGATGACACCCGGCATATCTTTGTTCACGGTGATATTTGCGACGGCACCCTGGTCCGGCGTCTGCTCGATGAACACCAGCCCGCGGGCCTGGTCCATTTCGCTGCCGAAAGCCACGTCGATCGCTCTATCGATGACCCGGGTGCCTTTATCCGCACCAACGTGGTGGGTACCCAGACTTTGCTTGATGCCGCGCTGGACTATTGGAAAGGCGGCGCGGCTGATTTTCGCTTCGTCCATGTCTCGACCGATGAGGTCTACGGCACCCTGAAAGCAGACGAGCCCGGGTTCACCGAGCAGCACCGCTACGCGCCCAATTCACCCTATGCCGCCTCGAAGGCTGCTGCCGATCACCTGGCCCGGGCCTGGCACCGGACCTACGGATTGCCGGTGATGATCACCAACTGCTCGAACAATTACGGACCCTACCAGTTTCCGGAAAAACTGATTCCCTTGATGCTGATCAACGCACTGGAGGGCGAGCGCCTGCCGGTCTACGGTGACGGCCAGCAGCGCCGCGACTGGCTGTTTGTCACCGACCACTGCCGCGCCATTCTGCGCGTGCTCGAAGATGGCCGGCCGGGCCGGGTTTACAACATCGGCGGGAACGCCGAGATGGCCAATCTGGACGTGGTTCATCTGCTGTGTGACCTGCTCGATGAGCGCGTCCCTGGAACCAGGCCCCGGCGCGAACTGATCGAGTACGTCACGGATCGTCCGGGTCACGACCGGCGCTACGCGATCAACGCCGAGCGCATCCGCAGCGAGCTGGGCTGGGCGCCTTCTGTGGATTTTGCACAAGGGCTGGCCGAGACCGTGGACTGGTACCTGGCCAACCGCGACTGGTGGCAACGCATCCGTGATGGCAAGTACCGTTCCGAACGCCTTGGCACCATTTCCACCGCTGCCACAGTCAGTTCCGGAACAACGAACCCCGAAACCGGAAACCGGAAATGAAACGAAAAGGCATCATCCTGGCCGGCGGTTCCGGCACCCGGCTCTACCCGCTGACCCAGGTCATCAGCAAGCAGCTGCTGCCGGTCTACGACAAGCCGATGATCTACTACCCGCTGTCGGTGCTGATGCTGGCGGGCATCCGCGAGATCGCGATCATCACCA
>CAZIMY010000036.1:0-20739 GCA_964540315.1 uncultured Wenzhouxiangella sp.
CACCGCCTCGATGGAAAGCCGGATCGCCCGGACCATCAGCGGAAAGGCCATGACTCCGGCCGCCAGCGCGGCACCGGTCCAGCGGAAGGCAAAAACGATGCCGGCATCTGCCAGCATACTGCCGACCGGTCCCCGGGTCCCGAATGCCATGAGCAGCAGATAGCCGGTTACGACCGGCGGAAGAATCAGCGGCAGGTGGACCAGCCCGTTGAGCAGCTGCTTGCCCGGAAACTCCCAGCGGGCCAGCGCATGGGCCACGAACACGCCCAGCGGCAGACTCACCAGCGTGGCCCAAAACGATACTTTCAGAGACAGCGCGACCGCCGCCCACTCCTCGGGGCCAAGCCAGTTGATCACGGCATCCTACTCTGCAAGAAAAACAAAGCCCTGTCGCTCAAAAGCCGCCTGGCTCTCGCGTCCTCGCAGAAAATCCATGAATATTTTTGCGCTGGGCGAAGCACGGCCCGCAACAACCCCTGCCGGGTACACGACCGGAGGATGGGAATCAGGTGGGAAAGTTCCGACCACCGACACGCGCTTTTCGGCAGCAGCATCGGTTGCATAGACAATGCCGCATGGCGCCTCTCCGCGCGCGACCAGCGCAAGGGCGGCGCGGACATTGTCGGCTTGGGCAACGCTGGCCTCGATATCTCGCCAAAGCCCAAGACTTTGCAGAGCAGACTTGCCGTAAATGCCAGCCGGCACCGCCTCTACCAATGCCATCGCCAGCCGGCCGCCATCAACCAAACAAGCCGCATCAAGCCCAGAACCGATATCGACGGGCTCCGCCTCGCTCCCGTGTGCAACCAAAACGATGGCGTTCTGCACCAGATCAAAGCGAGTATCTGGCTCGATCAGGCCTTCGTTCTCCAGCACGTTCATCCAGTTTGGATTGGCCGAAATGAACACATCGGCCGGCGCACCTTGCTCTATCTGTCGAGCCAGTGCCGACGAGGCGGCGTATGACACCACGACATCATGACCGGTCGATGATTCAAAGCGTTCTTGCACCTCGGCCATGGCATTGGTCATGCTGGCTGCTGCAAAAACGGTGACCTTGTCGGCAACTGCCAGACTTGGAAAGCTTGCAGCAACAATCACAGAACCCAAAAATATGAGGGTTGAAGAACACCGCCACGGGATCATGAGCACTCAGCCATCAGTCGGTAAACCTACGTTCGATCGGGAGTATACCGATCCGCAAGGGCACGATAGTACCGAACCGTGGCAAGCCGCGAATGGTCAAGCCAACACCCCGGGTCCATGTTTCTGGCGCGCCGGGTCGTTGTGCGGCCCAGCGGATATCATGGTTGGCCCCTGGGAGAGCAAGTGCGAAAGCTGTGCGCGGTCCCCGATCGTGAAACCGCACACGTTTTTTCAAAAGCGAATTAGCGCCCCAATTCCACCGGCAGGGGCGGCGGCTCGCGAGCAATGTCGTCGCTGTAGCTTCCAAGCCTTTCGATGATTTCGTCGATCGCCGCCTCAAGCTGGCTATCACGGCCTTCATTGGTCGCGACTGGGTCGAGCTTGACTTCAATGTCAGGTGCCACGCCCTCGTTCTCAATCGTCCAGTTGTTGTCGACATCGACAAAGCGGAAGTGAGGCACGGTCATAATGCCACCATCAATCAGCGGCGGATTCTTGAAGATCCCAATCAGACCGCCCCAGGTCCGCGTACCCAGCAACGGCCCGATCTCCAACTCGCGGAACGCGTAGGGCAAATAATCTCCGCCAGAACCGGCATCCTGATCGATCATCATCAGCTTGGGCCCGTGCAGCGCCCCCATCGGGGTGGTTGCCATCATGCCGTCGCGGTAGACCCAGTTTGAAAGATGGGGTCTAGAGAGCACTTCGACGATGTAGTTGGCCGCCTGGCCGCCGCCGTTGGAGCGCTCGTCGATGATCAATGCCTCTTTGTCCAACTGGGAAAAAAACATCCGATTAAAGAACGTATATCCCGGGCCAGCCGTGTTCGGCAGGTAGATGTAACCGACGCGACCATCGGTCGCCTCGGCCACTGCTTTCTGATTGGCGTCGATCCATGCCCATAAGCGCATCGCGCGCTCGCTGCCGGTTGGCTCGACCAGGATATCGCGAGCATCACGTCCGTCAGCACTCGGTCCGATGGTCAGCGTGATCTGTTCGTCGATCGTGTTGTGGAGATATTTAAAAAGATTATCGCTGGCGGTAAGGTCACGACCATCGACGGCCAGGACGTATTCGCCGGCCGACGCTTCCGAGCCCGGTTTGGCCAATGGACCGTGAATGAACGGGTTCCATGCTTCACCGGAGTACACGCGGCTGATCTGCCAGCGATCATTTTCAATCTCGAAGTTTGCCCCTAGTAGACCCACTCCGGGGCCGGACTCACGATGCACATCACCGCCGGCCACGTTGTTGTGGCCTACGTGCAGCTCGGCGATCATCTGCACCATCAGGTCGTTAAGATCCTCCCGTCGCCCCACGTGATCAAGAAGCGGTCGATATTGGTCATAGACCGCATCCCAATCCAATCCATGCAGGTTGCCGGCATAGAAGAACTCTTTCTGGAAACGCCATCCCTCATCGAAAATCTGGGCCCATTCGCTCATTGGATCGATATACATGCGCAGATCGGATACATCGAGGTTGTCCGGCTTGATGCTTTCGGCAACTTCAGCAACCGCCAAAGAACCCGAATCACGCAGGATCAGCAAGTGCTTGCCGCCCGCTGCCATCTGGTAGCCATTCAATCCGCTCAGGACCGAGGACGCCTCGCGCTTGTCGAAGTCAAAACGTTTGAGTTCGTTGTCACTCGCCACGCTATCGCCGGGCATCTCAACAGTGGCGCCTGGCTGAACGCGATGCACGAAGAACAAGGACCCATCGTGGGCAACGCTCAGGCTGCTGTAATTGCCAAGTGCGACGGGCAGGGCAACCATGCGCGCCATCAGGCCTTCAAAGTCGATCTCTTTTGCCTCGGGTTGTTCTTCAGCATCTTTTTGTTCAGCATCGCCGTCGTTATCGTTATCTTTTCCGGCCTCCTCATCTTCTGAAGCGATTGCTTCGTCGCCGGTGCGCGGCGCTAAGGGTGATTCGCCATCAGCCTGCAAGACCAGCGCGTAAAGCCCAGCACGGAAAGGGCGTTCCTGGCTGGTCATATCCAGGCTGAATCGCGTCGGACCCGCGTTCGTCGAGGCCGCAAAATACAAATAGGCGCCATCGGGACTGAAAGCGGGAGAGGCCACGTCGGCCATGCCGTCGCTGACCGTCCGGACGTCGCCGGTTTCAAAATCGTGCAGCCGCAGGTCGCGCAAATAGTTGGGCTGACGAAAGCTGTAGGCCAAATACCGTCCGTCGGGCGAAAAAGCGGCATCAAAACTGCCCTGGCGCGGGCTGCGGGCCAGTTCTTCAACCTCACCAGAGTCGAGTTTGATTGCGTACAGCCCCATCCGGTTGTCTTCAAACACGACCCGATCCTTCTCGGCGTCCCAAGCCAGCAGGCTGTAAAAGTCCGGGCCCAACGCATACTCCCGGATCTCCTCCTGACCGGTCTGATCCGCGACCACCAGAGTCTGCCCCTCTAGCGATTCGACAACCCAGGCCACTTGTTCAGCCCCCGGTGACCAGAGCCCCCCGTACTCCCGGACGCCGTCAGATGCCGTTAGATTTCGGGTCGAGCCATGTTCGACCGGCACGGTGAAGACTTCTCCTCGGGCGGTGACCACGGCCCGCTTTCCGTTGGGTGACAGGCCGATGTCCTGAATCTGTCCGGAAACGCTCTTCCAGCCCGGGCGCCGCTGTGGGAGATCCGGATTCAGTCTGATATCCAGCGTTCTTTCGGTTTGGGTCCCGATATCGAACTCGTGCAATCGTCCGCCAGCTTCGTAAACCACGTGGTTTCCGCGCACTGAAGCCCAGCGAATATCCCAGGTATCACGATCTGTCAGACGGACCAGTTCCTCGGTCTGGGGATTAAACAGGTATAGGTTGAAGACCTTGTCTTCGCGATCAGAGATGAACAGCACGTACTCGCCAAACCACAGCGGGTTGAGATCGTTGACGCGGTCGCCGGGTATCGACTGTAAGTCACCTCTGTCCGGATTCAGTATCCGAATTGACGGAGACGCACCGCCCCTGTAACCGCGCCACCCGGCGCTGCCGCCGTACAGACCGTTGTAAGCCGGAGCGAAGTCGATATAGGCCAAGCGCTCACCGGCCTCGTCCCAGTCCCCTCGGAAGAAACGCGCTTCCATTTGTTTTTGCGGTGCACCGCCGCTGAGCGGCACGTGAAACAACTGACTGGACCGACCGTGATCGGTCTCGCGTCTTGAAACGAACGCCACGGACGCTCCGTTTGCGCTCCAGCCCACGGGAACATCGGAGCCAGGGTGCCAGGTCAGTCTTTCAGGGTTGCCTCCAGCAACGCTGATGATGTACACATCAGTGTTGCCTTCGTAATCAGCGGCGAAAGCGATGTGTTGCCCGTCCGGCGAAAAGTAGGGGTTGTTTTCCTCTGCCAGGCTGGTCGTCAGTCGGCGCGGTTCCAGACCATCTCGATTGGTAATCCACAGGTCGCCGGCGTAAACAAAAGCCAGGTGATCGGCCGATACGCTCGGGTGACGAAGCAGGTGAGTCGGCTCGGCAACGGCGGTTCCAGCCAGCAAAAGCATGGCTAATACATTGAAGGCAGAGGCGGTTTTCGACGGCATTTAAACAGAAGCTCCTTACAAAAGACGGCGGCATCATACCCCAGCAAGGTATCCCGCCTCCTGTGCCAGTGGTCACCGTTGACTGCCCGGCGTTTATCCTTGGTTGTCAGAGCAACCATAGAGTAATGAGCATTGAAATCAACTGAGATCAAAGTCTGGGACCTGCCGCTGCGTTTATTTCACTGGTCTTTACTGGTTTGCGTTGCCGGCGCTCTGATTTCTGTCCAGCTCAAGGCGATGGATTGGCACGGGCGTTTTGGTCTGGCGGTTCTTGGACTGATGGTCTTTCGACTCGTCTGGGGCTTCATCGGATCGACCCACTCGAGGTTTCTGTCTTTTGCGCCGCGACCATCGAGTCTGGCAGATTATTTCCGGGGGCAATGGCAGGGTCTGGGTCATAACCCGCTGGGCGCCCTTTCGGTGTTCGCTATCCTCGCTGTTTTGATCTTTCAGGCAGCCAGCGGCTTGTTTGCCGACGATGTGATCGCGTTCAGCGGCCCGCTGCGGCAATTGGTCTCCGGCGACACCTCAAGCTGGCTGACCGGTTGGCATAGCCGCATGGAATGGGTCATTTACGGGCTCATCGTGCTGCACCTCGGTGCCATCGCCTTTCATGAATGGGTCAAGCACGAGCGCCTGATCCAGCCCATGGTGACCGGAGTGAAGCGCGATCAGGCAGCGTCTGACCACTCGCACAAAGGCGGAGGTTGGTTCGCCTTTTTTGTCGCCGCGTTGATTGCGGCGGCGGCGGTTTGGCTTGCCAATGGCGCGCTGTTACCACCGCCACCGCCACCACCTCAGGATCTGGGCTGGTAACCCGCTACCCCGAATTGGTCACGGCACCCACGCTATGCTCTTGGCATGAGCGGATTGAATCAAAGCTTCTCTCGCCAAACCCCTGAGGAAGACGATCAACAGCGTCTTGTTTGCAACCACTGCGGATTCGTCAATTACGAAAACCCCAAGATCGTGGTCGGATCTGTCGCCACCTGGGAGGATCAAATTCTGCTGTGCAAGCGCGCTATTGAGCCTCGCATCGGCTATTGGACCCTGCCCGCCGGCTATCTTGAGCAACACGAGAGTCCGCAATGTGGCGCACGACGCGAGGCCTGGGAAGAGGCGCGGGCCCAACTGGAAATCGATCAACTCCTGGCGACTTACGCCATTACCCGCATCAGCCAGGTTCAGCTGATCTACCGGGCTCGGTTGCAAACCCCGGAAGTTGCAGCAGGCCCGGAATCCCAGGAAGTAGGGCTATTTAAGTGGGAAGAGATCCCCTGGGACAAACTGGCCTTTCCTTCGGTGCTCTGGTCTCTAAAGCACTTTCGCGACACGAAACACCAGTCGGTGTTTGCGCCGCGGCAACAATCAGACGCCGATTAGGGCGACCAATAAATCGAATACATGATTGATCCGCTAGCGCGCAAGCAGCCGCTGAAGAGCGGGCCGAATACGTAGGAAACCGACATATAACTTCTCGAGAAGCCACAGGACTGGCCGAAAACGGGCTAAAAGCCCTAATGGACGCAGCAGGGGAATGGCACGCCACATCGCGGCGAAGGCTTCGGCGCCGTCGACCAATTGCCCTTCTTCCCTGGCGTGAAAGCGAGCCATCAATGCCTCACGATCTACAGGGCATGTCGACTCGGCAGAAGTGATATCGATAAAGTCGATGCGATCGCCCCGATCAAGCTTGCGCATCAGCGCAATTTCGCGCTGACACAGGGGACATCCTCCGTCGAACCAGACCGTTACCTGAGCATTTGCGGAAGACATCGAGTCTGTAGGCCTAAATATATTGATGCCGCTTGGTGCGTGTTCATCTGGAAAACCGGGGGCCGCTGGGTCAGCGCCCCCCGGTAGACAGATTCAGTCAGCCCGATAGTTGCGGTGGCACGCGCCGCAGGACTCGCCCGTCGCCTTCAGCTGCTCGGCAATCGCGTCCATATCGCCACCCTCTGCGACTTCAGCCAGCATGTTGGCTTCATTGACGAACTTGCCGGCAATCTCACCGACCTTGTCGAGCTCATCGAAAAACTCGGGCTCCAGCCGCGTTGGCTTCCAGCCCGTGCCTTCGACCGAGGCGGGGCTGTACATCGCGCTCATGCCGGAGTTGGCGGCTGCTGCGATGGCATTGGCCCAGCCACGGACCTGATCGGCGTTGAACTCGACTTCCTTGTCAACAACCTGGGCCTTGATCATGCTCATGTTCCAACTCATGAAGGTGTAGGCCGACTGGCGGGCTTTGATCTGGTCTTCGACGCTGGGCTGGGCCAGCGCCAGCGAGGCGATACCGAATGACAGCACAAGCAGCGCCGACTGAACGATACGGGTGTTCATGTTGAGTTTCCTCCAAAGGTGTCTACAAAACGAGCCGCCCTTTTACATCAGGTGATGACGGCATCAAGTGAGCGTGCGCCCAGCGATGCCGAATTCACACGACAGCGCCACTTTTTCGTGATGACCGGTTGCAGCACTTGCTGATAGTCTGACGCTGGCCTAAAAATTTTCATGCTCTCAACCAATATGCCTGCCGCACCTCGGTTCGACAACAGCTACGCCCAGCTCCCAAAAGCCTTCCATGACAGAGTTCAGCCCACACCGGTGGCCAAGCCTGAACCGATGATGGTTAATCGTGAACTGGCCCAGGAACTTGGACTGGATCCGCATTGGTTGACGGAAAAACCGGGGCTTGCCATGCTTTCAGGCAATACCCTCCCGGCCGGCGCCGACCCGATCGCCATGGGATACGCCGGTCACCAGTTCGGGCAGTGGGTTCCGAGGCTCGGTGACGGGCGCGCCATTCTGGTGGGCGAGGTCCTCGACCGCAACGGAGAGCGACGCGATATCCAACTCAAGGGGGCCGGACCAACCCCCTATTCGCGTCGCGGCGACGGACGTTCATCCATCGGTCCGGTTGTGCGCGAATATCTCGGCAGCGAATTCATGCACGCACTGGGCATTCCCACCACCCGCGCGCTGGCAGCGATCTCTACGGGTGAAACGGTCCTGCGCCAAAAACCGGAACCCGGCGGCATTCTTTGCCGCGTTGCGCGCAGCCACGTTAGGGTCGGCACGTTCGAGTTCTTTTCCCGAAGCGGGCGCCTGGAGCACGTGAAACAACTGGCCGACTACGTCATGGCGCGCCACTATCCTGAATGCAGCGGCTCGGAACAGCCCTATGGCGAGCTGCTATCGGCGATCGTTCAGCGCCAGGCCCGTTTGGTGTCGGACTGGTTGCTGGTGGGCTTTATTCATGGGGTGATGAACACCGACAATTGCTCGATCATCGGAGAAACCATTGATTACGGCCCCTTTGGGTTCGTCGATACCTTTCATCCGGCCACGGTCTACAGTTCAATCGACCGCGGAGGTCGTTACGCTTACAACCAGCAGCCGGCAATTGCTCACTGGAATCTTGCCCGACTGGCTGAATGTCTGCTGAGTTTATTGAGCGAAAACCGTGAGCAAGCGGTCGAACAGGCCAATGAAATCCTCGGTGAGTTTCCGGGGCATTTCGAAGCGCACTTTCATCAGGGCCTGGCGGCCAAGCTCGGCTTGAGTTATACCGAGGAACACGCTCAGCTTGGCTTGGATTTGATGGATACGATGGCCGCAGGCGAGGCCGACATGACGCTGGTTTTCCGTGGCATCGCGGCCCTGCCCTCCGCAACTCCCGAAACATCTGATACCGACGAGCCGGTGCGCGGTCTTTTCGGAGATCCGGCCGCGTTCGATGCTTGGGCGAAGCCGTGGCGCCAGAGACTTCAGGCGGAAGGTATTTCTGACGAAGATAGAAAGATCGCAATGCTGCGAGTCAATCCGGCCTTCGTTCTGCGCAACCATCTGGCGCAGTGGGCGGTTGATGCAGCGATCGACCGGCTCGACTTTGCGCCGATGAAAACGCTGCACAAGGTGCTGTCTCGACCTTTTGACGATCAGCCCGAGCATGCGCAACTGTCCCAACCCCCCAAGCCCGAAGAGCGCGTGATAACCACTTTCTGCGGCACATGAAGCGCTAAAGACCTTGGGAACCTCTGAGCAACTCTGCTCGGGCGAGACCGTGTCTTTGCGAGATCACCCGGCGTGGCTTTGGCAGGCGTTGTTTGGTCATTCCAAATAAGCAAGCAAAAACTCCGCGGATGGCCCGCACAGGCCCGTCCCATCCGGGGTTCGCCGAATAAGCCGCATCTCGCACGTTGCGCCACTCGGCCGTAGCGACGACTTGTGGCACACTTTCACGACCATGCGGCAATACTTTCTCAACCTTCTCTTGCTGGTACTGATTGCCAGCTCACACTCCGCTGATGCAGACCTGAATGACGCGCTTGCTGAGGCCAAAGCGCAAGTCAATACCAGTCCAGAAACATCTCTGGCTTTGCTCAACCAGGCCCTGACTGATCTTGGCGTTGACGAAATTGATCCTGAAGAACAGCCGGTCTTCGCCGAGTTGGTGGAGTTGCGGGCCGCGATTCAGCGCGGCCTGGGCCGTTACGTGGCGGCGATCACCGATGCCGAACGACTGGCTGACCTGGGAGACCGATTCAACGACGACCGGATACGGGCCCGAGCATCGTTATTAATCGGCAGCATCAAGGCTGAACAAGGGCTTTATTCCGACGCGCTGGAGCGCTTTCACGCAGCAAGAGCTTTGCTTGAGGATACGGAACAGCCAAACGCTTTGGCCGCGATTCACAACGCCATTGGCGTGACGCATAACTTTGCCGGAGACCAAGAGCGCGCACTGAGCTACTTCCAGCAAGCCGTCGATAGCGCGCGCGAGGCCGGCGAGGACGCGGCTTCCGCCGTTTACCTCGGCAACCTGGCCCTTGCAGTGGCTCAGATTGACGGTCCCGCTGCAGCGCTTCCCATGCTGCGCGAAGTCCTGCAGACAAACGAGCGCTTGGGTAACACCAGTGCTGCCACTCTTGCAAAGGGAAATATCTGCGATCAGTTGATCGAACTTGAACGATACGACGAGGCCGATCAACAGTGTTTGGAGGCGTTCGAAGAAATGGACGCAACAGCCGAAAAACGCTGGCAGGCCGGTATTCGACTGGCGCTGGGCAATCTGCGGCAGCGACAAGGACGATTACGAGATGCCGAAAATCTATACCGCGACGCTTTGGACATCGCATCCGAGGCCGCGCCGACCCAAGAAGACGAGATTCTGGCCTCGCTGGCCGAGGTGTTAATTGATTTAGAACGACCCGCTGAAGCCCTGGAAATCCTTGAACGGCGTCTGGCAATTCGCGATCAAGCAAACGAGACCGAAAGACGAAGTCTGATTGAAGAGTTGGAAATGCGCTACGAAGTGCAGCAAAGCGAAGCCGAGCTTGAGCTCTTGCGCCTCCAGTCTGAGCTGCAGGGAACTCAGATCAAACTTCGTAACCAGGTGCTTGCCGGAATGCTGTTCCTTCTCGGGTTGGCTTGTCTTTCAACTATCGGGGCAATCCACAGTTATCGAGTAAAGGCCCGGCTTGAAAAAGATCTTGCGCGGCAAAATCATGAGTTGGAGAGAGCGCTTGTGCAGATCAACGAGCTGGCTCAACGCGATAGCCTGACCAGCTTGCTCAACCGGCGCGCCCTCGAAGAGCTTGGGAAACGCGAAGTCAGCCTGCAGCAACGGCGCGAAAAACCCCTGTCGGTCGTGCTGATGGACGTTGATTTTTTCAAGGCCGTCAACGACCGCTACGGGCACTCTGTGGGTGATGAAGTCCTTCAAGGGTTTTCAAGCGTGTTGTTGGACAATCTCCGGGATAGCGATCTCGTTGGCCGATGGGGCGGGGAAGAGTTTGTCTGTCTGTTGCCAGAAGCAAACCTGGAAGACGCTGAACAATTGGTTAGACGCATCCAGACCTCTTTGCGTTCAACCCCTATTGAAACATCATCAGGATCAATCTGCCTAACCGTGACGGCCGGGATCTCAATGGTTGAGGATCGGCTTGACGTGGCGATCAACCAAGCTGACCAGGCAATGTATCAAGGCAAACATGACGGACGGGACTCGATCGTAATCTTTGAAGAATCACGGACATCAAGCCAGTAGCCAAGCTTTACCTGATCGGAAAACGTTCTGCTCGATCGTGCGGCCGGTGAAAATCCAGCGCCGGGCCGATCGGGACGATGAAGTGGGGGTTGATGGTGTCGTGACTGCCGTAGTAGTGCAGCTTAATGGCATGAAAATCGGTCGTCTCTGCAACGCCCGGCACCTGGTAAAGCTCACGCAAATAGTTTGAAAGGCTGGGGTAATCATCGATCCGACGAATGTTGCACTTGAAATGGCCGACATAGACGGCGTCGAAACGAATCAGGGTCGTAAAGAGTCGCCAGTCAGCTTCGGTCAGTTGGTTTCCGCATAAGTAGCGCTGAGCGCTCAGGCGCTGTTCCAAAAAATCCAGCGTTTCAAACAGCGGAACCACAGCCTCTTCATAGGCCGCCTGTGTCGTTGCAAAGCCGGATTTATACACGCCGTTGTTGACCTTGTCATAAACCGTTGCATTGATTTCGTCAATCTCTGCGCGCAGCTCCGACGGATAAAAATCACCTTCAGCAGCACCCACTCCATCGAAGGCCGAGTTGAGCATTCGGATGATATCCGCCGATTCGTTGCTGACGATGGTTTCCTGATGGCGGTCCCAGATCACGGGCACCGTGACACGGCCTGAATAGTCATGCTTGGCCGCCGTGTACACCTGATGCATGAATTCAGCTTGGTGAATGGGGTCAGGAGTCACTTTGTAGCCGTCGCGGAACGTCCAGCCATGGTTGCGCATGATCGGATTGACGACCGAAACAGTGATCATGTCTTCGAGTTGCTTGAGCTTGCGGAAGATCAGCGTGCGATGAGCCCATGGACATGCATAGGCCACGTAGAGGTGATAGCGGCCAGGCTCGGCCTTGAATCCAGCTGACCCGTCGGGTCCGGCACTTCCATCCGGGGTAATCCAGTTGCGGAAAGCGGCTGCGGAGCGCTCAAACCGTCCGCCAGTCGAATCGGTGTCATACCACTGGTCTTTCCACTGGCCGTCAACCAAAAGCCCCATTCAAAGTTCTCCGATGTGATGTTGATCTTCCACGAGTGTAACAACCCGTCAGTTAAGCTTGAGCAGTCGTTCGACTTGGTTTTTGACGCTCAATTCGTAGCTGCCGCCAAACAAATTTGCATGGTTGAGCAAGTGGTAGAGTTGATAGAATCCGCGCCGGTTTTGCCAGCCCGGAGGGAGAGGCCATGCATTCTGATACGCGCTGAAGAAGGCGTCGGTATAGCCGCCGAACAGGTCTGCCATGGCAAGATCACATTCTCGATCGCCAAAATGTACAGCCGGGTCAAAAATCACCGGGGTTTGGTCTGGCAGGGATGCTGCGTTCCCAGCCCAAAGGTCGCCGTGGAGCAAGGCCGGTTCAGGATGATGCTCAGCGCCAATTCCAAGCCAGCTATGTTTGAGTTCGTTTAAGAGGTCTTGCTGCTCTAGCTCGGGATGGGCCGATAAATAAACCTTCATTTGGGGTTCCAGTCGCTGCTCGAGGAAAAAACGAGCCCACTTTTCATCAACTGAGTTTTTCTGCAGCGTCGTACCCAAATAGTTGTCACGCCGCCAACCGTACCGTGCTCCCAGCTTGGAGTGAAGCAGGGCCAACTGTCCTCCAAGCGCGTGATCGCAGGCGCGGCAGCGGCTTCGGAGCTCAAGTGCCTCGAGCGCCAGGAAGTGTCCGCCCCATTCGTCAAAAACGCCAAGAGCCAGGAGTTCGGGCACGCGAACGCTGTTAGCGGCGGCAAGGGCTTCAAGGCCATCGGCTTCTGCTAACAACAGATCAGCTGTTGCCGACGGCGCTATTTTTACAAAGGCTTTCTGACGCGGGCCACGCAATATAAAGGTGGGGCTGGTGTCGCCCCCGGCGACGGGCTGCACCTCAACGCTTGGGGCCTCCCATCCCAGTTGCCTGGCAATAGAACCTGCCTGAGCATTCGTTAAGTCACTTGCCAATACAAAAGCTCGAAAATATCTTGCCCAACAATTCGTCCGGACTTATCCGGCCCGTAATCTCCCCAAGCGCGTCGGCGGCCTCGCGCAGGTCTTCTGCCAACAGCTCACCCGAGCCGGTGCCTGTCAACTCGGCATAACCGTGATCGACACTGGCCAGGGCGCGCTCAATCAGATCGATGTGGCGTTGCCTCGCCGAGAACTCGCTGTCAGCGGACCCTGATAAACCCAGTTGGCTGATGACCATCTGTTCGAGCATCTGCAAACCGTCGCCGGTGGTCGCCGACAGCCACACGGCGTTGCCTTCAGACCGAGCTGGTAATCCAGCCAGATCGATTTTGTTGTGGATTTGGATGGTCGGGATGTCATTGGGCAATCCGGGGGGAGGGGCCGGCTCAGGCAGGTGGCAATCCACAACCCAGAAGACCAGATCGGCGGCGCTCATTTCGCGCCGGGCACGCCGCACGCCCTCAGCTTCAATGTGATCCTGGGTGTCGCGCAACCCGGCCGTATCAGCCAGTGTGATGCTCAACCCGGCGATGGATATGTTTTCTCGCAGAACATCGCGCGTCGTGCCCGGGGTTGCTGTCACGATCGCAGAATCCCGACGGCTCAGAGCATTGAGCAAGCTGGATTTCCCGGCATTCGGGGGTCCGATGATGGCTACGTGCACGCCATCGGTCAGCAACCGTCCACTGTCAGCCTGATCGAGAAGATCGCGCAAACGACGAGCCAGTTGTTTCACTTTTGAGGCCACATCGCCATCGGCCAGAAAATCCACATCCTCGTCCGGGAAATCCAGCGCCGCTTCAATCCACACCCGTAGCTCTGTCAGTTCATCAGTCAGAGCGTCCACCAGTCTGGAGAATCCCCCTTCCAGGCTTCGGCGCGCGGCGCGGGCTGCTTTTTCGGTGCTTGCAGATATCAGGTCGGCGACCGCTTCTGTCTGCGCGAGGTCCATACGATCGTTGAGGAACGCTCGTTGGGAAAACTCTCCGGGTTGTGCACGTCGGGCACCGGCGCGCAAACACGCGGCGATCAGCAACTCCAAGACCACCGGAGACCCATGGGCGTGGAGTTCGACCACGTCTTCACCGGTAAACGAGCGAGGTTCCTTGAAAGCTAGAACAAGACCCTGGTCTATGTCCTGACCGTGCGCATCGCGGAACTCTCGCAGCCCTGTTGTTCGGGGGGGCGGTAGCGAGCCGCAAATGTTTTCGGCAATGAGAAAACTATCGGGTCCGGAAAGCCGGATCACACCCACCCCACCACGACCTGGCGGGGTGGAAACAGCGCAGATTGTGTCAGCCTTCGCGCTCAAGCCGTTTGAGGATGTACCACTGCTGCGCGAGAGAAACACCGGCGTTTGTCGCCCAGTACAACACCAGTCCGGCCGGGAAAAGGGCGAACATAAACGCGAAGACAACCGGTAGCCACATCATGATCTTGCGCTGCATGGGGTCCATGCCAGCCGTTGGCATCAGGCGCTGGGTGATGATCATAAAGACGCCGTTGAGTACCGGCAGAATGAAATAAGGGTCTGGTCGGCTCAGGTCGGGTACCCACAAAAAAGCGGTCTGTCGCAACTCGACTGACTCCAACAACACCCAATAAAGAGAGATGAAAATTGGAATCTGGACAAGAATGGGTAGACAGCCACCCAGTGGGTTAACTTTCTCTTTTTTGTAGATGTCCATCATGGCCTGACCGAACTTCTGCCGGTCGTCGCCATAACGTTCCTTGAGCTGTTGAATGCGCGGCTGCAGTTTGCGCATCTTGCCCATCGAGCGGAACTGCGCTTCGGTGAGCTTGTAGAACACCAGCTTGATCAACAAGGTCAGAATCACGATGGACCAACCCCAGTGATTGATCACGATATGAATCTTGTCGAGGACCCAGAACAACGGTTGGGCCAGAATGCGGAAAAAGCGGTAATCGACGGTCAAAACCAGGCCATCGGCGATCTCGTCCAGGCGGTTTTGCAGTTTTGGACCCGCATAGAGCCGCGCCGTAAAGTTATGGCTCGTGCCATCTGCCACCGACACTTGGGGCGAGGTCGCTGCAATGATGTGCCTGGGTAGTCTGTCAGTGGTAACGTGGCGCGTCGTATACCGATGGACCTGGTCTTGCGGAGGAATCCAGGCCGCCAAAAAGTAGTGCTGGATGAAGGCCGCCCAGCCGCCATCGAAGGTACCGGAGTTCTGCGCGGTCTGAATATCTTCAAAAGACAGCTTGCGCATGCCATCGCCCGGACTGAACCAAGCTGCCCCGTTGTAGCTGAAGCGTTCCGGATTAGTGAAGGCAGGGCCCGCGTCGCTGAAATCCGGTTCGGTCCGCTGCAGTTGGACATAGCGCGCGCCCCGCCATTCGGATCCCGTCGAGTTACGTACCTCAACGTTGAGGTCGACAACATAATCACCCCGATAGAAAACCCACGTGGCAACCACTTCCAGCCCTGAGTCATGCCTCCAGGTCAGCGGCACTTCCAGGCGGTCACTACCTTCGGAGAGCTCGTAATAATCGCGCTCGAACTCCCATCGACTTGTATGGTTCGGCGCCGGCATGCCGTCGGCCAACAGCCCGGCTTGAGCGACATAGAGCTCGGGCAGCTGCTCGACCAGGAGCACGAACGGCTCGTCGGGCTGATCAACCGCTACCGGAAATTTCTTGAGGCGGAGATCGACCAGCATGCCGCCGTTGGCGTCCAGGTCTACACGCAACACATCCGTGACCACCTCGATCCGACGACTTGCCCGAATTTCGCTGGGTTGGGCGGTAATCGGCTCATCGGTCGGTGCGTCAGCAATGCTTGGTAACTCAGGCAAATCGCTGGTCGTCGGCGCGCGCGCACTCTCTGGACCCGAAGTGAAGGTTTCCGTAGAAGTTTCCGTGGCCGGACGCGCTGGCGCAGCATACTGAGCCTGCCATTCCATGAACAGCAGGAAGCTCAGGATTCCGAGCGCGAGGATGAAGAAGGTCCTAGTGTTCATGGTGTCCGATTTTCATACTGTCCGGGCAAACCGTTGCCACAGTGTTTCCAAAGCGACCCGCAACTGCGAGCGATCCATTCCTGCTGCAGGCGGTTGCGCAAGTACGACGTAGTCCATCGAAGCCAGCTGGGCGCGCCTCAGCCGGAAAGACTCCCGAATCTGACGTCGAATTCTATTGCGAACCACGGCCTTGGCAGACACTCGGCGCGACACTGCCATGCCCAAGCGTGCCTCAGAAGCATCAGCAAAGTGAATTCGAAAAGCCTGGTTCCCGTGGCGTCGCCGAGCCTCGAAGACCCGCTTGAATTCCGCGCCGGTCAGAAGTCGGGCCGAGCGGGGCAGACCCAGCACAAATGCCGAATCAGCGACTGTTTGAAGCTGCTAAACGCTTGCGGCCCTTCGCACGACGCGCATTGATAATGGCGCGACCGGCTCGCGTCGCCATCCTTGCGCGGAACCCGTGCCGACGGGCGCGCTTGATTCTGCTGGGTTGAAAAGTACGTTTCATGGTTTTTTTCCTTGAATCCTGCTGAACTCTACAATGTAAGATGAGTGGTTTGGCGCCGCGACCGAACCGGTCGGCACAAACCCCCAACAAAAGACGTCAAGGATAGCGTTTTCCGGCCTGTACAGTCAACGCTTTTTACATGGAACGAACCGGAGAAGCATGAACCAGTCAATCAACAGTTCTGCCGCAAACGTGCTCTGGCAGCAATGCCTGGAGCGGCTAGAACGACAGGTTCCGCTTGATGAACTCAATACCTGGCTGCGGCCTCTTCGATTAACGGCCGACAAGGCCCACGGTTGTCGGCTGCATGCCCCCAACGACTTCGTTCGTGACCAGGTTGAGGCGCACTACCTGGGCATGATTCGAGACTATTTCGCCACCCAGGGCATTGAGCGCGACACGGTTAGCGTTGGCGTTGATGACGGCCCCAGGCCCTCTCGCACCAGTAACCGCAGCCGCCCCAGCAGAGAAAGCCCCGGGCTGGATGACCGCTACCATTTCGACAATTTCGTCTTGGGAAAATCCAATGAACTGGCGTTTGCGGCGGCCCGCCAGGTCGCCAAACATCCCGGTACCGTATACAACCCCTTGTTGCTGTACGGATCAACCGGACTAGGAAAAACCCATCTGCTGCACGCGGCCGGCCAGTTCATCGCTGAAGCCAACCCCAATGCCCGAATTCTTTATCTGCACTCAGAAAAGTTCGTCTCCGAGATGATCCAGGCCCTCCGGCGCGACAGCATTGATCAGTTCAAGCGGCGCTACCGCTCTGTGGAGACCTTGTTGATCGATGACATCCAGTTTTTTGCCGGCAAGGACCGATCTCAGGAAGAGTTTTTCCACACTTTCAATAGCTTACTGGAGTCCAGGCAGCAGATTATCCTGACCTGTGACCGCTACCCCAAAGAGGTCGACGGCATCGAATCTCGTTTAAGATCGCGATTCGGCTGGGGTCTGACGGTGTCAATCGAGCCCCCTGATTTTGAAACCCGGGTTGCCATTCTCCAGAAAAAAGCCGCGGAACGAGGACTGGACCTGGACGAGTCCGTTGCCAGCCTGATCGCAAAGAGAATGCGCTCGAACGTCCGAGACCTTGAAGGCGCTCTTAATTCCCTCATTGCCAACGCGCGCTTTTCGGGCCGCCGCATTGATATCGATTACACCCAGGAGATCCTGCGCGATGTGCTCGCCGTCCATGATCGGCTGATCTCGATCGAAAACATCCAAAAAACAGTGGCCGATTTCTACCAGCTACGCGTTGCAGATTTACTGTCCAAAAGAAGAACACGCTCGATCGCAAGGCCCCGACAAATGGCCATGTTCCTGTCCAAAGCTCTCACCGAGCACTCTCTCCCGGAGATCGGGAGCGCTTTCGGGGGACGTGACCATACGACGGTGCTTCACGCGTGTCGTAGAATCGACAGCTTGTGTGAAACGGATGGTCGCTTGCGGGAAGAGCGCGCGCGTTTGACCCGAGAGTTGTCCTCATGATGGGGTTCACAAACACTGTGCAAGCTGTGGATAATGCAATCAGGGAAAGTTATCCACATTGCCTCCACAGGGTTCAGGCGAGCTTTCCAACTTACCGAATAGACAGTAACTATATGAAAAATATAGGGAAAAAAGGAATATCCCGGTGTTAACAGGCCCTATTACTACTGCTCTTCTTCTTTTTAAAAGACTTAATAAATAATGGGAGACCTCTCATTCTCCCCAGATTTGGACCGGTAAGGAGCCGTCATGAAATTCTCCATCCAGCGTGAAGCACTTCTCGCACCTATTGCTCAAGTCGTTAACGTTGTCGAGCGCCGACAAACCCTGCCTGTCTTGGCCAACTTTCTGATTGAAGCGGTAGAAGATGGTCTTCGAATCACCGGCACAGATATGGAAGTCGAACTGGTTGCACGGGCGAAGGCAGAAGTTGCCCAAACCGGCAGCATCACAGTACCCGCAAGAAAGCTTGTCGATATCTGTCGCGCCCTGCCAGAAGGGGTGGAAATCCACGTTCAGCTCAACCAGGACAAGCTGGCACTGCATGCCGGCCGAAGTCGATTCACCCTGGCCACTCTGCCAGCGAGCGAATTTCCGGCCAGTGACCAGGCCGAAAGCCTGCAGACCTATTCAGTCGCTCAGGGGCAGCTCAGATGGCTGTTGGAGAAAACGAGTTTTGCGATGGCTCACCAGGATGTGAGGCATTACCTGAATGGCTTGCTGCTGGAAATCAAGGATGGATTGATCAGAGCGGTTTCTACCGACGGCCATCGTTTGGCTCTCGCCGAGATCAAAGGCGAGTTTAGCGGTGAAGCTCGAAGCCTGATCGTGCCGCGCAAGGGGGTGATGGAGCTCAATCGCGCGCTCGAGGACAGCGAAGAGGAACTCAGCCTCGTGGTGGGGCAGGGCTTTCTCAGGATAGATCGGGAACGGATTGTCCTGACCACCAAACTGATCGACGGGCGTTTTCCGGACTATGAAGCGGTTATCCCGATGGCCACCGACCAGTCCCTGCTCGCCGATCGGGCCGCGTTTGGTCAGGCACTCCAGCGGGCAGCGATCCTCTCCAACGAAAAATATCGTGGCGTTCGGCTTGAGATGACGCCAGGCTTGCTTCGAATTATTGCGCACAATCCCCAGCAGGAAGAAGCCACCGAGGAAATCGAAGCCGAACATACCTATGAGAGCCTGAAGGTCGGGTTCAACGTCAACTACCTTCTCGACGCCTTGGGTTCGATTGATGGCCAACAGGTTCGATTGGCCTTGCGCGATGCCAACAGTTCTTGTTTGGTGACAGCGACCGACAACGAGGAGGTTCGGCAGGTCGTGATGCCGCTGAAACTGTAGCTCCAGAGCCTGGACCACACATCGATTTCCAGCGGCCTTGAGAGCCCCACGAGCTGAACTCCGGCAAAAGTGAGCCTGGCTCGACTCAAAATTGAGGGCGTCAGAAACCTCGCTCCGACATCCATCCAGCCCGGGTCGAGCATCAATTGGTTCCAGGGCCCGAACGGGGCAGGAAAAACCAGCGTTTTGGAGGCTGTCTTTCTGCTGGCGCGGGGACGGTCCTTCAGGAGCCACCGAATCTCCTCCATGATTCAGCACGGTCAAGAGCTGATGCGGGTCGTGGGCCACCGCGCCGAAGATGATGCGGTCATGGGGATGGAGCGCTCAGTCGGGTCGTGGCGGGGCCGGATCGGGGGCCGGGAGTGCCAGCGCCTGAGCGAATTTGCTGCTTGTCTGCCTTTGGTCTTGATGCAACCGGATAGCCACCGTCTGATTGATGGCACCCCCGAAAACCGTCGCCAGTATCTGGACTGGCAGTTGTTCCACGTGGAACCATCGTATTTGCCCACCTGGCAGCGATACGCGCGTTACCTTCGCCAGAGAAATGCGGGATTGAAGTCAGGCGCTGATGATGCGGTGCTTCGCGCCTTGGAGGCCCCTATGGCCGAGGCTGGAGAGCGCATGGGCGCGCTCAGGGCCGGGGTGGTCGACGTTTTGGCGGGGGCGGCTGTCAGCTTGGCCGGGAGCCTCAATATACGATTGCCGGGCGATATCGAGCTTCGGTACCGTGCGGGATATGACCCCGGCGAGGGCCTTGCGGCTGCTCTTGACCACTCAAGGGCCCGCGATAGAGAACTGGGTTATACGCGCCGGGGGCCGCACCGGGCAGAGCTGGTCATCAGTTGTGGCGGCCAGGCGGCCGCTCAGGAATTGTCTCGAGGCCAGCAAAAACTCATGGCGCTCCTTCTTCTTCTTGCTCAGCTCCAAGCGCTTCAGCAGGGCAGTATTCGCCCGCTGTTGCTTTTGGATGATCCCGTATCAGAACTGGATCGAGACCATTTTTCACGATTGCAGGCGTGGCTTGAGCGTCAGGCTGCGCAGGTTTGGGTGACCTCTACCGAGTCTTGTGTTGGGTCCGCGAAGGTGTTCCACGTGGAACAGGGCAGAATTGAGCCAGTGGTATAATCCGGGCATTGCTCACGATGGATGCGAAATGACCGAAGACAGCTACGGTTCCGGCAGTATCAAGGTGCTCAAGGGCCTTGATGCGGTAAGAAAGCGGCCTGGGATGTACATTGGTGACACCGATGACGGCACCGGGCTCCACCATATGGTTTTCGAGGTGGTTGACAACTCCATCGACGAAGCCTTGGCCGGGCATTGCGATGAGGTGAGCGTCATTCTCCATGAAAACGGAACGGTCAGCGTTTCGGACAATGGCCGTGGCATACCCGTAGATATGCACGAAGAAGAAGGTCGCTCTGCGGCGGAAGTCATCATGACCGTGCTGCATGCTGGCGGCAAGTTTGATGACAATTCGTACAAGGTCTCCGGCGGTCTGCACGGCGTCGGCGTTTCGGTTGTCAATGCACTCTCCGAGCGTCTCGATCTGGTGATTGATCGGCAGGGCCAGCGTTGGGAGCAGTCTTTCGCCAATGGCGTACCGGTGGCGCCGCTTGCGGTCACCGGGCCGAGCGAGAAAACGGGGACCACGATCCGGTTTCTACCCAGTCAGGAGACCTTTTCGGACGTCGAGTTCCACTACGATATTTTGGCGAAACGCCTGC
>CAZIMY010000037.1:0-20309 GCA_964540315.1 uncultured Wenzhouxiangella sp.
CAAGACCACGACGACCTCGCTGGTGGCCGGTATCTTGGCCCATGCCGGCCTGGATCCCACTTTCATCATCGGTGGGTTGGTCAATGCCTTCGGCTCTCACGCTCGCCTCGGTGAGGGGCGTTACCTGATTGCCGAAGCCGACGAAAGCGATGCGTCTTTCCTGCAGTTACAGCCAGTGATTTCCGTGGTGACGAATATCGACCGGGATCACCTTGATGCCTACCAGGGCAGCTTTGATCGATTGCAGGAGTCGTTTCTGGAGTTTCTTCACCACCTGCCGTTTTTCGGGGTGGCGGTGTTGTGTATCGATGATCCCCACGTTGCTCAGCTGGTGCCGGATGTCGGTCGCAGCGTGGTGACCTACGGTTTCGCTGACGCTGCCGACGTGCGCGCCACGGATGTGACCCAGACCGGATGTTGCATGTCCTTCACCCTGTGGTTGCCGGATCAGGACGAGGGTGTGAAGGTGACGCTGGCGCAGCCGGGCCGCCATAACGTTCAGAATGCGCTGGGCGCGGCGGCTGTCGCCTGGGAACTGGGTCTGGATGCAGAAACTATTGTTGCGGGCCTGGCCGCATTCAGCGGAATCGGCCGCCGATTTGCCGCTCTGGGCGAGCTGGCTCTGGGTGCCGGAACCGTACTTGCTTTCGAGGACTATGGTCATCACCCCACAGAGCTGGATGCGGTGCTTCAGGCAGCCCGGGCCGGATGGCCTGAGCGGCGGCTGGTGATGGTGTTTCAGCCGCACCGCTATACCCGCACTCGCGATCAGTTCGATGCTTTTGCCCGCGTCCTCGGCCTGGTGGATGAGCTGGTGCTTGCCGATATTTATTCGGCCGGAGAGACCGAGATTGCAGGCATTGACTCCGATGCGCTTGCGCGGGCCGTTGGTCAGCGCAGTGACATCGTGGTCCACCGCGTCGGAACGGTCGATGAAGTGCCCGCCTGTCTGGATGATTGCCTGCGCGATCAGGATCTGTTGCTGGTGATGGGTGCCGGCGATGTCGGGCGTCTGGGTTCGAGCTTGCGGGCTAAAGCGCAGGAGACACCGGCATGACGCGCGATTTCGCCCAAAAGCTGGGTCATGTGGCGCTGGTTGTCGGCGGCGACAGCGCCGAGCGCGAAATCTCGCTGCGCGGCGGTCATGCCGTGGCCGGGGCGCTTGAGAGCCTCGGGGTGCAGTACAGCGTGGTCGATGGTCCGCGACGCCTGCTTGAGCAGGTAGCAGCGGGGCATTTTGATCGCGTATTCAATCTACTGCACGGGCGCGGAGGCGAGGACGGAGCACTGCAGGGCGCGCTGCGCTTGTACGGCGTGCCGGTTACAGGCTCAGGCGTGCTGGGATCAGCGCTGACCATGGATAAGGTCCAGACCAAGCGTATCTGGCAGGCCTGCAATCTGCCAACCCCGGCCTGGGCTGTTGCTCAGTCGGCCGACGTTGCCGACGCTCTGATTGATGAGCTGAATCTACCGCTGTTTGTCAAGCCGGCCCGCGAAGGCTCCAGCATTGGCATGAGCCGCGTCGAACGGCCAGAGCAACTTCAGCCTGCGATTGCATGCGCGCTCGAGCATGACGCCGACGTACTGGTTGAGCGACTCATTCAAGGCCGAGAATTCACCGCAGCCGTGCTCGAGGACCAGGTTTTACCGCTGATCGAGCTCAAGACAACAAGAGCCTTCTATGACTTTGCGGCCAAGTACGAGTCCGGCGATACCGAATACGCCTGCCCGTGCGGCCTGGCGAAAGATGACGAAGCGGCACTGGCCGATTTGTGCCGGCGGGCTTTTGAAGTGGTCGGGGCTTCCGGATGGGGGCGTGTGGACTTCATGCTTGACGAGTCGGGCCAGCCTTGGCTGCTTGAAGTGAACACGACGCCCGGAATGACGGAGAAATCTTTGATGCCGATGGCTGCAAGGGCGGCCGGGCTGCAATTCGAGGAACTGGTATGGCGGATTTTGAACAGGTGCCGACACCAATGAATAGGTGGGGTGTGTTGACCGGTGTCCTTTTGGTGGGTGCCTTGCTGGTAGCCGGGGTCTGGCTGCGGAGTGGCCTGATCGGCGCTGAGCGCTGGCCGGTGCGCTGGCTCGATGTCGAGGGCGATCTGGAGCGAACCAGCGCCGCGCAAGTTCGTTCGGCTGCATTCGGACCGGCGTCGGCCGGCTTTTTTGCAGCTGATCTGGAGGCGCTGCAATTGGCAGTTGAAGCCTTGCCATGGGTTGCGAGTGCTTCAGTGGGACGCGACTGGCCTGACGCCCTGCATATCCGCGTGATCGAGCATCGCCCTGTCGCCCGCTGGAATCGCCATCGCCTGATGAGCGATCGCGGTGAGGTGTTTGAGGTCAGCGGGAATATCAGCATGCAGGGCATGGTGGAGCTCGCAGGCCCCGACGCGCGGCGCGACGAAGTGCTCGAGCACTGGGTGCATATGCGACGTCGGCTGGCTTCGGTGGGACTGGATATCGAGCGGCTGGCCGTTGACGAGCGCGGCGCCTGGACGGTTGAGCTCGACAGCGGCAAGCGTCTTGAGCTCGGACGCGAGCAGATACATGAGCGGCTGCAACGTTATGTGCGGGTTCACGACCAGCTCCGCTCGCAAGGCCGTCCGATTGCCGGGGTCGATTTGCGCTACCCCAACGGACTGTCCGTGCGCTGGGCCGACAAAGCGATACAGGAGGTGGCCTACCGTGGCTAAGCGACCGGAAAAAACCCTGGTGGTCGGACTGGATATCGGCACCAGCAAGATCGTGGCGATCGTAGGCGAGGTCCAGCCGGACGGCCAGGTCGAAGTGATCGGCCTGGGCTCGCATCCGTCTCGAGGTCTCAAGCGGGGTGTGGTGGTCGATATCGAGTCTACGGAGCAGTCGATTCAGCGCGCCGTCGAGGAGGCTGAACTGATGGCGGATTGCGAAATTCATTCAGTCTTCGCCGGTATTGCCGGCTCTCATGTCCGCTCGCTCAACTCTCACGGTGCGGTCGGCATTCGCGACAAGGAAGTGACCGAAAGCGATATTGAACGGGTGCTCGAGTCCGCCCGGGCTGTGGCTGTCCCGGCCGATCAGCGGATCGTCCATGTCTTGCCGCAGGAATACGTCGTTGATACAACCGACGGGATTCGTCAGCCGGTCGGCATGTCAGGTGTGCGTCTGGAAGCCCGGGTCCACCTTGTCACAGCAGCCGTCAGCGCGGTCCAGAACGTAACCAAGTGTGTGGCCCGATGCGGCCTGCAGGTCGACGACCTCATTCTCCAGCAGCTGGCATCCAGTTACGCCGTGCTGAGCGAAGATGAAAAAAACTTGGGCGTCGCCCTGATCGACATCGGGGCTGGCACCACCGATGTGGCGGTATTTACCGAGGGTGCAATCCGCCACACGATCAGTCTGCCGATTGCCGGCGAGCTGGTCACCAACGATATCGCGGTTGCCCTGCGCACGCCAACGGTGCACGCCGAGGAAATCAAGATCAAGTATGCCTGCGCGCTTGAGCAAATGGCAGGCAGCGACGAGACCATTCAGGTCCCCAGCGTCGGTGACCGCCCACCGCGTCGCCTCGAGCGGCAGACACTCGCGCAGGTGGTCGAGGCCCGTTACCGGGAGCTGTTTAATCACGTCCATAAACAGCTTTCCCAGTCGGGATTCGAGTCGATGATTCCTGCAGGTTTGGTGCTGACCGGTGGCGGTTCAAAAATGGAAGGCGTGGTCGAGCTGGCCGAAGAAATTCTTCATATGCCGGTTCGATTGGGTCATCCGCATGGGGTGATCGGTTTGTCCGATGTGGTCAATAACGAAACCCATTCCACGGGCGTGGGCCTGCTGCTTTACGGAAGCCGGGCGGCAGGCAGTCGCAGCACCCTGATTTCTCGCAGTCGCGAGGGAATCTGGAGCCGGATCAAGAGCTGGTTTCAGGGAGAGTTTTAATCGAACGATGGCGTAAGAACATTTTTCCGGGCGGGTCCCGGGGCAGTGGCGACAAGCATCCAGCAAGAGATGCGCGCCACTGCCCACTCTTGAACGGGACCCACCCTTAACCTTTGATTGTTGAATGAATGAGCCAGGAGCGAACGTTATGCCTTTTGAACTGATTGAAAATTACAACCCGGGGGCGACCATCAAGGTCGTTGGTATCGGCGGTGGCGGCGGCAACGCGGTCAACCAGATGGTCAACGCCGATATTGAGGGCGTGGACTTTATCTGCGTCAATACCGACTCCCAGGCGCTGCGCAATTTCGCCGGCAAGTCCACCGTGCAGATCGGATCCAGTGTGACCAAGGGTCTGGGCGCCGGTGCGAACCCGGAAGTTGGTCGCCAGGCCGCGTTGGAGGATCGTGACAGGATCAGCGAGATGCTGTCGGGCTGCGACATGGTCTTTATTACCGCCGGCATGGGCGGCGGAACGGGCACGGGGGCTGCACCCGTGATCGCGCAGACTGCCAAAGAAATGGGCATTCTGACGGTTGCGGTGGTCACCAAGCCCTTTCCGTTCGAGGGCCAGCGACGGCTCGGTGTGGCCCAGCAGGGTATTGACGAGCTGGGCCATCACGTTGATTCGCTGATCACCATCCCGAACGCCAAGCTGCTGAGCGTCCTGGGTGACGAAGTCTCTTTGCTCAACGCGTTCAAGGCCGCCAACCAGGTGTTGTCGGGAGCCGTCCAGGGTATCGCTGAACTGATCACCCGCCCCGGACTCATCAACGTTGATTTTGCTGACGTGCGAACGGTGATGAGCGAAATGGGTATGGCGATGATGGGAGCCGGGACTGCGTCCGGAGAAGACCGCGCCCTGGTCGCGGCCCAGTCGGCCATTGGCTCGCCGCTGCTGGAGGACGTCAATCTCAACGGTGCCTGCGGCATCCTGGTCAACGTGACCGCCGGGATGACGCTCACCATGAAGGAGTTCGAAGAAGTAGGTACAACCATTGCCGATCTGGCCAGTGAAGATGCAACGGTGGTGATCGGCACGGTGATCGACCCGGACATGGGCGACGAGATTCGGGTCACTGTGGTGGCGACCGGCCTTGGAGAGGCCCGTCCGATGGTCAAGGAGAAGCCCATGCGCGTTGTCCGCACAGGGACCGACAGCCAGCCAGTTTTTGCCGGCCGTGATGAGGATGATAGTGGCCCGCAATTATCGGCCGCTGGAAAACCGGACACTCCGGAAAATCGGCGTTTGTTTGGCGAACAAAAAGAGTTCGACTATCTGGATATCCCTGCCTTTCTGCGCAACCAGGCCGACTGATCCGGGCTGTTGGACGTGATCCGGGTTTCGCCTTGGCGTGCCCGGGAGGCCAGGCTGGGAAGGCCGGGGTTGTAGATAAGACCAAAAATGTTGCGTGATCGCAACATGTGTTGCTATTTTGATGAATTTTGACGTTTTTACGACGATGGTCTGTGGTAAAATTGCGATGCTTGTTCTGAAGAGATGAGTTAAGGCAAAAATCCAGTGGTCAGTCAACGAACGCTTAAGAATGTCATCCGGGCTACGGGCGTGGGCCTGCATACCGGCGAGAAAGTCATCATGACTTTGCGCCCAGCCCCCGTCGATACCGGTATCGTGTTTCGACGCGTGGACCTTGAACCGGTCGCCGAAATTTCAGCCGACCCGCACCAAGTGGGTGATACCTCTTTGTCAACCACTCTGGTGTCTAACGGTGTTCGAGTCGCGACGATCGAACATTTGATGTCCGCGTTGGCGGGTTTTGGCATCGACAATCTCTATGTTGATTTGAGTGCCTCCGAGGTCCCCATCATGGACGGCAGTTCTGGCCCGTTTGCGTTTCTGGTCCAGTCGGCCGGGATCGCCGAGCAGGCCGCGCCCAAGCGCTTCATCCGCGTACTCAAGCCAGTGGAGGTTCGCGACGGTGACAAGTGGGTCCGGTTTGAGCCGCACGAGGGATTTCGGGTCGATTTCACCATCGAGTTCGACCATCCCGCCATCCGCAGGGGTTCGTGCCGGGCCGATCTGGACTTCTCCACCACCTCCTATCTCAAGGAAATCGCCAGAGCCCGGACCTTCGGGTTCATGCGTGATATCGAGTTCCTGCGCGATCGAAATCTGGCGCTGGGGGGTAGCATGGATAATGCCGTGGTGCTCGATGATTTTCGTGTTCTCAACCCCAACGGACTGCGCTACGACGATGAATTCGTCAAGCACAAAATTCTCGATGCGGTCGGTGACCTTTATCTGCTCGGCCGAAACGCGATCGGAAAGTTCACCGGTTTCAAATCCGGACACGCATTAAACAACCAGCTGCTCAGAACCTTGCTGGCCGATACGCAGGCTTGGGAAGAAGTGAGTTTCGGCAACGCAGCGACGGCACCGATTTCATACGTCCAGCCAGCTCAGGCCGTTTAGTCCGTCCTGCCTTGCCGGTCCGCTCCCGGGCTGACAATGACTTTCACCCGGAGCAGGTCCTCAGGCCATAGCGCTTGGGCTGCCTCAAGAATGCGGCCTGATTCGAGCCTTGCCCGGCTGGCCCAGGCCGGCGAGGCGCAGGCCAGCACAAGGGTAGTCTGATCCACACAGGCCACCTCGATATTGCCTCGGGCTGATGCCGGTAGCAGGGGCTGAATCTTGTCATCAAGCGCCTCGTAGACGCGCTGGGTGCGGAGCAGCCTCTGCAGTGAGCCGGTAGAACTGACGATTTCCATTGGCTTTTTCTCGCCCTTGGTCTCCATGGACAGGTCCTCGCTTGCTTTCTCCCGTGGCTCCCTACAGTTTAGCGCCGGGGGGCGATACAATGATTGGCTGAGTTGCGGTAGCTTCGTGCCGCCCCCAAGTCATGTTTCAACCCGTTTTCACAGAGAACATTGGACCTTTCATGTTCAGATCCCTGATCACAAAAATAGTCGGCAGCCGGAACGATCGGTTGATCAAGCAAATGCAGAAATCGGTCGAGGCGATCAATGCGCTCGAAGCCGACTTTCAGGCGCTGTCTGACGCCGACCTGAAGGACAAGACCGCCGCATTCAGACAGCGCCATGCCGACGGCGAGTCTCTAGACCAACTGCTTCCCGAGGCATTCGCTGCGGTTCGTGAGGCCTCGGTGCGTTCCATGGGGATGCGTCACTTCGACGCCCAGCTGATTGGTGGCATGGTTCTTCATGAGGGCAAGATCGCCGAGATGAAGACCGGCGAGGGCAAGACCCTGATGTCTACGCTGGCGGTTTATCTCAATGCCATTGCCGACCGCGGGGTTCATGTGGTGACGGTCAATGATTATCTGGCCCGCCGCGACGCTGCCTGGATGAACCCAATCTATGCAGCTCTCGGATTGACGGTTGGGGTGTCGGTGCCCGGCATGACAGCCGTAGACAAGCGTGAAGCCTACGCGGCCGACGTGACCTACGGCACCAACAACGAGCTGGGTTTTGATTACCTGCGCGACAACATGGCTTTTTCACAAGAGCAGAAAGTTCAGCGTGGCCAGGCTTTTGCGATTGTTGACGAAGTGGACTCCATTTTGATCGACGAGGCCAGAACGCCTTTGATCATTTCCGGCCCTGCCGACGAGGGACCGGATCTGTACATCAAGATCAACCGGATCGTGCCTTATCTGGACCGCCAGGAGGAAGAAGATGGTCCCGGAGATTTCAGCGTGGACGAAAAGTCCAAGCAGGTGTATCTGACCGAAGACGGTATGGCCAAGATCGAGCGGCTGATGGGCGAAGCCGGCTTGATCGAGGCCGGTGACAGCCTCTACAACGCCAATAACCTCAGCCTCATGCATACCCTGAATGCAGGCTTGCGGGCCCATTATTTGTTCCAGAAAGATGTTGACTACATCGTCCGCGACGGCGAGGTTGTCATTGTCGACGAATTTACCGGGCGCACCCTCTCGGGTCGGCGCTGGTCAGAGGGCTTGCACCAGGCGGTGGAAGCCAAGGAAGGCGTCCCGATTCAGCGCGAGAACCAAACGCTGGCCTCGATCACGTTCCAGAACTATTTTCGGCTTTACGACAAGCTTTCCGGCATGACCGGCACGGCCGACACAGAAGCTTATGAGTTCCAGAGTATCTATGGGCTGGAGGTGGTCGTAATCCCGACGCACAAGCCGATGGTTCGCAAAGATCAGGCTGATCTGGTCTTTCTTGACCAGGCCCATAAGTTCGAAGCCATCGTCTCCGATATCCGCGACTGCGTTGAGCGCAAGCAGCCGGTGCTGGTCGGGACCACATCGATCGAGACCTCCGAGCTGTTATCGAAGAAACTGAAGAAAGAAAGCATTCCTCACGAGGTTCTCAACGCCAAACAGCATGAGCGGGAAGCCACAATCGTGGCCCAGGCCGGGCAGCCGGCCGCAGTGACAATTGCTACCAACATGGCGGGTCGCGGCACTGACATCGTGCTTGGCGGCAATTTTGAATCCGAGTTGGCTGAACACGGTGACAAGATGCCGGAGGACAAGCTCGAAAAGCTTAAGACCGAATGGCAGCGGCGCCATGACGAGGTTATCGAAGCTGGCGGACTGCACATCATCGGTACTGAACGTCATGAGTCGCGCCGTATCGATAACCAGTTGCGGGGTCGTTCCGGCCGACAGGGCGACCCGGGGTCCAGCCGTTTCTATCTCTCGCTGGACGACAGCCTGATGCGAATTTTTGCCTCCGAGCGTTTGGGTGGCATGATGCAAAAGCTCGGTCTGGAAGACGGCGAAGCCATTGAGCACCCCTGGGTGACCAAGGCGATTGAAAACGCCCAGCGCAAGGTGGAAGCACACAACTTTGACTTGCGTAAGCACTTGCTGGACTTTGACGACGTTGCCAATGATCAGCGACGGGTCATTTATTCCCAACGCAATGAGTTGATGGAAGCCGACGATGTCAAGGAGCTGATTGACTCCATCCGTGAGGAGACCTTCGACAGCCTCATTAGCCGCTACATTCCGCCCGACTCCATTGACGAGATGTGGGATCCCGAGGGGCTTGAGAAAGCGCTCGAGGGAGACTTCGGCATCGAGGTGCCGATCCGAGAGTGGCTGGAAGCGGATTCAGATTTGCATGAGTCCGGTCTGCGCGAAAGAATCATGGCAGCCGTTGATCAACACTTTCAGGCGAAGGAGGAGATGACGGGTTCGGAGGTGATGCGCCAG
Source organism: uncultured Wenzhouxiangella sp. (assembly GCA_964540315.1). Classification (GTDB taxonomy): domain Bacteria; phylum Pseudomonadota; class Gammaproteobacteria; order Xanthomonadales; family Wenzhouxiangellaceae; genus Wenzhouxiangella. The sequence continues at coordinate 9,090 of CAZIMY010000037.1, forward strand.
TTCGAAAAAGCGCTGATGCTCAGTATTCTGGACCAGCAGTGGAAAGAGCATCTGGCCAATATGGACTACCTCCGCCGGGGTATCAATCTGAGGTCGTTCGCGCAGAAAAAGCCGCAGCAAGAGTACAAGCGCGAAGGCTTCGAGATGTTCACGACCATGCTTGAATCGATGAAATTCGAGGTCATGAAAGCTCTGGCCCGGGTTCGGATACGCTCAGAAGAAGATGTCAATGCAGTTGACCAGCAGCGCAGACGCGAAGCCCCGATGCAGTTCCAGCATGCTCAGGCCCAGTCACCGACCCAGGCCGGCCAGGGGGAAGGTCAGCCTGTCCCTGAACCGTTTGTTCGGGACGGCCGTAAGGTTGGCCGAAACGAGCCCTGTCCCTGCGGTTCGGGCAAGAAATACAAGCAGTGTCACGGCACGCTGACCTGACCAGGCGACACCCGAAGGGTCAATGATCATTCCGGTGGTCGCGGCCGTGCTGAGGAATGAGCAGGGCCGCTTGCTCCTGGCCCGGCGACCCGAAGGCAAACACCTGGCCGGCACCTGGGAGTTTCCCGGCGGCAAGCTAGAGCCCGACGAGTTGCCGGAGCACGGCTTGTCCCGCGAGCTCGCTGAGGAACTTGGCATTGTTGTCCATGAATCCCGGCCCCTTTTGACCCTGACTCACCACTATGACGACCGCAGCGTACGCTTGATGCTGCGCGAGGTCGATGCCTGGCAGGGCACGCCGGTCGGGCTTGAGGATCAGGCGTTGCAGTGGGTCAGCTTGTCTGATGCCAGGCGCTTGCCCATGCCGGCTGCAGACCGCCCGATCATCAAGGCTCTCGAACTTGACCCGCGTCTGTTAATCAGTCCACGTGCCGATGAATCTGAATATCGGCCCGATGATCTGTCTTCACTGACATCGCTTTTCGAGCCTGGGAATGGCTTTGTCTGCATTCAGCTTGGCGCTCTGGATGAAGGGCCGGCGCAGGATCTGGCCAACGCTTGTCGGCGATTGGCGAATCAGTACGCTGCGGCTTGGGTCGTCGAAGGATCTACGCAACTTGCTGAACGGATCAACGCGGACGGGGTTTGTCTCGGCGTGGATCAGCTGCGTTGCCTTGAACAAAGGCCTTTGTCAACAGACCGGACTGTGATTGCCCGCTGCCGTACGGCCGCCGACCTTGCGCTGGCCGGCCGAATTGGACTCGATCTGGCCCTGGTCGGTCCAGTGCTTGGTGATGCCGGTGGCGCGCCCCCGCTGGGCTGGAAGGGGCTGGCTGATCTGGTCGGTGAGTCAACTTTGCCTGTGTACGCGTATGGTGGTTTGATTCCGGAAGACTTGCCGGCGGCGCGTCAGGCTGGGGCCTTCGGCGTTGCCGGTGATTTGTCGCTCAATTGATGACGTTGGACCGCAATCAGGTTGATTTGCCGCTTGGTCAGCGGGCCGTACCGGCTTCGAACACGGTCGAACTCTGGGTCAGCGATCTGACCGACCTCCCTGTTGGCGACAACCCCGTTGAAGGCTCCAGTCGGGCTCGGCGTCAAGCGCTCCGCTTACGCCAGCAGTTTATCCTGCGGCTGTTGCTCGGCAGCTACCTGGCTTGTCCCGGAAAAGACGTGCGCTTCGATCGCGGGACTTCGGGTAAACCGCGGTTGGTCTCGCGGTTGGCGAAAACCACGGGTTTGACTTTCAATGCATCGCATTCGGGACAGTGGCTGGCGATTGCCATCGGATGTGATGTAGAGGTCGGCATCGATATTGAACGCCAACGGGAAATGTCGCGGGTTTCAGCGCTGGCGAAACGTTTTCTGTCTGAGCCCGAGGCTGAAAGGGTGGTTGGCCTGCCCGAGCCCGAGCGCTCGGATGTCTTCCTGAAACTCTGGACCCGGCGCGAGGCTCTGGTCAAGGCCATGGGCAGCAGCATCTTTACCTGCCTCAAGCAGATACAGCTCGACCCGGTCAATGGACGAATCCTCAATCTACCCTCTGGGTGGCGGTCTGCCCAATCCTGGTCACTGACAGCCCCTGATTTGCCCGATTCCCTGGTGGGCGCCCTGGCAGCGCCGTCGGGCGGCGTGCGGGTCGAGACCTTTATTTTGAACTGCAATGTGTCTACTTCGGGTCCGCTGATCTGAAAAATGCTCAGCTTGAGTATTCCAAGCACGGACTATCCGGTGCGGGCATTAACGCCAGGTTTCAAGATCGTGAAGCTTGCGCCTAGGCGCGCAGCGATTTCCATGCGATGACCAGGCCGATTACCAGGCTTCCCAGTGCCGGCACGGAGTAGTCCTGCCAGCTGGGTGGAACCTGATAACCGGCAAGGACGGCTCCGGCGATGATGAAGCCTGCGGCCAGAATCGAGCCGGGCAGCCGGCGATTATGGCGACTGACGGCGCGCCCCAGCTGCTCCAGGTCTTGCGAGTCGATGCGCGTGCGAAGCTTTCCGGCGCTCGCCAACTTAAGAGATTCGTAGATCAGGTGGGGCACTTCGGGGCTGCGTGCGAGCAGGCTGGGTAACTGGCGAACGAGCTTGTCGGCGGTTTGCGGCAGGCCGTAGCGTTCTCTGAAAATACTCTCTAGCTCGGGCTTTGCGACCTCCCAGATATTCAGTTTGGGGTACAGATCTCGACCCATGCCTTCGATATTCAACAACGTCTTCTGGAGCATGATCAGCTGTGGCTGCAGGGTGAGCTTGAATCGTCTGGCGACCTGGAACAGGCTGATCACCGTCTCTGCGAAAGAGACGTCCTCCAGCGGGCGGGTAAATGCCGGCTCGCAAACGGTGCGCGTCGCGGCTTCGAGTTCATCAATCCGGGTGTCGGGCGGCACCCAGCCGGCTTCGATATGCAGCTCTGCCACGCGGCGATATTCGCGGTTGAAAATCGCCAGGAAATTTTCGCCGATATAGTACAGATCACTGGGCGTCAGACTGCCGACAATCCCGAAATCCAGGGCGATCAGGGTGGGGTCGGCCGGATCGCTGGTATCGACAAAAATATTGCCGGGGTGCATGTCGGCATGAAACAGGTTATCTCTGAAGACCTGGGTATAGAACAGCCGTACGCCGCGCCGCGCCAGCTTTTCGAGATCGACACCGCGTCTTTTGAGCTCGGGAATATCGCGCACGGGCACGCCGCTGACGCGCTCCATGACTAGCACGCGGCTTGCGGTCAGCTGCCAATGGATGGCCGGAATGTAAAGCTCTGCCGAATCTTCGAAATTACGACGAATCAGCGAGGCGTTGGCTGCCTCCGACTGCATGTCGAGCTCGTCGTGGATAACCCGCCCGAATTCTTTGACGATGTCATCGGGTCGAATCCGGTCGCCTTCGGGATGGTAGCGTCGGACCAGCGCGCCCAGGGTTTTGAGCAGGGCCAGGTCTCGCTCGATTTGTTCTTCGATGCCGGGACGGACGACTTTGACGACCACTTCTTCGCCGGTGTTGAGTCGGGCGCCATGGACCTGGGCAATCGAGGCAGATGCAAGCGGTTCGGTTTCGAATTCTGCAAAGAGCTCAACGATGGGCTGTTTGAGCTGTTGCTCAACAATCCTGCGTGCCTGTTCGGACGGAAAAGGCGCGACGGCGTCCTGCAGCCCGGCCAGTTCTTCAGCGATGTCGGGCGGCAGTAAATCGCGCCGTGTCGACAGGATCTGGCCGAACTTGACGTAGATCGGACCGAGGTCCTGAAGCGCCAGGCGGATGCGCTCGCCCCGCGGCAGTTGGGCGATGCTTTTCGGGCCGGCGAACAGTTTGCGCGGGTAGCGAGCCAGCCTGAATACGGGCACATCGTCAAGCAGATCGTCGAGCCGATACCGGGTCAGGGTCAGGACGATGCTGACCATGCGCAAAGAATGTCGGATCACGCCAGTCCCTTACGTCGAAGGTTGACTTCCAGTCGATCGACCGCCTCGCGCAGTTCGTCAACGTCGCGGGTAAAAGCCTGTGCTTCGGTCCGGGTGACCAACAAGCCACTTTCCTCTCGCAAATAGTGACCTATCTGATCGCCCGCCACGCCTGCCAGCCGCCGGCTACCGGACAAAGTGTCCCGCAGGGCACGCCACACCTGGTGTCCAACCACGTCTCCAAGCTGACGGGTCAGCAGCTGTTCCCAATCCGGATCGAGCCGGCGCATGAGCTTTTCGAGGGCCTGAGCGGCTCCCGCGTCACCTTCGATTTTGACGCCGCTGTCGGCATCCAGCCAGTCAGGTACGGCCATGGCGAGCAGCGCTGCCGGAGAGCCACGAATAACTGTATCCGGAGGCAAGTCTGATTCCGCAACAATCTGGAGGCCAGTGTTGTGACCATCATGCTGACCAAGAAAATACAGATCGATGCCGGTGCCCGACAAGGTGAGCTGGATGCAGCGTTTTTCCAGTGCGCCGAGTCGTTGCACGGCGCCGGCATCGGCCCGGATAGCCTGATCTAAAGCGCGCTCGATGGCAGTGGCCAGAAATCCCGGCAACGGCGTGATGTAGCGACTCAAACCGCAAAACCTCTGTGCCGGTCAGCCACTACGTCTTGACGCCGCGGTGGACGGCGCAAATGCCACCGCTGAAATTTTCCCAGCGAACGTCCTCAAAACCTGTTTCTTCCAGCATGCCCGCCAGTGTTTCCTGGTCGGGAAAGCGGCGGATTGACTCGGCGAGGTATTTGTAGCTTTCCTTGTCGCCGGCAATCGCGCCTCCCAGCATTGGAAGAACTTGAAATGACCAGGTGTCATACAACTGGCCCAGTACGGGCAGGCCGACCTTGGAAAACTCCATGATATGGACGCGACCGCCCGGGCGAAGCACCCGCTGCATTTCTGCCAGCGCGCGATCGCGGAAGGTGACGTTGCGCAGACCGAAAGTAATCGTCACGTGGTCGAAGCTGGCGTCGACAAAGGGCAAGTGTTCAGCATTGACCTGAAGCCAGTCCAGTCCGTCAATCCGACCCTCCTCGTCCATGCGTTCTCGTCCGACGGTGAGCATGGCGCGGTTGATGTCACCAACGCTGACCTTCGCACCGCGAGTTGATGCCAGACGGGCGATATCCCCGGTGCCTCCGGCCAGGTCCAGCAAGCGCTCGCCTTCGCGAAGACGGCACCCGGCAACGAAGCGCCGTTTCCAGAGACGATGAATGCCCAGCGACATCAGGTCGTTCATCACGTCGTAGCGCCGAGCAACGGAGTCGAAGACGCGTCCAACCAGCCTGGTTTTTTCCTCGGCTGCCACGTCTTTGTAGCCGAAATCGGTCATAAGTTTTTTAGTGCCCTTGAAGTGATTTGCGGGTTTTCGGCTGGCGCGCTATTTCAAGCCTTCTTCGGCCAGGCGTTCATCGTAGCGGGCTTGATACATGTCCATGTTAGCGCCAAGGTCGTAAAGAAACGGCCAGGAATAAATTCCGGTGTTGTGCCCATCGTCGAAATGCAGGCAAACAGCGTAGCTGCCGACCGGCGTAATCTTGTCGATTGCCACGTTTTCCTTGCCGGTGAGCAGCATGGGTTCACTCAAGCCGTGGCCGCGTACTTCAGCCGACGGTGAGTGGGTGCGCAGATATTCACACGACATTTCAAAACTCTGGCCGTCGTCAAATTCGACGACCAAAACGCCTCTAGCTTTCTCCAGGCGAATCTCGGTAGGCTCGGGCATGGTCTTCTACTCAGTCTTCTGATTAAGGGGCTTGATAGTAGGTTGGAGAGCCGGGGCCCACGGGCAAACCCAGCCCGAACACCCAGAGGAAGAAAAACAGGACCCAGCAGATAAAAAATGCAATCGAATAAGGCAGCATGGTGGCGATCAGGGTGCCGATGCCCAGACGATTGTCGTAGCGCGTGGCCCAGGCAAGAATCAGGCCGAAATAGCTCATCATCGGTGTGATGATGTTGGTCGTTGAATCACCAATCCGGTATGCCCCCTGAATCACTTCCGGCGAATAGCCGATGATCATCAGCATGGGGACAAAGATGGGTGCCGTCACCGCCCACTGAGCAGAGGCTGAGCCCAGGCTCAAGTTGACCATCGCGCACATGATGATGAAAAAGAAAAACACCAGCGGGCCGGTCAAGCCAATCGCCTGGAGGAAATCGGCGCCGGCGATTGCCGTGATCAGTCCCAGGTTGGTCCAGCCAAAAAAGCTGACGAACTGGGCGGCAAAAAAGACCAGCACGATGTAGAGGCCCAGCGTGGCGATCGCCGAGGCCATGCCGTCGATGACGTCGCGGTCATTTCGGATCGTGCCTACCGTCCGACCGTAGGCAACGCCAGTGGCCAGGAAGAAGACGAAAATCCAGGCCACGATAGAGCGGAAAAAGGGTCGCGATGACTCCAGAAATCCTTCGCCGACAGCTGCCGGGTCCCTCAGGACGCCGCTTTCGGGGACAACCAGTAAGAGGATAAGTCCGACGACGCCGACAACGGCGACCCCGGCCATCAGGAGGCCGCGCTTTTCCTCGGCTCTGAGCGGGCTCATTTTGCTGTCATCGAGCACGTGGGGATCGGCGCGCGACTCATCGTAAGCGCCCAGCTTGGGTTCGACGACAAAAATGGTGACCAGGGAACCGACGATGGTGATCATGAAGGTGCTGGCGATCATGAAAAACCAGTTGGCCGTCGCGAATACTTCGTAGTTCGGATCGATCAGTCGTGCGGCTTCGGTGGTGATGCCGGCCAGCAGCGGGTCGATAGTTCCGAGCAGGAGATTGGCACTGTAGCCGCCGGACACGCCCGCGAATGCAGCAGCCATGCCGGCCAGCGGGTGCCGCCCCAGGGCCAGGAAAATTGCCCCGCCCAGCGGGACCAGTACGACATAGCCCATCTCCGAGGCTGTGTTTGACAGCACGCCTGCGAACACAAGCGCAACGGTGACCAGGTGTTTCGGGGCGTTAAGCACGATGCCGCGCACCATGGCCGATAGCAGTCCCGATTTTTCCGCCACACCGACACCCAGCATGGCGACAAGCACGACGCCGAGTGGGGCGAAGTTGACAAAATTGCTGACCAGGTTGCCGAAAATCATCCGAACGCCTTCAGCGTTCATCAGACTGACGGCTTCAATGCTCGCGCCGTCGGCGCCGGGTCTCGGGTCGGTGACCGCCACGCCCAGCCAGCCGAACAGGCCGGACAGTAGAACCATTGAAAAAGCCAGCAAAGCGAACAGGGTGACTGGGTGTGGCAGTAGATTGCCGAGCCACTCCACGGTATCGAGGAAGCGGGTAAACCAGTTTCTGGACTTGACTGTGTCGGCGTTGTTTTTGGTCAAAGCGGAACCCGCAGGTGATGGAGGAGACGGCACCAAGCCGGCATGATAGCAACAGGGAGGCTATCGTGCACCGGGCCCGAACCAGTGTTGGATTAGGGGCGAGCGGCCCGCCGGCGCAGATGGTTCAGCAGGTCGACCCGGGTGATCAGGCCCAGGAAGCAGTCGTCGTCCATAACGATAGCCACCCGGTCGCGATTGAAGATGGGCAACAAGTTGTCCAGCGGGGCATCGTGCTCCACGAATTCCAGATCAGTCACCATGGCCGCGGTCACGCATTCGGAGAAGCGTTTCTCGTCGGTGTAGACATGGAGCAGGATGTCCGATTCGTCGATGAGTCCGACAATCCGTTCGCCCTCCATCACCGGGAGTTGCGAGATGTCATAGAGCATCATGCGCTTGTAGGCATTGGCCAGGCTCTCGGTGTGACCGACGGTGACCGCGTCACGGCTTGCCGTGGGTCGGGCGATAAGGTCGCGCAGGTCGCCGTGGTTGCTGCCGGCCAGCAGGCCGTGGTCGCGCATCCAGTGATCGTTGTAGACTTTGGACAGGTAGCGGTTACCGGTATCGCACACCAATGACAAGACTTTTTTCGGGCGGGTCTGCTCGCGACAATAGCGCAGGGCAGCAGCGACCAGCGTGCCGGTCGACGAGCCGCCCATCAGACCTTCGCTCTGCAGGAGTGTGCGTGCGGTCAGAAAGCTGTCCCGGTCGGAAATCGTGTAGGCCTTGCTGACTCGCGAAAAATCACTGATCGAGGGCAGGAAATCCTCGCCAATTCCCTCAACGAGCCATCCCCCTGCATCTTCGCGTACCTTTCCGGTCGCGATGTAGTCTGCCAGTATCGAACCTTCAGGGTCGGCCAGGACAAGTTCCAGATCCGGGGCGACTTCCGCGAAGTAACGCGATAGCCCGGTAATCGTTCCGCTGGATCCAACGCCGATGACAATGGCGTCCAAATCACCGTTCATCTGCTGCCAGATCTCCGGGCCGGTCATGGTCTCGTGAGCGAGCGGATTGTCGGGGTTGCCAAACTGGTTGATGAAGTAGCTGCCAGGGGTTTCGTCGGCGATGCGTTGGGCGAGATCCTGATAGTACTCGGGGTGCCCCTTGCCAACGTCCGAGCGGGTGATCACGACTTCAGCCCCCATCGCTTTGAGGTTGGAGATCTTTTCCCGGCTCATCTTGTCGGGTATCACCAGGATCAGTCGATAGCCCTTGCTTGCTGCCACCAGAGCCAGGCCCAGCCCGGTGTTGCCTGCGGTTCCTTCTACGAGGGTGTCACCGGGTTTCAGATCGCCGCGTGCCTCGGCGGCTTCAATCATCTTCAGGGCTATGCGGTCTTTGATCGAACCGCCCGGATTGGCGCTCTCCAGTTTCAGGAAAAGCTCGCAAGGGCCGGTATCCAGCTGTTGCACCTGAACGATCGGCGTATCGCCGATCAGTTCAAGTACATTCCTGAAAATAGCCATGTCAGTCAGCGCGGATGCGGCTGCTTGTTCGAAGCCGCCGATGTGGGGCGCTAGTTGAACGCTCGAAGCTGTGCTCGAACTCAGGCGGCGTTGGCCTGTTCCAGGATTCTTGTGAGCTGGTCCTTGATCTGGAGCTTTTCGCGCTTGAGCTGGTTGAGGGCCAGGTCTTCCATTGGGGCAGTGCCGTTTTCAGCGGCCACGACACGTTTTTCGAGCTGTTGGTGGTGGTTGTAAAGCCGTCGGAACTCTTTGTCTTCCTTGAGCAGGTTTTCCAGTTCTTGCTGACGGTTTTCAAACATGAGCAAAATTCCTTTGGAGAATAGTGATGTTGTATCGCAAAGCACCCAGTGCTGCAAGTTCGGGTGGCCGAGTGTGTGCCTGGCCGGGTTCTCATTCGTTCAGCAAAATCACGTCAACCCGGCGATTCTGGCTGCGTCCGGCTTGGGACTCATTGCTGGCAATGGGGAATTCTTCGCCCATGCCGACAACCTGAATCCGATCCTGAGCGATGCCCATGCTGACCAGCGAGTCCATGACCGCCTGCGCACGCTCTTCGGAAATTCGCATATTAACAGCGGCCGGTCCGCTGCTGTCGGTGTGGCCCTCGATTCGAATCCGCCGCTCCGGCTCCGACTGCAGCAGATCGACCACGTCGTTCAGGTTCTCTCGGGCGCCTGGCTGCAGCTGGGTTTCGCCCGATTCGAACAGCACATCGCCAAGCGTAACGACAACGCCCCGGTCGGTCTCGCGCAGCTCCATCAGTTCAAGTCGCCGGCGGAGTGACTCGGCTGCCTCAGAGGCCAGCTGCGCCTCGCGTCGGGCCAGCTCGATTTCGCTGGCCTGGGCTTCGGCCAGCCGTCGCGCGGCCTCGGCTTCCTCGCGTGCCTGCTGCTCGCGCCGGGTGGCTTGTTCGCTCTGCTCAGCTGCCGACGTGGCAGCGCGCCGCGCGCGTTCGATTTCCTCAGAGGTCGCTGCGCTCTGCATGCGCGCCTGCTCGGCCTCACGGCGAGCTTGCTCGACTTCCAGACGGCTGGCTCGCAGCAAAAGGCGGGTCCGTTCGGTTTCGACCGTCTGGATGCGCGCTTCGGCCTGGGCGCGAAAAGCCTCGGCCCGGGCAATTTCTATCCGCTTTTCAGCCATTCGGATGCGATGGGCGCGGTCCTTGTCACTGGTCTCGGCTGCGGCCGCCCGCACCGCCCTCTCAGCATCGGCCAGGGCCAGCGGGACCTGTTCGGCCAGACCGGGCTCGTTTCGAAGCGCATCGAGGTCCGCGCGAAGGTTGTCGATCAGTCCATCATCGCGCGGCTGTGCGGCGCACGCGCTCAGCAGGATCGCGGCAACGGCAACGGCGGTCAGTCGAGTGCACTTCATCGCTCCAGCACCTCATCACCGAAGGCTTCGATCAAGTCAGACCGCAGCCGCTCAAGTTCAAGTTGTTGGGTCGCAAGTTCGGCTCTGGCCTGGGCCGCTCGACTCCTGGCCAGTGCAAGCTGCGCCTCGATCTCTCCTTCATCAGCCAATCGCCTGGCTTCGTCTGCCCGGTTGTTTTCCAGCTGGAAACGAGCCATTTCGAGCTGTTCGACGGCAAAGTTCAATTCCAATGGTGCGTATTCCTCGGCACCGGCTTCCCGAGCAACGTTGATGGCTTGTTCTGCATTACTCAGCACGCGAGGATCCGGTGGCGTAGTGGCGCAAGCAGTGGCCAGAATCAGCAGGGCAATGACAGCGGGCAGACGTGGATTCATGAAGCGACAGGTGTTGGTGGCGAGGAATTAATCTTCATCATAAGACCTAAGTTGACTCGGCGTCGGGCTGATTCTCGGGTGCGGCCTTGTCAATTCGTTCGTCTGAGGCAAGGCGTTCACAGATCGCAACGAAGCGATCGCAGCCATCAAGACTGCAATTGAACCGGCGTGCATTATAAAGCTGCGGCAGCAGGCAGCAGTCCGCCAGTCCAGGCTGATCGCCAATACTGAATGTCGGGTCGCCGGGCACGGCGCGAAGCTGTTTCTCCAGAGCCTGCAAACCGGTCTCGGTCCAGTGTCGATACCAATCCATCCGAACCGGTCCCGATAGGTTGGTATGCGTTTCCAGGAATTTCAGCACCCGCAGGTTGTTGAGCGGATGGAGATCGCAGGCGACCGATTGGGCGAGCATTCTCGCGCGGGCCCGATCAGCGGGGGCATCCGGCAGTAATTGTGGTTCTGGGAAACACTCATCCAGATACTCGATGATGGCCAGCGACTGAGTCAGCACGTTTTGCCCGTGCACCAGGCAGGGTACAAGGCCGTGGGGATTGAGTGCGAGGAACTCAGCGCGATGTTGCTGCCCGCCGTCGCGCACCAGATGGACGGGTCGTATCGTCGCTTCGAGGCCTTTCAGGGCCAGCGCGATGCGGACGCGGTAGCTGGCCGAAGACCGCCAGTAGGCATATAGCTCAAGCTTTTGATCAGACATCCTCGCCAGCCCGACTAGCGGCGGTATTCGATGACGGTTTGTTCTATCGCGCCAAAAATAGAAGC
>CAZIMY010000038.1:0-20227 GCA_964540315.1 uncultured Wenzhouxiangella sp.
CCGATTTCGACCTGGTTGCCCTCGGTCGCGGCATAACCGTGTTCGTCAACGCGCACGACCATGGTGGCTTTTGACCCGGTATGGCAGATCGTCTTGAGTTCCTTGAGTTCATCGGCCCAGGCCAGCAGGTAACGACTGCCTTCGAACAACTCGCCACGAAAGTCGGTTCTAAGACCGAAGGCGAGTACTGGGATTTTCAGCTCGTCGACAATCTCACTTAAGCCATAGACCTGGTCGCGAGTAAAAAACTGCGACTCGTCGGTCAGCACGCAGTGGACATTGCCATCGGTCAGGGCCTCCTTGACCAGGGTGAAGGGGTCGTCTTGAGGACCGACGGCAGTAGCCGGTGACTCTATGCCAACCCTTGAACGAATGACGCCCGGCCCGGCCCGGTTATCGATGGCCGGGCTCAGGAGCAGCGGCCGCATGCCGCGCTCGGTGTAGTTGTAGGCCGACTGCAGGAGCGCCGTGGTCTTGCCGGCATTCATGGTCGAGTAATAGAAGTAGAGCTTGGCCAATGCTCAGTCCAATGACCGGCTGCCGCGCGGTGTATCGGTTCGCACGTCCAGCCAAAGCACGCTGCGCTCGGGGTTCGCGGCCATCCATTCCAGCAGGATCTCGGCCACCTGGTCGCACTCGGCGCAATCGGGACGGCGGTAGAAGGCCAGGGTCATATCGGCAAAGGGCAGGTCTTCCATCGTCACATCGGCCCCGTCCGGCGTCCGGGTGCGCTCGACCAGTCGGTCCAGCCGGACCATGGACCGTTCGCCTCGGCGGCGGTCGAGGATCAGTTCAAGCTCGCGCTCAAAGCCCGGCCGATAGCCGGACAGGTGGTAGGCCGCCGAGCGATCGGCATGATAGACATAGAGCTGCGGCACTTTGACCACGATCCCGTCGGTCTTGGCGACTGCGCGCAGGTTGCCCACCAAGCGCTGCTGCTGCGCCATGACCTCGTAGCGCTGGAGGAGGTCGATGCGTTCGATCTCGGAGATCTCGGCCATCGCGGCTGCAGTCAGGATGAACAGGCCTGCCAAAAAGATTGCTAGTTGCTTCATAACGACCAAGTATATCTTTACCTCCGTGGGTAGCCGGTGCCCAATCAGCTACAATCTCGCGCCTCCCGCCCCACTTACGCGCACCCTATGATCCGGCTCAATCCTCAGCAAAAAGCAGCGGTGACGCATCTGGATTCTCCCCTGCTGGTGCTGGCGGGCGCCGGGTCGGGCAAGACGCGCGTGATCACGGAGAAAATCGCCTGGCTGGTCGACCAGGGCCACTACCGGCCAGACCAGATTGCTGCCATCACTTTCACCAACAAGGCAGCCCGCGAGATGAAATCGCGCGTCGGCAAGCGCCTGAAAGGTCAGCGCACCGAAGGTCTGACGATCTGCACCTTTCATTCGCTGGGCTGGCGGATCCTGCGCGAGGAGCCCGAGGCCAGCGGCCGGCGCCGGGGATTGAGCATTCTCGACCAGCACACAGCATCCGACCTGGTGCGGGAATTGCTGCCGCCCGGGGCAAAAAACGACATGGTCTATGCGGTCCAGGCCGGTATCAGCCGGTACAAGGACGCGGGCATCGAGCCGGAAAAAGCCTTGTCGCGGGCAGAGGATGAAAACGACGCTCGCGCAGCCGGCTTGTACCGTGAATATTGCGACCGCCTGAAGGCGCTGAACGCCGTTGATTTCGATGATCTGATTGCCCTTCCGGCCAAACTGCTGGGTGATCCGGTCATCCGCACACGTTGGCGCCGGCGTCTGGCCTATGTGCTGGTCGACGAATATCAGGACACCAGTGCCGCCCAGTACCGCTTGCTGACCCAGCTTGTCGGAGAGATTGGCGCCTTCACTGCCGTGGGCGACGACGACCAGTCCATCTATGGCTGGCGCGGGGCGCGACCGGAAAACCTGAGTTTGCTCGCCGCGGATTTTGCCAATCTGAGGGTTGTCAAGCTTGAACAGAACTACCGGTCGACCGGCAAGATCTTGCAGGCTGCCAACGCAGTCATCGCCGGCAATCCGCACGAACTGGAAAAGAAGCTGTGGAGTGAGCTTGGCCCGGGCGATAACCTGGCGGTGATGACCTATGCCGATGAGCAGGACGAGGCAGAGGGGATCGCCCGTGAGATCCTGGGCGCCCACCACGGCAGCCGGCTGGCCTGGGGAGAGTGCGCGGTGCTCTACCGATCCAATCATCAGGCCCGTGCGCTGGAGCAGCAACTCAGAGAACACGGCATACCGTACGTTGTTTCGGGCGGTCCAAGTTGGTTTGACGCGCGCGAGATTCGCGACGGCCTGGCGTACTTGAAGCTGCTCGTCAATCCGGAAGACAACCCCGCGTTTATGCGTGTGGCCAACGCGCCCCGCCGCGGACTGGGGTCCGTGGCCATGTCTCGACTCGGACAATATGCTGATGCGACAGCCAAAAGCCTTTTCGCAGCCGCGCTTGACCCGATTTTGCAGACGGAACTCAATGAGTCGACTGCGCGCGCCTTTCGCGGCGTGACCAATCTGCTGATCGAATTCAATGACCGGGTCGCGCGGGCAGAGGTCTTAGAAATCGGCAGAATTTTTGGAGAAATGATGGAGCGAGTCGGTTACCTGGAGTGGCTGACCGCACAGGATGATGAACCGAAAAAGGCGGATCGCCGACGCCGCAATCTCGACGATTTGACCGGCTGGATTGATCGCCTCGGAAGCAGCGTCGACTCAGCCGAGGAACTCGTCGCCCGGGTGTCGCTGGTGGCGGGGCCTGACGACGATCGCCACGACGCTGCTGACCTGGTCCGCCTGATGACCCTGCATGCGGCCAAGGGGCTTGAGTTTCCGCGGGTCTGGCTGGCCGGCTGCGAGGAGGGTTTATTGCCCCACCAAAAAAGCATCGATGATGGCCAAATCGAGGAAGAGCGGCGCTTGATGTACGTGGGTATTACCCGGGCCGGTCGCCGTCTGGTGATCACCCACTGCCGAAGTCGCAGGCGCCAGCGCGAACAGCACGACTGCCAGCCCAGCCGCTTTCTCGACGAGTTGCCGAGCGATCTGGTCGACTGGCCGGATCGGGCAGGGCAGGAAAAACCTTCTGCTGACGATGCCAAAGCCAATATCGCCGCACTCAAGGCACTGCTCGAAGACTGAGGCGGGGTACTATCGAACGATGAATATCGCTGCCCGAAACTGGTTGACGGCCGCCGCAGCACTGCTGATGCTGGGCGCCTGTCAGGCTAGCGAACCCTGGGTTGAGGTCAAAGGCCAGCGGTTCCAGGTCGAGCTTGCGGCCGACGATCAGTCTCGGGCGATGGGGCTGATGTTTCGAGAAGAGCTGCCGATCAATCAGGGCATGCTCTTTCTGTTCCGTCGCGAAGCGCCGCGTTCATTCTGGATGCTGAATACCCGCATCCCGTTGGACATCATCTACCTGGACCGGGATCTCAAAGTGGTCAGTATCGTTGCGAATGCAAGGCCGTGCCGGCGATCACCCTGCCGCAGCTATCCGAGCACTGGGCCGGCGCAGTTTGTTCTCGAACTCAATGGCGGTCAGGCGGCTGATTTGGGTCTGGAACCCGGCGACCAACTCGTTGCCGGCGGGGTCGACCTGAGCGCTGCCCGCTAGTCACCCGAAGTTTTTTGATCCTGTGTTCTTGATTCGCGATGAATCCTGCGGTATAAAGGCGGGCTAGTTTCGTACTTTTCAGGATTACTGCGTCATGTCCCGAGTGTGTCAGGTGACCGGCAAGCGGCCGCTGGTCGGAAATAACGTCTCCCACGCCAACAACAGGACCAGAAAGCGCTCGCTGCCGAATTTGCACAGCCACCGTTTCTGGGTCGAGAGCGAGAATCGGTGGGTCAAGCTGCGTGTGTCCACCAAGGGCTTGCGCGTGATCGACAAGAACGGTATTGATCAGGTGCTCGCAGATATGCGTGCACGCGGTCAGAAGGTTTAAAGGAGAAACGACATGGCAGGTAGCTCTCGCGACAAAATCCGCATGATTTCCTCGGCTGGCACGGGTCATTTCTACACCACCAACAAGAACAAAAAGAACACCCCGCAAAAGCTGGAATTCAAAAAATACGATCCGGTCGTTCGAAAGCACGTGATGTACAAGGAAGGCAAGATCAAGTAGCTCTGGCAGGCAGAATGTTTTTTTAAAAAGCCGGGCTTGCAGTCCGGCTTTTTTTGCTTTAGGCCTGCGTCGTTGGGGAGCGCGACTCGGGTCGCCTTCTTCAACCCTCCGGTAGTCGCACATGCAAGGGTTCTGCTAGACTCTGAATTAACTAAAACTTTCTGGTCATTTTCTGTTCTAAGTGTCCAGATCTTATCGCCGAGACTTTTGAATGCCGCGTTTCGTCTACATCTTGCTGCTCGGGATGGCCCTGATATCGGGACCCGGTGCCTATGCGCAGATGGTTGACAGCGAGACGTGGAGCCTTGTTGAGCCCGCTAGCCTGCCTCCAAGCGTCCTGACCCAGCGCGATGCGTTCGGGTTGCCGGGGCTGCGCCCGCGCATGAACATGTCGATGCCGCTGAACGGGCAGGCGTCGACAGACCCGATCGATGAGCGGATGTTTTCCTGGTCGCTGGAAACTTGGCGTCTCAACACCGCCAGCCTTGCGCACATCCAGTGCAACCGGCTGACCTCGACCATCGATTCCTTCTTGGCAGAAGACTGCCGCTTTGTCGAAGATCCGGTTCCCCAGGGTTCCGTTAATCTGATGCGCGTCAGCGGGCAGTGGACCGCGGCACCGGGCGTTGACTTGAACGTAGGTGCCTTTTCGGCCAACTCAGAAGAACCCGGTTTCGTGCCTTCTGCGGACACGTTTTTGTTTCCGGACTCGGATCCGTTGGGCGGCATGCGGTCCGGCGAGGGAGTCGATGCCGGCATTAGCTTCGGTATTGCCAACGAGACGGTAGGCGATTTCCTGGTCGGTTTGCAGGTCGCTCGCTATCGTCAGCGCATGAGCTTGCTGGACCTGGGTCTTCCCGCCAATGCGCTTTCCGGCGCAGAAAACGGTGGCGAGCTGGAACGCTATGCCAACAGCGCCCAACTGGCGGTTGGATGGCGGCGGGGCCGTCTCAGCGGCGATCTATTGGGCTACGCCCGTGATGTCCCGGTATGGCTGGCTCCAGGGCAATATAGCCAGGGGCTGCTGAGTTCTTTTGACCTTGAGTTTTCGTGGCGGGCGATCCGCAATGCCTCCATCACCATTGGGGTGAGCAACGTGCTCGATACAGCGCCGCGAAACTTGGGTGACCCGGCGATCGAGGCGGGTCTAGAGGATTCAGTCGACCAGATTTACGGTCGCATCCCCTACGTTCGCTACAAACATGACCTCTGATCATCGGTTGAGACCATGAAGAACCGCGTTTTTGTTCCGGCTGCAGCGATGCTGCTCATGCTGGCTTGCCCAGTCGTGCAAGCCGATGAGTTTTCAAGCCTTGAAGAGCGAATGACCGGGCGGGAGTTTCGCGACTCGGGGCTGCATAAACTGACCGAAGAAGAGCTCGCCGCCCTCAACCGCTGGATAGAACTGCGCTCGCTGGCTGACGGCGAAGTTCCCGCTTGGGCCGGAACGGGCTCGAACTCGGACGGACCTAGCATCGCTGCAGGCGCGGCTGCAGCAGATAACCGCGGGCTTGAAGGTGGACCCAGCGAAGATATTCGCAGTCGATTGGTGGGGTCCTTCAGCGGTTGGAGCGGGGAAAATGTTTTTGAACTCGAAAACGGCATGGTCTGGCAGCAGGCTGAAAGCGGGACTTTTTCTGTGGCTACGATGGAGAATCCGGAAGTGCGAATCCGACCGGGTATGTTTAGGACCTGGCAGCTGCAGGTGGAAGGCTACAATAGCCGGATTCGAGTCGAGAGGCTGCGCTAGACCTGAGCCGACCTCAAGCGGCCGTTAGCCCCCCTGTCTTGGAGGGCGGTTACGGCGCAACCGCAGCCAAAACAGCCAGCCCCGCCCTGCGGAATAAAGCACCAGACCCAGCGGCAACATGACTAGCGCACCAATAGGTGGCGGAAAGAACCAGCCCTGCGGCGGTGCTCCCCACCACCAGATCGCTCCGCCGACCAGCAAGGCCAAGGCCAGATAAGTGACGTTCGCCGCCTGGTGGACGCTCTTTTGCCACCGCTTACGAATCAAGCGTTGTCGCTCATCCACAGAGAGCTTGCCGATTGCAACATCGCAGTTGGAACAGGTTTTTGCCAGCGAGGATATGCGTTGGCCGCAGTTCGGACAGGAAACGATCGCCATTCGATAAGCTTAGCGCAGCTGACTTCTGACCGGGTGCGAATCGACAGCTTATCGCTGACCCTGAGAGGTGCCCAGGTCGGGAAAAAATTCCACGGTGACCGCCAAACCGCCCTGCGGACGATTACAGAACTCAAGACGCCATCCGTACAAGTCGCACAAACGCTTGACGATCGATAGCCCCAGACCCGAGCCCTTGCTGCCCGCTGTCTGTCGGCCGCGGAAATGTCGGTCAAAAATCTGCGGAAGCTCTTCTTCAGCAATCCCCGGGCCGGTATCAAGAATTCGCACAATGCCGTGATCTATTTGCACCGCAACCTCGCCTTCCGCCGTGTAGCGCACGGCATTGCCAATCAGGTTGCCCAAGACCACGGCGATGACTGCCTCGGGGGCAATCACGCTGAGTTTTTGTTGCTGATCAAGGCAAATATCGAGTGCCCTCTCACCAACCAGGGGCTGGTAGTTGCAGACGACTTGCTCGGCAATTTTTCCCACATCCTGGCCCGACAGATCGCCACCTCGGTCTCGCTGGGCCCTGACCAAATGCAGCAATGCCGTGGTGATGTCCGTGGACTGACGCGCGGCACGTGCAATGCGCAGCAGTCTTTCCCGATTGCGTTCAGACAGGTCGGGCTGGGCGAGCATCAGCTCTGTTGCTCCCGAAATAACCGCCAGGGGTGTGCGCAACTCGTGCGAGACGTCGGCATTAAACGCCTGATCTCTCTCCACCAGTTCGTGCAGTCGAGTCGCATAGGCGTCAAGGGCGGCTGCCAGTTGCCCGACTTCGTCGTCCGGAAAGTACTGTTTCAGCGATGCTGGGGGCGCATGTTCATCCAGCGATTCGAGTCGCTGGGCCAGCCCGGTAACTGGCGCCAAAACGCGCCCGGAAGACCATATCCCGAGCGCGAGGGACATTAGAGAGAAAAAGATGACAACTGCGATGAGAGCCCAAACCAGTTGCCTCAGCAGTTCCCGGTTCTCTGATACGTCATAGGTCAGGAAAACCCAAAAATCGTTGTCCTTGCGAACCGCAGCCTTGTAGTGGGCATTCTCGACACGTACATCGTGCACCCCTGGCGGCAAGTCTCTGAAGGGCGCCGGAACAATGTTGGCACGCCCTGGCCGGGTGACATACCCCTGCAGCCGGGTATAGAACGGCTCGACCAGCGATGGGTCGCGTCGAAGATCGCTGATGTACTGATCAACCTCGTCTGCCAAGGTATTGGCAATCAAGGCATCTTCCAGCCAGTTCTGCAGAAAAAGCGCCGCAATCGCAAACAGCACGCTCAAGAGCGTGCCAAATACGACAAACGACAGGATCAGTCGGCTTCTAAGCCGACGGCGAAACTTCATCGGGCGGAGCCAGACAGTAGCCGATGCCGTGGCGCGTGTTGATCAGCGGCATCTTGAAGGGTTTGTCGATGGCCGCACGCAGGGTATGAATATGCACTCGCAGGCTGTCGCTATCCGGCAGTTCTTCACCCCAAACGTGGTTCTCCAGCTCTCGGCGCGTGACGACCGCGGGTGATGCGCTCATCAGCTTCTCAAGCAGTTTCAGTCCGATCGGGTTCAATTCAAGCTTTTTGCCCGCCCGACGAACCGTGTAGGTTTCGAGGTTGTATTCGAGGTCCGCGACCTTGAGCTCTCGAGGCTTGATGCGCTGTCCGCGGCGCTCCAATACCTCCAGACGGGCTTCAACTTCGCGTAACTCAAACGGTTTGACCAGGTAATCATCGGCGCCGGAATCAAAGCCTGCGAGCTTGTCGTCCAACTGATCTCGCGCGGTCAGCATCAGCACCGGCGTGCCCTTGCGGGCTTCCTCGCGTAGCTTGCGACAGACTTCCAGGCCGTCCATGCCCGGCAGCGCCAGGTCGAGGACGATCGCATCAAAGTCGTTAACGATGGCTAGATGAAGGCCGGTCACGCCATCGTAGGCGTAGTCGACTTCATGTCCACGGTCGCTCAGGAAGTCACCGAGGTTGGCGGCGATGTCCCGATTGTCTTCGATAATCAGGATGCGCATATTGGCAATAAAACTCCTGAAGGTAAAAGGCTCGGGTGAGAGCGGTACACCCGAGCCTCGGGGCCCTGTGACACCGCCAATTAAAAAAGCCGACGGCCGACCGCTGACCGTTCGTTGGCGGAGCAGGAATGGTAGGTCCCTGAAGGTTAACCCAAGGTTAACGGGCCCAAAAGTGCTGGTTATCGCAATCCCTGACCGTCGTCGACCAGGTCCATACTTCCGAGCCGGCTGCTGAGCGTCTCACTGTCACTGCCTTCGGTCAGCTTGACCGCCAGTCGCAAGTCATTGGCTGAATCCGCGTGACGCAGTGCTTCATCGTAGGAAATCAGTCCTTTCTGATACATGCTGAAAAGGCTTTGATCAAAGGTCACCATGCCATGGTGTTGCGAGTCTTTCATGATCTTTTTCAACTCTTCGACCTTGCCCTTGCGGATCTTTTCCTGAACCAGGGGCGAATTGACCAGAATTTCCACCGCGATATGACGACGGTCACCGTCGATGGAAGGTACCAGTTGCTGAGCAACAACGGCTTTCAGGTTGAACGAAAGATCCAGCAAAACCTGAGCGTGACGGTCCTCGGGGAAGAAATGCAGAATGCGGTCCATCGCCTGGTTGGCGTTGTTGGCGTGGAGGGTTGTCAGGCATAGGTGACCAGTTTCGGCGAACGTGATCGCATGTTGCATCGATTCGCGAGTCCGAATTTCGCCGATCATGATGACGTCTGGTGCTTGCCGCAGGGTGTTTCTCAGCGCCATCTCGAAAGAGGTGGTATCAATGCCGACCTCACGCTGGGTGATCAGACATTTACGATGACGGTGTACATATTCAATCGGGTCTTCCACGGTAATGATGTGGCCGGTCGAATTACAGTTGCGGTGACCGACCATCGCCGCGAGCGTCGTGGACTTCCCGGTGCCGGTCGCGCCGCACAGGAAGACAATCCCGCGTTTGGCCATCGCCAGCTCGCTGAGTGACTCTGGAAGATCCAGATCTTCAAAGGTCGGAATCTTGGTCTCGATCCTGCGGCAGACGATGCCAATACTGTTGCGCTGGTAGAAGGCGCTAACCCGAAAGCGCGCCGTCCCTTCAAGTGAAATGGCGAATTGGCACTCGCGCGTGGTTTGGAATTCCTGGCGCTGGTCTTCGCGCATGATGCCGTGCACGATGCTGGTGACTTCCTCGTGGCTCAGGGCTTCGCTTCCCAGCGGCTTGATCCGGCCGTTCACCTTCAGGCACGGAGGAGCCCCAACGGTAACAAACAGGTCTGAACCCTTGAGCTCATGAAGTTGGCGCAGCCAATCTCGAATATCGTGCATGTTTTCTTCTCAGTCGAACAGTTGGACGGAACAGCCGTAGCTAGGCGAGTGCCTGTTTGTTCTGAGCTTTGCGGACGGCCTCGGGTTTGGCAACAATACCCCGGCGGACAAGATCAATCAGGCACTGATCCAGAGTGGTCATGCCGACGTTTTGACCCGTCTGGATCGCGGAGTACATCTGCGCGACCTTGTCTTCCCGGATCAGGTTTCGAATCGCAGGGGTTGCCACCATAATCTCGTGGGCGCCGACCCGACCACCCCCGATTCGCTTGAGCAGCGTTTGCGAGATCACCGCGCGAAGAGACTCAGACAGCATTGATCGAACGATCGGCTTTTCGTCGCCCGGGAAGACGTCGATGATGCGGTCGATGGTTTTGGGGGCTGACGAGGTGTGGAGGGTGCCGAAAACCACGTGGCCCGTTTCGGCCGCAGTGAGTGCAAGACGAACGGTTTCGATGTCGCGCAGCTCTCCGACAAGAATGATATCCGGGTCCTCGCGAAGGGCAGAGCGCAGGGCCTGGTTAAATCCATGCGTATCTCTCTTGACCTCGCGTTGATTGATCAGACATCGCTGCGGCGTGTGGATGAACTCGATCGGATCCTCAATGGTCAGGATGTGCCCTGGTACGGTCTTGTTGAGGTGGTCGACCATGGCGGCCAGGGTGGTGGATTTACCCGACCCCGTCGGACCGGTCACCAGGATCAGGCCGCGCGGGACCTCGATGATGTCGCGAAAGACCGCCGGTGCGTTGATGTCTTCCAGGGACCAGATTTCATTGGGAATAACGCGGAAGGCCGCCGCCATGCCGCGATGCTGGTTGAATCCGTTAACGCGGAATCTCGCGAGCCCGGGAATTGAATAGGAAAAGTCGACTTCCAGATTCGCCTCGTAGTCGCGCCTCTGGTTATCGCTCATCGTCGAATAGATCAAGTCCGCCATCGTCTTGTTGTCGATTGGCGGCGTGTTGATTTTATGGATGTCGCCGTCGACCCGAATCATGGGCGGCAGACCGGCCGAAATGTGCAGGTCTGAGGCCTTGCTCTTGACGGTGAAGGCTAATAGTTCGGTGATGTCCATGCTGCTTGTCCCCGTGAGGCAAAGACATTTGGCTACCAGAGCCACGTTAGCAGAGAATAGCATGCATATCCAGAGACTTCCTCTGTCACTCCCGGCGCGGGTGGCATACTAGGTTTTTCTCAACTTCACTTCACAAGCATGACTCGCTTCTTCCAGGTCACCGAGCGTATGGAAACGGCAGCGACCGCAGCCCATCGGATGTTGTCTGATATTCGCTTGATCGCCGTCAGCAAAAAGCAACCACTTGAGCGGATTCGGGCGCTTGCGGCCGAGGGTCAGCGGGCTTTCGGTGAAAACTACGTTGATGAGGCCGTCGCCAAGATCGGTGAACTGGGGGATCTGGGGCTGGAGTGGCACTTCATCGGTCCTATTCAGTCCAACAAAACGCTCAGCCTGGCGCAGCATTTCGATTGGGTACAGAGCGTTGATCGCCTGAAGATTATTCGCCGCCTCGATCAGCAAAGACCGGCGGATCTGCCGCCGCTCAACGTTTTGCTCCAGCTCAATCTTGACGGCGAAGCGCAAAAAGCGGGGTGCTCAGCGGATGACCTTGCCGAACTCGCCGAAGCCGTTGATCAGTCGCAAAAACTTGAGTTGAGAGGGCTGATGGCCATCCCGGCGCCGCGCGAGGACCCGCAGGCGCAGGAGCAGATTTTTTCGGCCCTGCGGCAGCATTTTGACGAGTTGGCCGCTCGCTATTCTTCCGTTGATACCTTGTCTGCGGGCATGTCGGCAGATCTGGAGGCCGCGATTGTGGCGGGCAGCACCATGATTCGAGTCGGTACGGATCTGTTTGGGCCGCGACCGGGATGACGGCGCCGCGAAGACTACAATAGCTTTCATGTCCGGTCACACCATAGCCTTCATCGGCGGCGGCAATATGGCGCGGGCCCTGATTGGAGGGCTTTGTGCAGCCGATTATCGTGCCGAGGCCATTTGCGTCGCCGACACTGAGCCCACTGCACTTGAAAGGGTCTCGTCGGACTTCGGTGTTTCGGTGACAGCCAGCGCTCGGGAGGCAGTATCCGGGGCGACGTCTGTCGTGCTCGCCGTCAAACCGCAGGTGATGTCCGAAGCGCTCTCCCAAATCCGTGACGCTGTGCCAGCGGATGCGCTGGTCATCAGTGTGGCGGCCGGAGTGACGCTGGATCGATTGCGCAACGGACTTGATAAGGATGTCCGTTTGGTTCGCGCCATGCCGAATACGCCGGCTCTGTTCGGGGCAGGAATGACCGGTCTGGTCGCCTCGGACAACGTAAGCGCCGCGGTGCGGCGGCGAGCAGAGGATATCCTGAAATCCGCGGGTGAAACTGTTTGGCTGGAAGAGGAGGCGTTGATCGACGTGGTAACAGCGGTCTCCGGCTCAGGACCGGCCTACTTTTTCGCCTTGGCCGAGCAGCTTGCGCTGGCCGGGGAGCGGGCGGGCTTGCCGGCCACGGTTGCCGCGAAACTCGCGGCTCAGACCGCCTACGGTGCCGGGCTGATGATGACCCGCTCAGGCGAAGCGCCCGATCGACTGCGCGAGCAGGTCACCTCGCCCGGCGGAACGACCGCGGCGGCCTTGGCTGCCCTGACCGCCGGAAGCTTTGAACAACTCGTCGATGAAGCCGTGACTGCGGCAGTTCAACGCAGTCGTGAACTAGGAGGAAGCTGATCATGGGTTCGCCAGTCAACGCGTTCTCGTTTCTGATCGAAACACTGATCCACCTCTACCTGGTGGTGATTCTGCTGCGCATCCTGCTCGAAGCGGTGGGAGCAGATTTCTACAACCCGATTGTTCAGGTGCTGGTTCGGCTGACCGATCCTTTGCTCAAACCCCTTGGAAAAGTGATTCCGAATATGGGTCGGATCAATCTGGCGGCGATATTTTTGCTGTACATCATTCAGTTGATCGGCTTGATCATTCTGGTGGTCCTGTCCGGCCAGTCGATCGACCCGCTGCTCCTGTCTGTTCTCGCGGTCATGCGCCTGGTTCGGATGGTGCTCGTGTTCTACATGATCATGATCCTGATCGGCGTCATCCTGTCGTGGGTTGGCCACGGCATTCGCCATCCCCTGATCCCGCTGGTGTTTCAGCTGACAGATCCGGTCCTGGCACCCATTCGCCGCGTCATACCGGACCTCGGCGGAATTGATCTGTCACCCCTCGTGGCCATCATCGGAATCCAGTTTCTGATCATATTGCTGGGCTTATGAATCTGCGTTTTTCTCAATATCGCCTGGTGCCAACGCCCGGCCGCCCCGAAAGCACCACGGCGTTTTTCTTGCCACTGTTGTTGTTTGCGGTGGTGCTGATGTGGACTGATAGCTTTGCCCAGCAGGCCGAGGACTTCGGTGATTTCGAGGTGCACTACAGCGCTATCAACACCAGTCAGTTGAGCCCGCAAGTGGCGCGTGCTTTTGGTATTCAGCGATCAACCTCGCAGGCCCTGCTGAATCTCGCTGTCTTGCGCGACCGCTCTGGGCCGATGGGCGAGCCTTCGCGAGCTGCCGTTGAAGTCAATGTGGTGAATATCGCCGGCCAGAGACGTGCCATTGAAATGCGCGAAGTCACCGAGCAGGATGCGATTTACTACATCGGAACGTTCCGCATTCACAACGAAGAGCGCATTACCTTTAGCGTCGAAGTGGCGCCGATAGGCGAATCAGGACCGCCCCTGAGCTTTCGGTTTCAGCAGCAATTTTTTGTCTACTAATCGGTCGGCGGCCTGGCCACCAGCTCATAGCTGCGCAGTGACCATTCGGCGTCCTGGTCAAAGCCGCCGGTATTGATCCAGCGCGCCTGATACCAGTAGAGCCCGATATTGAATTGCCGGGATCTGAACTCTTCGGGGAAAGCGGGCATAAAACCAGGTGGTGGAACTTCGAAAAGCGCTGGCGGCTCGATCTGCTCGATTTGTTGCGGTTCAAGCTCATGCAGCAGCGCTTGGTATTGGTTTGCCCAGCGTTGGTCAGGCGCGTCGATTCGATCCGGGTGATGGAGACGCAGGGCCAGCAGGCGCCACTGCTGACCGTCCCAGGCGGCGGTCATGAGGAGTTCCCACCCGTCCTCGGTGTATCGCACAAGCTCGGTTTTCTCGCCGGCAAATGAGGCCTCGCCGGTTTGACCCAGCGCTGATTCAATCAGGCCCAGAAATGCGTCAAAGTCGGGGTCCTGCGCCGTCGCGTGCAGGCTCAGCAAGAGCGCTGCACAAGACAGCGCAAGCCGCTTCACGACTTCTCCAAGGCCAGGTGTTTCTGTCGGATGAACTCCTCGTGCGGCACGCCCAGCAGGTCGGCGAGCCGGCGGAGCAGCTGTTCCTCAAAACGGTCCAGGTGGCCGTCGGAAAGCGCGACCTTCCACATCCAGCCGACCAAAGCGTCCCGTTGTTTGCGCTCCAGGCCCGTGCGCAAGCTTCGAGTGAAGTCATGCAGCGACACCGACTGGTCGCGCAGCGAGCGGGCCTCGGCCATCAGTTCCTCAAGCTCTTCGCCCGATAGCCCGAACGCACCCTCAATGGCAGTCTGCACCATCCGCAGCTCCTGGGCCTGATACTCGTCGTCGGCCGCAGCCATTTCAAACAGGATCACGGCACCAGCGCGCGCCAGTGCATGTTCGTCTGCATCCGCTTCGTGCCGATTGACGATGGACTTCAATTGCTCGAACCACGCCGTCATGCGAATGCTGCCCGTCTGGGAAAATCGCATACGATAGCCCGATGACCCCGGAACGCAAAACCCGCATTGAAGCCGTCGCCGCTCGCCGTCAACCCGACCTCACGGTCTTCATAGAGCGGGTTCACAAACCCCACAACGTGGCGGCTATCCTGCGCACCTGCGACGCTGTCGGCATCATGACAGCGCACGCGGTGCCGGGCGACGAAGGTCTGCCACGTCTGAATCATACGTCTCAGGGTGCCCAGCGTTGGGTCGAGCTGCAGCGCCATCGAGACACCCGGTCTGGACTTGATGGCCTCCGAAAGTCTGGTTTTCGACTGTATGCTGCGCATTTTTCCTCTTCTGCAATCGATTTTCGGGCTCCAGACTATACCCAGCCCAGCGCGATTATCATGGGTACGGAGAAATTCGGGGTCAGTGACGAGGCACTGGGGTTGGTCGACGAAGAAATCGTGATCCCCATGCTGGGTATGAGTCAGTCCCTCAACGTATCCGTTGCCACTGCCTTGATTCTCTATGAAGCCCAGCGACAGAGAGCCGAAGCCGGGTTCTACGCGCCTCACCCGCTGCACGATTCACCCTGGAAAGAGCTGGCGGCGGGCTGGATTCAGCGTGATCTTGATCGGCGCAAAACGCCACTGCCAGCCGACCAGGATGATAACGATCAGGGGTAGAGAAGACTGTCCGTCCAGACGCCATCACTCAACTCGTAACGAACCCGTTCGTGCAGCCGATACTGGCGGCCATACCAGAATTCGACTCGGCGAGGCCGCACCCGAAAACCCGACCAGTGGGGTGGTCGGGGAACTTCCCGACCTTCGTATAGCGCCTCTGCTTCGGCAATTCTTTGGTCGAAGGTCTCGCGCTGATCCAGAGGGCGTGACTGCAGTGAGGCCCACGCGCCGATTTGGCTGCCACGCGGGCGGCTGGCGAAGTATGCATCGGCTTCGGAATCGCTGACCGGCTCGACCATACCGTCAACTTTCACCTGCTCCTGAATCTCTCGCCAGAAAAAGACCAGCGCCACGTTCGGGTTGCCGGCAATCTGCTGCCCCTTGCGAGACTCAAGATTGGTGTAGAACACAAAGCCATCTGGTTCTATGCCTTTCAGCAACATGGTGCGGGCGCTGGGTCGGCCGTGCTCATCGACGGTGGCGAGGGTCATCGCCGTGGGCTCGGGGACTTTCGCCGCTTCAGCGCGCGCGAATCCCTCGTTGAATTGCGCGAGCATGGTCTTGGTCATGGGGGTGCTTGGAGCGTTCGTCATGATGCTAGGAGTTCCCTGTATCCAGTGATGTAGTCCGGGTATTGAAATGTAAATCCGCTGTCGAGAAGTTGACGATTGCAGACGCGTTTGCCCTGATTGGCGTCAGCGTCGCGGCTATCGTGGTCCGGGGCTACCCGGACAGGGCGCGGGATATCCAGCTGCCCGGCCAGCCAGTCGAGTACGTCGCAGCGTGGAGCCGGCCGGGAGTCACTGGCGCAGTAGACGGTCGCAGGGTTATTGAGTTCCAGCACATGCGCCAGAACGCCGGCACAGTCTTCTGAATGAATGCGATTGGTCCATTGCGGTGGGCTGGCGCGACATTCTGCCCGGCCGGACTGGAGTGAACGAATCAGAAAATCACGTCCCGGCCCGTAGATTCCGGAAAAGCGCACGGTCAAGCCACCGAGCTGGGACACCAACGCTTCGGCCTCCAGCAATATTTGTCCCGAGAAAGCGTCCGGCTGGGTGGCTGATCGTTCATCGACCCATTCGCCCTGGCTCTGGCCAAAGACACCGGTGCTTGAAACGAAGACCAGGCGTTTGGTGGCGCAATGACGGCTCAGATTTTCAAGTCCTCGCACATAGGCATTGCGATAAGCCTCGGGTGTTCTTTCGTCGGGTGTTGCCTGGTAGACGACCGCGTCCCAGTGTTCAGCGACCTCCTTGAGGCTGCTTGGGTCAAGCAGGTCTGCGCGGACCGGCTGGACGTTGGCCGGAAGGGTCTGCGGATTGCGGCGCAGCCCATGCACCAACCATTGCTGGGGGTCAAGGCGGCGGGCCAGCCTGATACCCACATCGCCGCAGCCTGCGATCAGAAGACGCTTCATCCCTGGCTCAGCTCTGGCTCGCGGGAATCGTCGCCGGTCTTGGCGCGGGGATGAGGCGGTAACATGCGCAGCCAGATCAGCCACACCACCAGGGCGTCAAGAATGATGAGGGCCTGCCACAGATACAGGTGGAACCAGTTGAACCAGGTCATGTTCCATTGGCCCATGTAGAACAGGCTGATGATGCGAACCAGATTCAGCGACTGGATGGCTAAAAACCCGATGCCAAAGCCGATCAGCTTGTTTTTCAGCGGAGCGGGGAAGGCAAAGATGGCAGCAAACAGGATAATGAGTGCCTCAACCCCATTGCAGCCTGGTTCAATGCTGACCGCAAACCCCGACTGCAGGTCACGGATGACCTTGCCAGACGACTCCACGCCGCTGTCGAACAACTCGATCAGAAACACGCTGATGTCGGCCAGGATCGCCGTAAACGGAAGGATGACGTGTTGCTGAACAGGCTGCAATACCTCTACGGTAAAAAGGCCGAGGAGCAGCACGATGAACAGGATCGAGAAACGAAGCATAGGGTTCAGTCTGGTGGCCGATGTGAACTTCAGAGCCGCTATGGTAGCAAAGCGCCTGAAGAGCGCCGATGCGCGTGATAGCATGGCTTTCTTTTGACGAAAGCGCCCCGTTTGCCGCCTTGCCAATGATGAAGTCTTGCGGTCGACAAACCACCGGGCCAGGCGGCGATGGTTGTGGATAACGTGATCCTGATCGGCCCGATGGGGTCGGGCAAAACAACCGTCGGCAGAGCGCTCGCGCCGCGGCTGGGTTTGGATTTCATTGATCTTGATCAGCAAATCGAGCAACGGTGCGGCGTGGATGTCAGTCTGATATTCGAAATTGAGGGCGAGGACGGTTTTCGGGCTCGTGAACACGCAATGCTTGCCGAGCTGAGTGCACGCAAGGGCATGCTGCTGGCCACGGGTGGCGGTAGTGTCCTGAATCCCGATAACCGGGAGCTGTTGCGAACGACCGGGCTGGTGGTCTGGCTGCAAACGGCCGTCGAGCAGCAGTTGCGTCGACTGGCCCGCGACCAGCGCAGGCCTTTACTGCGAGCGCCTGATCGTCGCGAGCGTCTCGAAAAGCTGGCCGCCGAGCGCGATCCGCTCTATCAGGCCTGCGCTCACCGGGTCGTCCGATCCGTGGATATCAGCCCGACGCGAATGGCGCTGAAAGCTGAAAAAGACATCAGACAGGCGTTAGGCGAGGTTACGACGTCATGAAGGTCATTCAGGTCGGCCACTCGGGCGGTGAATACCCGGTCTACATCGGGCAAGGCCTGCTGGGTAATGCAAGCGTCTGGGCCAGGCATCTCGAGGGTCGCGTGCTGATTGTTACCGATGAGACCGTGGCCGGACACCACCTTGGCCAGCTCAGGCCCGCGCTTGACGGCGTCGTCCATAAGAGCAGGGTGATTCTCCCCGAGGGCGAAGAGCAAAAGACGCTGGACAGCTGGCAACGCCTGCTGGGGGAACTGGTTTCTCTGGGCGCGCAACGTGATGCCACCGTGGTCGCCTTCGGTGGCGGTGTGATCGGCGATATGGCGGGCTTTGCGGCGGCATCCTACATGCGCGGAATCAGGGTTATCCAGGTGCCGACCACCTTGTTGGCCCAGGTCGATGCGGCCATCGGCGGCAAGACGGGGGTCAATCTGGCGGCCGGAAAAAACCTTGTTGGTGCATTCCATGCGCCCTCTGCGGTCATCGTGGATGTCGACACTCTGGCAACCCTCGGTGAGCGTGATTACAGGGCGGGGATGGCTGAAGTGGTCAAGTACGGCGCCATAAGAGACGAGGGTTTTCTGGTCTGGCTTGAGCAGCAGGCCGGGGCACTGAGTGCCCGGTTGCCGGATGCGCTGATGGAGGCGGTTTTTCGCTCGGTTGCCAACAAGGCCGAAGTCGTGGCGGCTGATGAGCGAGAGTCGGGGCAGCGTGCCCTGCTCAACTTTGGCCATACGTTCGGCCACGCTCTGGAAACCGCTACCGGCTATCAGCGCTATCGCCACGGTGAGGCGGTCGCCATCGGCATGTGCCTGGCAGCGCGTTTGAGTGAGATCCTTGGCCTGGCGCCGGTTGGGGTCGCCGATCGATTGACCGCCCTTTTGGAACGTTTCGAACTGCCGACGCGGTTGCCGAATGACTTAGAGCCCGAGCAGCTTTTGAAGCTGATGCGGCTGGACAAAAAGAATGCAGCTGACCAGATCAGGTTGGTGCTGCTTGAAGACATGGGCCGAGCCGTGGTGAAGGCTTGCCCGAGTGACGATATCAGAGAGGTACTGAACCAATGACCGACCGCCAAGACAGCCTGTTTATGCGTGCTTTGAGAAGAGAGCCAACCGAACGCACGCCGATATGGCTGATGCGCCAGGCTGGACGCTATCTGCCGGAGTACCGCGCGACCCGCGCTCGCGCCGGGAGCTTCCTTGATCTGGCCGGGAACCCGGAAATGGCCTGCGAGGTCACGCTCCAGCCGATCGAGCGCTACGGTTTCGATGCCTCGATTCTGTTTTCGGACATATTGATTCTGCCCCATGCCATGGGCCTGGGGCTGGGCTTCGTCGCCGGCGAGGGGCCGTTTTTCGAGCGGCCTATCCAGGGGCCGGCAGATATCAAGGCCTTGCCCATGCCGGATCCCAACGACGATACCGGCTACGTCATGGAAGCGGTTCGGCTGATCAGGGCCGGGCTGCCCGAGCAGACTCCGCTGATCGGATTTGCCGGTAGCCCCTGGACGGTGGCGACCTACATGATTGAAGGCCGCAGCAGCAAGGATTTTGCGCGCGCCAAGCAGCTTTTGCTGGCTGAGCCCGAGGCCGCCCACGACTTGATGAACCATCTGGCTGACGCCACCGCAGCCTATCTGACGGCGCAGGTCGAAGCCGGAGCGGATGCGCTGATGCTGTTCGATTCCTGGGGTGGCGTACTGTCGCCGCGCCTTTACCGCGAGTTTTCGCTGGCCTCTCAGCAGCGCATCGTCGATCAGGTGCGCTCGAAGCACCCGGCCATCCCGATTATTCTCTTCGGGAAAGGCTGCGGACAGCATCTGGAGCTATTGGCAGACACGGGCTGCGAGGGTCTGGGCGTAGACTGGACCATGGACTTGAGCGAGGCGCGCGCCAGGGTGGGCCACCGCGTAGCGCTGCAGGGCAACCTGGACCCGGCGGTGATGTTGACGACCCCTGAGATTGTGGCTTCAGAGGCCCGGCGGGTGCTGGACAGCTTTGGCGATGGGCCGGGGCACATCTTCAATCTGGGCCATGGGATTACGCCGGGCGTGGACCCGGAGAATGTCTCCGTGCTGGTTGAAACCGTCCGCTCGGCCAGCGCGCGCTGACCGCAGACTTATTCGATGTCCAGAAAGCTCCGCAACTGCTCGGAGCGGGTCGGATGACGTAGCTTGCGGAGTGCCTTGGCCTCGATCTGGCGAATGCGCTCCCGGGTGACGTCAAACTGTTTCCCGACTTCCTCCAGCGTGTGATCGGTGTTCATGTCAATGCCAAAGCGCATGCGCAGCACTTTGGCTTCACGCGGCGTCAGCCCGCCAAGCACTTTCTGAACAGTGTCGGTCAGGCCCGTGGTGGTGGCCGTATCGACCGGTGAGAGGATATTGATGTCCTCGATGAAATCGCCCAGATGGGAATCTTCATCGTCACCGATCGGGGTTTCCATGGAGATCGGCTCCTTGGCGATCTTCAGGACCTTCCGGACCTTGTCTTCAGGCATTTCCATCTTGACCGCCAGCTCGTCTGGGGTCGGCTCGCGGCCCATTTCCTGCAGCATCTGCCGGCTGACCCGGTTGAGCTTGT
>CAZIMY010000039.1:0-19995 GCA_964540315.1 uncultured Wenzhouxiangella sp.
GATGGTAAGCAGCCAACTCGATGACGGTCTCACCGTCCCCCAATGCGCCCCCATCCGACCGAATAAGAGCCAGGTCGCCTGCCAGAACACCTTTTCGGCCGCCATCATGTTCAGACTCGTCAACGAAGAACGCACCGCTTCCGCCATTGATACAGTTGTTCTGGCTATCCTTGATGTCGCGATCATCATAACGCCAGCCAGTCAGCGCTCGAGCTGCTTCATATACGTCATCATCGACATACTCGGCCTGGATCCCCAAGTCTGGGTTACTGTAACCAAGCGCGTCAAGAACGCTGTCGCTTAGCGACGCGTAAGGGTTTTCGGTCAGAAAGGGAACCTCGTTGACCAGCTGGGTACCACCGTAGTTGATGGCGCCGAGGGTGTGAAGCTCAAACAGTTCTCTAGCATAGTTCTCATTGAAACCGCCGGCCTCGTTGGCGTAGTTATCCAGGTAGCGCAACATGGCCGGATGTTTGGCGCTGTCCTGGACCATGTCATGAAAATTTCCGAACGCGTGGCGACGGATCACGCTGCGATCCCAGTCAGCCCAGGAAGCGTATGTATCTCTGTCACCGCCGCTGAAAATATTGAAGTGGTTGTGCCAGAAATCCACCATCAGCTCGAATAGCTGGTTGCGGCCATAGACAGCACGATTGAACGCGGCGCTTTCAATCTGGCGTTGCGGGACGACATACTCTCTGAACCCTTGGCATTCGCGTGAACCAAAGGTTTCGGCTAGAGGTTCATCCAGCGTGCTGAAGTTTTCAGCAAAAGCGGCTTTTCTTTGTTCCCATTCGGGTTCGGGAAGCTGCTGACTTAACTGCTCATCCACGTATCGCTCAAGCCGCTCATCATCAGTCCGACCAAGTGAGTTGAAATAGGCAATATCGTCCCTGCCTAGCGCGTCAGATTTGGCAAACTCGTCGGTAAAAATCAGATCCGGATCGGCGGCTGGATCCCGAATGATTTCTGTGCGTCTTGGGCCAAATCCCATCCTTGTAAGCACTCGCACAGCAAACGGCGGAACAATCGCTGCATCAGATAAATTGCGCGCCGGTGCTTGACCCTGCGTCGACAGGGCCTGACGTTTTTGGCGCGGCTCGTTTGTTGAGAACGCCTTGGAAATTATCCGCCGTAAGGTGGGAGAAGCTGGCTGGCCTGTGCGACTGGGTATCGACATTTGATCCGCAAAGTATGTAATTACATAACTTATTAACCAACTTCCAGTGCGCGCGCAAGTTTTTGGGGAAACTTTCGTCGTTCAACGAACTGGACTTGTCACATCGGGGCAAAAAAAGAGTTTCAGCTCACAGAAAAAGAACTGAGGGGTCGGGTCTAACCTTTAGGGAAGCCTGCAGTGCTGCGCGTTTCGTTATCACGGGTTGACGTTGAGTTAATCGTCTCGCCCGAGACGTAAATCGCCGGTCAGGACAATTGTCATTTCCTCAAGGCAGGTTCTCAGGGTTTGAGAATTCCGTCAGGCATAATTCTGAGATGGTAGCGGCAGACCCGACAGATTCCACTTTGATTCTTACACCGACGGCCCGCCTGGCGCGCGCCGAGCGACATCGTCGGGCGGCGGATGCCGTAGATGGTGGCCTGACGTCCTGGCGAACACCGCGCGTCCTGGCATTCAGCAACTGGATGACCAGCCTCATAGAGGAAGGCTTCGTCAGCGGTGCGATTGAAGAGATTCCGGTTTCAGCCGTGCAAGCGCGTGCTCTGTGGAGGTCGGTCATCAACCATCAGGTCTTCATCGGCCAACCGCGGGTTGCCGAAATGGCCCAGGCAAGCTGGCGTTTGATCCATGAGTTCCAGCTGCCGGCCGTGGAGCGCTGGTCGGAAACGGGCCTAACCGTTGATCAACAACATTTCTGCAGTTGGGCAAAAGCCTATCAGGCACTTTGCAAGCGCCGGTCCGTCAGCGATGAGTGGCGGCTAGCGGCAAGATTGCCGGAGCTGATACGACGGGGTCGAATCCATTTGCCAAAACGCATTGAGCTGGCAGGTTTCGAGCTGCCGATGCCGCCGCTTCAGCGTGAGATTCTTGATGCGGCCAGCACAACGGGTATTGAGGTCGTGTCGCCGCCGGATTGTGTCCCCCAGCCTCTGCTCACGGACATTCACTCGTTCGCCGACACCGCGGCTCAGTTGCGTGCGGCAGCGGGGTGGGCCCGGGCTCGCATTGAGAGCGATCCTGACGCCCGATTGGCCGTGGTCGTCCCGGACTTGCGTGAACAGCTCGCCGCTGCCGAGCGGGCTTTTCGCCAGGCGTTTGACACCGCGGCCAGCGTGCTGGATGCACCATCCATCCCGGCCTGGCATTGTTCGCTGGGCCCACCCCTGAGCAGTTGGACTTTGGTGGCAGATGCGCTGGCTTGTTTGCAGCTTGATCCGCAGCGACTTGATCAGACGCAGGCCGAACTTTTTTGGCAGTCGCCCTTTTTTGCCGGTGCAGAGCAAGAGACCATGGTGCGGGCGCGCGCCAGAAACCTGCTGTGGCGCAAGCAGCCCTGGTGGACGAATGCCGCGCAGCTCTCGAAGTATGCCGCGAAGGCGGGCGCTACGGCGCTGTCGAGAAACCTGCGGGAATGGGGCGTTCTCCGCAAAACTCAGCGTGGCTCTGCCCTTGCGTCGCAGTGGGTCGAGCGCTTCCAAAATGAACTGGGCAAACTGGGTTTCGGGCACGGACGCAAACTGGACAGCCGGGAGTTTCAGACACTTCAGCGCTTTCATGATTTGCTCGAGGAGTTCAGCACGCTTGATCTGGTTGAAGACGTTGCGCTGTCGCGGGGCGAAGCTCTGCGACAACTGCGCGAGATGGCCGGTGACATCAAGTTCCGGGAGCGCAACCCGGGCGCGCCTGTGGAAATTCTCGGTGTCGAAGAAGCCTTGGGCTCGCGCTTCGATGCGGCCTGGATCATTGGCCTGGACGACCAAAGTTGGCCCGGAGTCAGCCGTCGAGACCCCTTCATTCCGCACTGGATGCAGCAGAATTTGCCGTCAGCCAGCGCCGCTGAGAGTCTCGACCGCTCCCGCGATGAGCTCCGCGCCTTGGCCTGGATTGCGCCGGAACGCGTGGGTAGTTTCAGCCGGGGCACAGACGATGTGTCGCGGCTGCCAACCCCGCTGCTTGGACCGATAAAAGTCCTGGCCCATGAAGATTCTGAGACCGTAGAGCGCGCACCGATCGAGGAAGTTGACGAGTCTCTTGCCGGCCCGAACCTGATCGCGAGCGAGATTCACGGCGGAACTCGGGTTCTTCAAGACCAGGCCGACTGCCCTTTCCGCGCTTTTGCCCGTCACCGGCTCGGAGCCGAAACACCGATGCCGCCTGTTCCGGGGCTTGATGCCCTGAGCCGCGGCACCCTGGTCCATCAGGTCCTGGAGCGGTTCTGGACCGATTTGCCCGATCAGGCAGCGCTGCGCGCACTGTCTGATCCGGCAAGAAAAAAGCGGATAAGCGACTGCATCGAGGCCAGCTTGAACGACCTCCTGGCGCGCAACCCGCTCCTGCTGACGGACGCCGAGCGCTCACTGGAAGCGTTCTGTCTGCAGCGGACCCTGGAGCGTTGGATAAGGCTTGAATTGGATCGAGCGCCGTTCGCGGTTGTTGCTCTGGAGCAGCCGGTCCAGCTCCAATTTTCGGGCCTTCGCTTGACCGGCAAGATCGATCGAATAGACAGAGTCGCCGAGGATGATGAACTGATTATTGACTACAAGACTGGCAGGACCGCCAGCGTGGGCTGGTTCCCGGATCCGCGCACCAAGGAGCTGCAGTTGCCGGCCTATGTCAGTCCCCGGCATCCCGCTCCCGCCGGGCTGGCCTTTGCCCGGCTGCGCGCCGATGACATGGCATTCGACGGGCTCGCGCGGTCCGACCTCGGGGTTTCAGGGATCAAGGTGCTTGAGCAATCCAGATTCAAAAAGTTCGAAGACTGGGAGCAACTGCGAGCCAACTGGCACTGGATTCTGGAGCAGCTGGCCGCTGATTTCGAGACCGGTCAAGCAGCCGTCGACCCACGTGATAGCAGTGCCTGTAAGCGCTGCGACCTGGAGGCCCTTTGCCGAATCAATGAGCGCGATCGCGGTGCGGAAATCGAAACTGATGACTGACCAGCAAGCGCGACTGATGGCCGTCGATCCAGCCCGTTCGGTAATCGTCCAGGCCCCGGCCGGGGCAGGCAAGACCAGCCTGCTGGTTGAGCGCTATCTTGCGCTTTTGGCCGAGGTTGAAGAGCCCGAAGCGATTCTGGCGATCACGTTCACTCGCAAGGCTGCGGCCGAAATGCGCGAGCGGGTTTTGCAGTATCTGGACCCCGACTTCGAAGCGAAGGAACCCCATGAGCAGGCCAGCCAGGCCCGCGCTCGGGCCGTTCAGGATCGGGTGCTCGCCTGGGGGCTGAGAGAAAATCCGCAGCGTCTCATGATTCGAACCATCGACAGTTTCAATCAGTACCTCGCCCGCAGGATGCCCGTGGCCAGTCAGCTCGGCCCGGTGCCGTCGCCGTCAGACAATAGCAACGCGCTTTACCGTGAAGCGGCGCGCCGTACTCTGGCACGTCTGAATTCCGGCGATGACTTGAGCAAGGACATCGGTCGGCTGCTGCGCTGGCGAGATCATCGCAGCCAGGACATCGAAGGCTTGCTCATGGGGCTGCTGGGCCAGCGCGAACAGTGGCTTCGCGCGATAGGCCGAATAGAGCCGGTCGATCGGGCGGCGTTTGAAGCGACGCTTCATGCTCTGGTTGAGCAGCAGCTCAAGCAGGTTGCCGGCGCGCTGCGGGAGGCACTGGACCGGAGCGGCTTCGACGAACCCGCAGTCATGGGCATGCTTCGAGAGGCAGCGGCCAGTGCCGCCACCCTGGCCAGCCCCACACCCTACGCAGACTGGTCTGACTACGATCGGCTGCCGGGCCCCGACCCCGATGATCTTGCCGGATGGCGCATGCTCGGTTTTGCCCTGCTGACCAACGACGGTAAGTGGCGCGCAAAACCCAATAAGAACCAGGGCTTCCCGCCCAAATCGGAACATAAGGCACGCATAGAGAGCTTGCTGGAGCAATGGTCGGACAACGAACCGCTGGCCGAGTCGTTGCATCAGGCCCGCGAATTGCCGGTACCGAAGTTCGGACACGGCGAGTGGCCCGTGCTGGCCGCTTTGATCCGGGTGCTCAAGACCGCTGCTGCAGAACTGAATTTGTTGTTTGCCGAACGCGGCCGCAGCGATTTCGCGGCCCTGGGAGATGCGGCCCTGCGCGGGTTGGGTAGCGAGGAAGAAGGCTTTAGCGATCTCGCGCTCTATCTGGATCAGCGCATTGGGCACATTCTCGTCGATGAATACCAGGACACGAACTGGGGCCAGTTCCACCTGCTGGAGAAGCTGATTGGCGGATGGCAGGGTGAAGGTTCACGCAGCCTTTTTTTGGTTGGCGACCCTATGCAGTCGATTTACCGGTTCAGAGAAGCCGAGGTCGGTCTGTTTATGCGAACCCGCGAGCACGGCATCGGCGCGCAGGCGCTCGAGTCCTGTCAGCTCAGCAGGAATTTCCGCTCCCGGGCCGAGATCGTTGACTGGGTGAATAACCGCATTGGACCCGCCTTTCCGGCCATTGAAAACATGGCCGCCGGCGCCGTTCGCTACGCGGACTCGGTAGCGGCCCGTGGCAGCGGAGGACAGGTCGAGATCATCGCCCAGCCCGATCGCGAGCGCGAGGCCGATGCCGTTGCCGGCCGTATCGCGGAAGTTCTGAACGCCAACCGATCTGATAAGGCATTCAAGGCCGCCGTGATCGTTCGTGCCCGGTCGCATCTGGATGCATTGTTGCCCGCACTGGCGCGCCGCCGGGTGCGTTATCGGGCGGTAAGGCTGGATCCTTTGCTGCGGCGACCCGTCGCCCAGGACCTGCTTTCAATCACCCGCTTGACCCTTCATCCAGCCCATTCCTCGGCGCGCCTGGCGCTGCTGCGATCACCGCTGTGCGGTCTTTCCCTGAACGACCTGCACAGGCTGGCTGGCGACGGCCGCGATCCGCTTGATCCGGATGCGCTCGATCGTTTGGATATGGAAGCCAGACTGCGCGCAGAAAAGGTTTATAGCGGCATCGAATCATCCTATGGCTTGCGCGGAAGACTGTCGGTCAGGGATCGGGTCGAAGGCTTGTTCAACCGGCTTGGCGGGCCGCAAGTGCTTGCTGCCCATCCGACGGAGCAACGAGATGTGCAGCGTTTTCTGGATGTTCTGGAGGAGGCAGAAAACGAGTCGCTGTTGTCGGACTGGAGCGGGTTCATGGCGCTTCTGGCCGAACAAACCACCGAAGGTGATCCCCCCAGTGACGATGTTCACCTGGAGGTGCTGACCATGCATGGCGCCAAAGGTCTGGAGTGGGATGTTGTGTTCCTTCCGGGTCTGGACCGAACGCCCGCGGGCGCCCGTCAGGAGTTGCTGTACTGGTTGCCGATCACGCCCGAATCCGGGGACGAGCAGGTGCTTTTGGCCCCGTTGCGATCCGCTGAACAGGCCGACAACACGCCCTTGATCAATTTCATACAAAACCAGCGCAAACAGCGTGAGGCCTACGAACAACAAAGACTGCTTTATGTTGCAGCGACCCGGGCGCGCGAGACGCTGGTTTTGAGTGCGGTACTCGACCCGGAGCAATCACCAATTCGTCCCGGCAAGGGCAGTTTACTAGCCAGTCTGTGGCCAACTTGCCAGGCTGACTTTATTGACGCATTGACCCGAGCTGCGAGCGATACAGCATCCTCGATTTCTGAGTCGATAGATAGCTCTGCGGGTCAGTCCACCTGTCATCGGCTAAAGCGGGTGCACCCGGATTGGAAACCTGCGATCGAGCCAAAGATAGACTGGGTGCCGAAGCTGCCGGTGCGCGAGCGCAGCGTGGAGATCGAGTTCAACTGGCAGAACACCCAGGCCCGCCGGATTGGCACGGTTCTACATCGCCTGCTTGAGGAAATCGGCCGACGCGGGATCGAGCGTGTTGCAGAAGCGGACCTCGACCGCCTGCAGGATCGCATTCCGGCGATGCTGCAAGCCATGGGCACTGGCCGGGCTGATCTTCAATCTTCAACCCGCACCATTCGAGCTGCGCTTGACCTGACTTTGGAGTCGGAGACTGGGCGGTGGGTTCTCAGTGGAAATCACAGTGATGCAGCTTGTGAGCTTGCTCTGAGCGGCGTTATCGACGGACAGTTAATCAACGCGGTGGTCGATCGTACCTTTGTCGATCAGGACGGGACGCGTTGGATCATCGATTACAAGTCGGGCTACGCTGATCCTGAGTCCATCGAGGACTTTCTTGAGCGTGAAGCCGAGCATTATCGGGACCAGCTCAACAGCTACCGGCAATTGTTCGAGCAGCTTGGCGAGCAGACGATTCGCGCCGCTTTGTATCTGCCCCGAGTGGATCGACTGAAGGTTCTCTAGGGCTTCACGGTTGGACCGCGACGCGCTCAGCGCTTGCGCACTTCACCTTCGAATGCACCGGGCTCATCTTTGCGGGTGTACTCATCTTCGACACGATCCAGTGCTGCTTTCTTTTTCAGGAAAGGCACGGCGATCAGGAATGCAACAAAAACCGCGCCGCAGAAGATAACGATCTGGCGATATCGTTCAGGGAAGGCCGTGACGTTGTCGCCATTGAACTCACCGGCCAGCAATCCGGCCAGGAGGTTGCCTAAGGCCGCTCCGAAAAACCACATCCCCATCATCTGGCTGTAATAGCGGCGTGGCGCCAATTTCGAAGTCGCTGAAAGGCCAATCGGGCTCAGGCAGAGTTCGCCGGTCGTGTGGAACAAGTAGGTTAACAACAGCCACGTCGGGAGCACCTGATCTCCATCCTGAATCAGCGAGGCGGCAAACCACATGAACGCAAAGCCTAGTCCCAGCTGGAGAAAGCCGAGGGCAAACTTCATGGGGATTGAGGGGTCTAGATTGCGACGTCCAAGATTGATCCACAACGCGGAAAAGAACGGCGCAAAGATCAGAATGTAAAGCGGATTGAGCGACTGGAACCACTCTGCCGGAATCATGACGCCCAGAACTTCGCGCGCGGTGTAGCGTTCCGCAAAAAGGTTCAGCGACGAGCCGGCCTGCTCGAAGCCAGACCAGAACAGCGCGGCTCCGATAAACAAAGCAACAAGAACGACGACTCGGTTGCGTTCAAGTGTTGTTAGGTCCTTGTCAATTAAAACCCGTCCAAAGAAAAGGGCTGCGACGCCGACAATGACGTACACGCTGCCCTCAGACAGGCTGACCGCGTCAATCGTAAGAACCCCCTCCAGTCCAAGAATAGCCACGAGGAAGATCAAGGCGGTTCCCGCGTAGATTGCCAGCGTTAAATGACGGGTCTGGCTCTGTTTCTCAGGAGGCGTCGGGAACGGATACTTGCCGAAGTCGCCGAGGTGTCTTTGGGTTACCCGATAGACGATCAGTCCAGCGATCATGCCGACAGCCGCGGCAGCAAAGCCCCAGTGCCAGCCCATGTCGATGCGAAGCCAGCCACAGATCAGCGGTCCGAGGAACGCACCGACGTTAATGCCCATGTAATACAACACGTAGCCAGCATCGCGTCGCGCACCACCTTCCGGATAGAGTTCGCCGACGCAGCTGGAGATGTTGGGCTTCAGCAAGCCCGTACCGATAACAATCAGAATCAGGCCGAAAAAGAAGCCGTAATACTCGCCGACGAAACCGAAGCCGGGCAGGGCGAGCACCAGGTGGCCAGCGGCAATGATGATGCCGCCGTACCAAATGGCGTTTTGTTGCCCGAACACTCGGTCGGCCAGCCAGCCGCCCGGTAACGCGGCGAGATACACGCCGGCGGTGTAAAGACCATAGATGGCTGTTGCCGTGGCGTCATCGTATCCGAGCCCGCCCTCCGCTGCAGCGGCCACCATGAACAGCACCAGCAAAGCGCGCATGCCGTAGTAGCTGAAGCGCTCCCAAAGTTCGGTAAAGAAAAGAGTTCCGAGACCAGCGGGGTGGCCGAAAAAGGTTTTGCCGGGCGTGCCGGCGGCGGGTGCGTTCTGGCTCATCGAAACGTCCTGAATTAGATCTTGATTGTTGTTATCAATGCGAGTGCTGGCCCATTCCCCGGGTCAGGTCACTGAAACCAGCAAGCGGCGCTGATGCGGATTGGCGCGGTGTTCCCAGATAAAAATACCCTGCCAGGTACCAAGCCCCAGTCTGCCGTTCTGAACGGGGATTGTCAGCGATGTCTCGGTTAATATCGTGCGAACATGCGCCGCCATGTCGTCGGGCCCTTCGGCGCGGTGTCGGAATCGGGGGTCGCCGTCAGCAACAATCGAACTGAGCCAGGTTTCAAGGTCAAGCAAGACATCCGGATCAGCGTTCTCAGTGATCAATAAGCTGGCCGAGGTGTGCTGGATAAACAAATGGCAGAGACCGTCGCGAGTATCTGACCGGACAAGCACATCAGAAACCTGCTCGGTGATCTCGTAAATACCTCGACCGAGACTTCTGAGTTCAACCGTTTCGCGATGCACTAGCCTGCCGCCTTTTCATTGCTTCCAAAATTAAGTGCGCACTCGCTTGGCATGGGTTTGAAGTCCAGCGCCAGCGCGAACACGCTTTGCTCGCAGCTTACTTCGGAATTTGTTCCAGATTGCCTCAGAGTGTACTCTTCTATCGCGGCGCGAGTTGTTGAAAGATGACCAACCGGGCGAAATGGCGTAAAAATCCGATGGAATCGGAGCTCGACTAATCAAGCGAAGGTATGGCAATGTTTTGATTTCTCTTGCCGATAGGATTTCTTGAAGTCCGTAGATGAGTACGAAGAAAATTGGATCATCACAGAAAAGGCTGGGCGTTTCTTTCGCTGCTATTCATGAACTTTCTGCCGTACTTGTCGCGGGTTGCGGGTGGCTGGGAATGGGTGGCGCAATATTGGCCGGATCCCGGATCCGAGCTGTTTGGTTTGCTGTTCTTCCATGTTTTTTATTCAACCGCAGCCATACCCATCATTATCGGCATATTTCGCAGTCGGACATCAATGCTTCCGTGGCTGCTGCCCCTAATCGATGTGACGATTTTGACCGTCCTGATTCACCATAATTACGACCTCGCATCGGACGCCCAGGCCGCGATCGGACTAATGGTGTTCCCGCTGTTCACGATGGCGACCGGCTTTCTTGCTCTCGGGATCGGATTGTTACTGCAATGGCTCCCGACAAGAACATAAGGAAGCCGATCGTTCAGGTGTTCGAGGCCTTGGATGGAAAAATCAAGGATTAAAAAAAGGGTCCGAGACTTAGAGCATGCTGCCCATTGAACGATTGCAGCTGATTGGCGGGTCATGAGGCATAGCCACTGCTGATGCAAAAAAAACAGGCACCTTTTGCAGGTGCCTGTATAGAACTCTGAAACTCAAAGCTGGCTAGTCGCGAAACTTCATGTGTCGCAACAGCGAAGTGCCTCCGACAGTCCGAAATTCGGCACGGTTGCCGCTTTCCTCGGCCATCTCTTCCATGCTTCTCTTCGCCCATTCCATGTATTCTTT
This sequence comes from uncultured Wenzhouxiangella sp., assembly GCA_964540315.1. Lineage (GTDB taxonomy): Bacteria > Pseudomonadota > Gammaproteobacteria > Xanthomonadales > Wenzhouxiangellaceae > Wenzhouxiangella. The sequence goes on from CAZIMY010000039.1 coordinate 10,542, forward strand.
GCGACGCTCTTCGCCTTCTTCGACGGTCGGCATATTCTCGAATACGCGAATGAGATAGAGATCAGGCTCATCGGCACGGGCGTGGACATTGCTGATCACCATGAAGTCCTTGAGCCAGCCTTGGGATTTGGCAAATTCACTGTTCTCGCGCCATTGGCCAGCAAGCCATCTTGCGTACTTCAGGCCGCCACCATCGGCAGTCGTGACGCCGGTCACTTCCCAGTAATCACCAGGAATAAACGGAGGCTCTTCCTGAGCTATTGCGATATTCATCGCGCACACACCGAATAATGTTGCGGCGAATATTCCAAATAGATTTCTTTTCATGAATGGTTCCCTCATGGTTAAAAAGCATGGTTAAAAAGACTTTGTGCGAGCAATACCGTTGCGGAATTTACCGCTAACGTATCGCTATTGTGACATATTTCACAGAAATATGCTTCCCCGGCTGTCCCGACAGGTTTATCGTGGAGCGCTTTCTTCAGGTTTGGACCACCGACAACAAAAAGCCGGCTCAAAAATAAAGCGAACTGTTGCTAGTGCACATAAGCAGGCTGAGGGAAAAACGCACCAAAAAAATGCACCAAAGAGTCGCTCACGCCCGCGGCGAGTGCAGCAACAGCAAGGCTGGAGTTGCCGATTAACGTGCTGAGTGTTGAGAACTGAATGGTTATGAAAAGGACCGATCGCGCTTTGCTTATTGCTGATTTTGCGAGCAACAATCGGCGCTGGTTCGCTGACTGCGTGTGGTGCTTCCGGGCCAGAACAAGAGGCCAGTCAGGAAATTAAGGAAACCGTCGAAGAAGCTGGCGACGGCCTGTAACAAAAGGAAAATGGGGTTGACCGCGAGAGTGGCTAAAAAATTACCTCCAGCCATCTCAAATTCATAGAAAGTCTCATCCGAATTTCAGGGCGCCAGAATGCTCCCGGCGCCCTGATAATGACTCAAAGCTCTTCGACCGCGGAAGATAATAAGTAAAAAGCAATTGAACCTTTTTAACTTTCCCGCGTGATCTTCAATTTGTTGGCCTAGGCAATTGGTCGACGACCGGTGATAAAGAAAATCAGTGCGACAACAAGGCCGACTACAAACAAGATCCAAGCGATGCTGCTTGCCGTGCCAGCGACGCCAGACAGACCTAAAGCCCCTGCGATTAAGGCGATGACGAGAAATACAAGTGCCCAGCTCAACATTGAGAGGCTCCTTTTACTCAAGTGAGCCACAACCCTAACGAACAATGCTGTTAGATGTGTGGAAATCTCCAAAATTCACTCATTGTTCCGATTGAAAAAAGTTGCAGAATAGCCGCTGATCACCGTGCCATTAGACCTATTTACTCCTCCGCATACCGCATGGCACATTAAACGCTTGTTTTTTTCTGGAGTACGATGTGGGTCAGACACGGCGAGACATATTGAAATTCACCGGGTTGGGTTTGGGGGCAGCTGCTTTATCCAGCCTGGGGACGCGAGCCAGGGCCGACTTACTCAGCGAGGCCACCAAGGCCGATCGACCTTTGAAGATATTAATCCTTGGAGGGACCGGTTTTACGGGTCCATTCCAGGTTCGCTACGCATTGGCTCGCGGCCATCAGGTCACCATCTTTAATCGTGGCAGCCGTCAGCTGGACTGGCCTGGGCCGGTCGAAGAACTGGTTGGAGATCGAAACGACGGCGACCTCGAAGTTCTCAAGAACCGTCAGTGGGATGTTTGTATTGACAATCCAACCACGCTGCCGTTCTGGATTCGTGATGCCGGTGAAGTCCTGCAGGGCAACGTGGGGCATTTCTTGTTTACCTCGACCCTTTCGGTCTATGCCTCAAATGCCGAGGTAGGTGCCGACGAGACGGCCGCGACTCTGCCCTACACCGGCGAAGACCCCATGGCCGAGACCATGGAGACTTTGCGGGCCAATGCTGGCAGCTTGTATGGACCGCTCAAGGCTGAATCCGAGCGAGAGCTGGCTCGCTGGTTTCCTGGCCAGCACACCATCATCAGACCGACCTTGATTGTTGGCCCTGGCGACCGTACGGATCGATTTACCTACTGGCCGCTGCGCATGGAGCGGGGCGGTCAGGTGCTCGCACCGGGCAATGGCGACGATCTAGTACAGATCATCGATGCGAGAGATCTGGCTGAATTCACCATTCGCATGGCGGAAGCACAGACTGGCGGTGCCTTCAATGCCGCCGGTCCGGACTATCCCTTTACCTTTGAAGCCATGCTCTACGGCATCCGAGCCGTTACCGGCGTGGCTGCGCAGTTGAATTGGGCCCCGGCCGAGTTTCTGGCCGAGCAGGGCTTGAATCCCTGGTCCGACATGCCGGTATGGCTGCCCGGTACCGATGAGTATGCTGGTTTCAGTGCGCGATCGAATGCCAGGGCGATCGCTGCGGGTTTGACCTTCCGACCTTTCGCCGATACGGTTTCAGCGACGTTGGCGTGGTTCCGCGATCAGCCCGAAGATCGTCAGACCCAGATCCGCGCGGGTATTACGCCTGAGCGTGAGGCCAAAGCCCTGGCCGCACTGCGAGGCAGAGCATGACATGAAGGCCTTAGCGGTGTTCATCGGGTGGTGCATTCTATTCGTGCTGGCTTGGCCCCTGGCTTTGATGGTGCTGATTCTTTGGCCACTCGTCTGGCTTATTAGCCTGCCATTCCGACTTGTCGGCATTGCCTTCGAAGGTGTCTTTGCGTTCCTGCGAGGTTTGATCCTGCTTCCGGCCCGCCTGTTAGGAGAGAGACCGTAGAGAACCTCTGAAGAGCTCTGCACGGGCGCGACGGTATCTTCACCGTCTGATACCCAGATATGTTGTCATTCCATGTTGGGGCGGCACCCGTTTTGTTGATGCATTCGGCGATGAGTTGAACGCTACAACTCGGGTGTATAGTCCAGCTTCTGACAGTTTTGAATGTTTCGAAAAGGAGAGCAAAAATGCATTCGAGCCCCATCGCGGGAGCCCTGATACTTGCCGTTGGCTTTAACGCGGCAGTGGCCGCAGAGCCCGTTGAACGGATCACGGAAGGCAATCTTGTCAAAGAAAATATTCCTGAAATTCCCACTGGAGTTACCGAACGGCTACGTCAGTTTCAAAACGTGCGTGGGCACGGTTTTTCCGATTGGACCGATGAGGGCATTCTCATCAGCACACGCTTCGGCGAGGTGAGTCAGATTCACCACGTCAAGACCCCCGGCGGGGCACGCAGGCAGGTCACATTCTATGACGAGCCTGTTGGTGGTGCCGACGTCAGCCCGGCTGGCGGCAGCTTCGCGTTTGGCAAGGACACGGGCGGCGATGAGTTCTTCCAGGGCTATCTTTTCGATCTGGCCAATGGCAACGTGACCCACTTTACCGAGCCCGGCACGCGCAACGGCGGCTTGGTCTGGAGTGATGATGGTCAACAAATCGCCTGGTATCGCTCGACTGCCGGCGACCCGAACTGGGACATCATGGTCGGGGACCCAAGCGATCCCACCAGCGTTAGACTCGCCCATGATGGAGAAGGCGCGCTGTTTCCCGTTGACTGGTCGGCCGATGGCTCCAGGCTCGTGGTGCAGCAATATATTTCCATCACCCGCAGCCGGATTTTCACGCTTGACCTGAGTGATGGCGGCTTCTCCGAATTCAACCCGGATGAGTCCGTAGCCTATTCCGGCGCGGCCCTTCTGGCCGACGGTGATATCTTGACGGTCACCGATAAAGGATCAGAATTCCCCAACCTGGTTCGCTTTGATGCCGAAACCGGTGATATGACCAATTTCACCGCAGATATTGATTGGGGCGTTGCAGGTTGGGACCTTTCTGCAGACGAAACCACCGTTGTGTTCACCTTGAATGAAGGTGGTCTCGGCACGGTCAAATTGCTTGATCTAAACACAGGCGAGCTGCGAGACGGTCCGGATCTCCCCATCGGTATTGCCAGCGGAGCGACGTTCAGTCCCGATGGAACCAAGGTCGGCTTTACCTTTAACGGTGCAACGAGCCCTGCTGATGCTTGGTCGTTCGATGTGGAGACGCTGGCACTGACCCGCTGGACGAGCGCAGAAGTAGGTGGCCTGAATCCGGAAAACTTCGTCACGCCAACCCTGTTTGACTACCCCAATGATGCGGGCATGGATATCCCGGCCTTCAAATACATTCCTGAAGGCGACGGACCTCATCCGGTGATCATCCAGATCCACGGTGGACCGGAAGCACAGTCGCGCCCGCGCTTTTCCTCAACCTATCAGTATTGGGCCAGTGAGCTTGGCGTGGCGGTGCTTGTGCCGAACGTCCGCGGATCAGCCGGTTATGGCAAAAGCTATGTGTCGATGGACAACGGCCTGAACCGGAAACGGTCGGTTGAGGATATTGGCGCGCTGCTTGACTGGGTTGCGACGCAGCCAAACCTGGATAAGAACCGCGTCGTGGTCTACGGTGGATCTTATGGCGGGTATATGGTTCTGGCTTCCATGATTGACTACGGTGATCGGCTGGCCGGCGGTGTAAATATTGTTGGTATTTCCGACTTTACGACTTTCCTGAAAAACACCAAAGGTTATCGTCGCGACCTGCGCCGGGCCGAGTACGGCGACGAGAGAGAGCCGGAGATTGCGGCTTTTTTTGAAGAAATCAGCCCGCTGAACAATGCCGCAAAAATCGACAAGCCGCTTTTCATTATTCAGGGCTACAACGATCCGCGCGTGCCTTATACCGAAGCGGAGCAAATCCTGGAAGCGGTAAAAGACAACGGCGTTGAGGCCTGGTTTCTGATGGCGATGGACGAGGGCCACGGATTCCGCAAGAAATCGAACCGGGACTATCAGCGTGAGGCGGTGACTGTCTTTCTGCAAGACGTGCTCGCGCTAGAGTAGCCCGGGTGTTGAAACACACACTGTTTATGGACCGAATTGATGTGTTGAAGTTACGCATCAGAAAATTTCGAAATGCGGGAGCAGGGTGATTAAAATTTCAATTGGCCACCCGGCGTCTATGCTGGTCTCGGGTGATTTAAGTTACGTTGGCTGGGGCGGTCGATCTCGATCGATCGGCTTCTTTTAAACTCCGGTCCTGAGAGAATAATTTATGCGTCAATCGATTTTAGTCAGGCAGTTGCTGGGGCTGGCTGTGTGCGCTGTCTTAACGGCATGTGCAAGCTCTCCTCGTTCAAACGCTGTTTCTGCAATGGATCCCGGAAACAATACCGCGGGTGATGCGCTCAAGTCATACTTTGAGGTTGCCGACCGCAGCGACTGGCCAACAGCGCCTGCTGCTGTAGCCTGGCCGATCGAAACGGCCCTGACCCAAATCGCCATAGGCTCTTGCCGGTCGCAGGAACACGCTGCTCCGATTCTCGATGTGCTTTTGGCGCGGGATCCGGATTTATTCCTCTACATTGGCGACAACGTCTACGGCGATGTCTGGTCTTTGTCCTCGGATATGGACGAGCTGTTTCGGGCCTATGGCGAGCTAAGCGAGCAGCCTGATTTTCAACGCCTTGCGTCCCGGGTTCCCATCATGGCCACTTGGGACGACCATGACTTCGGCATGAACGACGCTGGCGGCAGCTATTACGGAAAGTTTGGCAGCGAGGCGATCTTCGAGACCTATTGGGGCATGGAAGACCATCCCATCGCAGAACGCGACGGCATTTACTATTCGCAGACATTCGGGCCGCCTGGCCAAAGCGTTCAGATCATCATGCTGGACACGCGGTTTTTCAGAACTGAATTGACACGATCGCCAAATCGCAACGCGCCCGGAATGGAGCGATACATTCCCTCTGATGCGGTGGGGCAGGACATGCTGGGCGCCGAGCAATGGCAATGGTTGGCGGAAGTACTCAAAACGCCGGCCGATCTGCGCCTTCTCGTCTCGAGCGTCCAGGTCCTGGCCGACGCACACGGCTGGGAGGCATGGAAGCAATTACCAAAATCACAACAAAAGCTCTATGAAACGATTGAGCGCAGCGGCGCAGACGGCGTCATTCTTGTGTCCGGAGATCGGCACCTCTCGGCGCTGTACAAACAGGAAGGGCTCACCGACTACCCACTCTATGAATTGACGGCTTCATCCCTGAACCGATCCGTTCGCGACGAAAGTAATGAAATGAGTTCAAACCAGTTGAGCGCCGCTTTCGCAAAAGAAAACTTCGGCGAGATAGCCATTGACTGGGAGACGCGCCTAGTCACCCTTTCAGTGCGTGATTTGGACGGAGAGCCGGTGCGAGAAGAAACCATCTCTTTTGCCGAAATCGGGTTGGAGTAGGGCCGGAGGTTGGGGTGAACTTCAACGAAGTCGGCGTCAGTGACGACGGAAACTTATCGAAGGTAATTACACGTCAGCCTGACCATACAGCCCAGGCGGATGCCATCTCCTAATCGGCTTGGCCGGCAGGCGCCAACCCGGTTACATGTTTTTCGAATAACGCATTGACGTCTGACTCGGCTTGTTCTGCATTAAATTTGCTGCCCCCTGCAATTTGCATGGCCTTGCCGAATAAATCCATCACCATCGATTCGCCGTCGACCGTCGCTTGGAACTTGACCGAATCCCAGGCTTCGAAGGTCTCGGCCCACTTTTGGCGGACCAGTGACCAAAACGGACTGGTTGTTTCCCAGTAATCATCGCCGGCGCTGAAGTCGAAGCCGACAATTCGTTCATAACGATTGACGCCGATCTCACGGGCGAGAAATGGTGTGATCGGGTCTGGGGAACCTGCTTCATTGACGACCATTTTCAGGTTGTCCTGCTCGTGAGTCCATCCGGTCGGCAGGATCGTATGGCGGTTCGTGCCAAGGAGCAAATCGTAGTCGTCGCGGACACTGAACTCACGTCGGGGCAGAGGGCGCCTGGTCTCATGACCTTCCCAAACCGAATGTGTGGGGTAGTGCAACCACTGTCCTATCGACTCGTAGCGCGGCGAATCATCCACCTGAAAAACAGCTTGGCTCCAGGTGCCAACCACTGCTTGATCGGTTGGGGTGGAGCGCGTCCACACACCGTTGCCTGCGTACTCGTGCACGTCGGTATCCTGGAAAGTCCAGTCCTGGCGCCAGTGCTTGGTCACGATCGGATCGCTCAAGCTACCGTCTTCCTGTTCTATCACCATGACCAGAATGTGCTGGAGACTGATGTGCTCCTTTTCATCAGCGAGCACGTAAACGTATTCAGTTGCCCAGGACCGGTATGGCTTAGCCGGCGAAAAATCGGCCCCGAATCCAACCGTCTCAAGAAATTCGAAACTCGTTCGGTATGCTCCAGCCATCCCGAGAATAGCGGCGCGATCGCGTTCAAACTTGGACAGATCATCCGCCTGTAGATTTCGCCAGCTTTCCGTAGGCTCGGTGACTATTTCGGGCATCGGGCCAGAGGTTGTGCCTCCGCGAGGCGCCATGTCACTTGTATCGACAAACGGCCAGCCGAACAAATAGTCAATGCCCTCATCGCTGGAGTTGTCATAGGCCGGTGACGGGCCAGCCGCCAGCATGACCAAAACGGCGAGAATGAGGTGAGGCAGGGAACGTTTCATGCCCGGACTATACTAAGAACCATTCGCATTCGCAACTATCGGTGGAGCCCCCTGTGGGCGTAGTAGATATTCCCCAAGGTTAAGCGGGTTCAACAGCTGCCACTTTGATCGTTCCGAAGACTGTGTTAAAAACAGTGTAGGCATCACTATTTCAGGCACAGCAAAGACCAGCGTGCTCATGAGATATAAGCCAAAGCCATACCCCTGACCCAAGCTGTTGCCTCAGTTACGGTGTAGTAGCCATGTCATATCAAGTCAGATGTTCGCGGAATTAACTCAACGGATTGCGAGCGGCGATCCCGTGGCCCTTTTTGTGGTGGTCACCTTTTTTTGCCTGTTTGCGGGTATCTACTCACTGATTTATCAATTGCGCGTTTCCAGGTGGCCATCTGTGTGGGGAACCCTCAGCCATGCGCGAACACAGGAACTTGGCGGCAGCGAAATTCTTGAAGCCAAAAGGGACTACCGTAATCGCGTTTCCTACAGCTATAACGTCAATGGAAAAACCTACCAAGGCCACCGCCTGAGCGGCATGACTGTTGTTACAGACCATAATGCCAAGGCTCTGCTTGAGAATCAGTTAAAAGGCGTCAAGAAAAAAGATGGCAAGGTTAAAGTCTATTACAACCCAGCCAAGCCTTCGAAATCCTATCTGATAAACGGATCCGTTTACCAGGTGGTATTTACACTTGCGATGCTCGCCGTAATGCTTTTTGCTTTTATATCTGCACTCAACCAATATTAGCTAAAATCATAATGCACTCAGTGGTCGGTCCACTCGCAACAGAGAACGGTACCCGCAACTGACGAGTGCTCTCTGACTCTTGTTGACGGCGCTCGCTTATCCGGGCGGTCTGGCATAACACTGGGCGGATGCGTCTCCAGCGCCAACTCTGCTTCTGGTTTTCTCGCCTCTCAGTTGCACCAGCGGCTCAGCTTGCGATGACCTGATTCCTGCCTAGCTTTTTGGCCTTCAGCAGGTTCATGTCCGCCTCAATCAAGGCTTCATGAAGCGTGCCCCCTGAATGACTGACAACTTTGATACCAAAGCTTGACGTGGCGTGCACAGGCTGCCCGGCGTATTCCAAAGGCGCGGCCTCGAGCGTGCTGCGCATGCGATTGGCAATATCTATCGCTTCGCGTTCATCAATAACATCAAGGAGCACCAGAAACTCTTCGCCACCCCAGCGGGCTACGCGGTCTGACTCCCGCAAGCAGCCGCGGAGAGTCTGCGCGATACTTCGTAGGACGTGGTCACCTGCATCGTGTCCGAGTGAGTCGTTTATGTTTTTGAAGTTATCTATATCGGCAAGCATGACGGCCAACATGGGATCAGCGCTATTCCGCCGTTCGGCTTGCTTTAGCTCGTCTTGCATGGAGCGCCTGTTCGGCAGCCCTGTAAGCTCGTCGGTTGCGGAGGCATGCCTTAATTCATCCTGCACGTCGCGGAGCCGGGTCTTTAGGCTCTCCTGCAGGAGGGCGTACATAAACAAGAGAATGGTAGTAATGCTGGCGGTAAGAAGAAAGCGTTCTATCGTGGCTGATTCATAGTCAGGTGTAAGCGCGGCAAGGGCCGGCAGATGGACAACAATGCCCGTTAAAGCGATAAGGGAAAGATTAAGTATCAGACCGATCCAAGCGGTACCGAAGTGGTAGGTTGCCACGAAAACCGCATAGCACCAAAGCAGACCAGTATTGGCATAGCCGCCGGTGAAGACGAGGACTATGAAAAACATAGAGATCGCAACAAGAATCACGATTCGGGTCCACAAGACCAGCCCAACCCTATAAACGCGCCATAGAAGGAAGCAGGCGGCGATGGCAAAGCCACCCAGCCAAAACCCCAGTGAGGTGTCTCCACGCTGGAAAGCCAAGAGGCAGGTATAGGCCAAAGGGATCAGGTAGCCTATGAGATAGACATAAGTTGCCGTGTTCTGCAGT
>CAZIMY010000040.1:0-19902 GCA_964540315.1 uncultured Wenzhouxiangella sp.
TTCTTTTTACTCATGCTTTTCGTCTGGGTTTTGTCGGCGGTTCTGGCACCCATTCAGTTTGATGCGGTTCATCCGTCAACCGGCGACGTCATCCAGGTCGTCAACCAGCTTTCTGGTGACCAGATGGCCAACTTCCTGGTTAATATGGTCCAGGTCTTCGTCAACTTTGCCCCGCTTGGCATTGTCCTGGTGGCCTTGCTTGGCGTCGGCGTGGCCGAACACACCGGTTTCATCAACGCCGGCTTGCGCCGTCTGCTCGGATGGACCTCGGTGCGCCTGCTGACGCCGATGCTGATTCTTGTGGCAATCATCAGCCATACGGCAGCCGACGCAGGCTACGTGGTGGTGATTCCTCTCGGGGCCGTCATCTTCTATGCCGCGGGCCGGCATCCACTGGCGGGCATTGCCGCGGCCTTCGCGGGTGTATCGGGCGGATTTTCCGCCAACTTTATCCCTTCGGCGATTGATCCCATGCTGGCCGGCATTACAGAAGTTGCGGGGCAGGTGCTGGACCCGACACTGTATGTCAATCCGCTGGCCAACTGGTTTTTCATGGGTGCATCCAGCATCGTTGTGATCGGTGTCGGCTGGTGGCTGACAGACAAGGTTGTTGAGCCGAGGCTGGTCAAGGACACGCCGGTCGACGGTGACATGTCGGATATGCCGAGCATGGAACCGCTGAGCGCGGAAGAATCCCGCGGCCTGTTCTGGGCGGTTGTAGGTATCTTGCTGGCGGTTGTATTCCTGACCGTTGCCGTGTTACTGCCGGACTCCCCGCTACGCGATCCGAATCCGGGGCTGGCTTTCCACGAATCAATTACATCGTTCGGCGCACCGCTGATGCGGTCTATCGTGCCGCTGATTTTTATTTTGTTCCTGATCCCCGGCATCATCTATGGGTACGTCGCTGGCACCATTGACAGCCACAAGGACATCATCAAGGGCATGTCCAAGGCCATGGAGTCGATGGGCTACTACATCGTCATGGCGTTTTTTGCCGCCCAGTTCATCGCAGCATTCACCGCTTCAAATCTGGGTATTCTGCTTGCCGTCAACGGCGCTGAGTTTCTTCAGGCGCTCAATCTGCCGGCCCAGTTAACCATCGTCGGCATCATTGGCTTGACCATGTTCGTCAATCTTTTTGTCGGATCAGCGTCTGCGAAGTGGTTGATCATCGCCCCGATTTTCGTTCCGATGCTCATGCAGCTGGGAATTTCACCGGAGCTTACCCAGGCCGCCTACCGAGTCGGCGATTCGACCTCAAACATTCTTACCCCACTGCTGCCTTACTTCCCGCTGGTCGTGGTGTTCTGCAAGAAGTACTTCAAGGACGCGGGTATCGGCACGCTGATTTCAATGATGCTGCCTTACTCCATCGCGCTGGCCGTAATCTGGACCGGCTTCCTGCTGCTCTACTGGACCTTGGGATTGCCGCTGGGCCTGCAGGCAAGCTACGTGTATCCCTGATACCCGGCAGCAGAAGAAGGCTTGGTGATCCAGGGAACCTCTGAACAACTCTGCACGGGCGCGACGGTGTCTTTGCGGGATCAGCCGGTGTGGCTGCGGCTTTTTCGACTGAAACGCGCTCCGCGCAGAGTTATTCAGAGGTTCTCTGGGGCTGAACCGAACGAGCCGGATTGATCGCCAGGGGCAATTGGCCGTTCTCGCCCGTTTGCTCGTGCGATGCTGAGGTACTGATCAGCGTGCTGAGCGTCACGAGCCGGATTCGCTCCGCGTCCAGGGCGGGAATTTCATGCGCAAGCAGCCTGATGGTCTCGGGGTAGGGATGTCCGATGGCGATGGCCTGCCCGTCGCTATACGCTTGTTTCAGCAGCCTTTGCCAGGCAGCGCGCACTGCTTCAGGATCACGGTCATGGTCCAGAAACACCTGACGTTGAGCCACTTGCAAGCCGGCCCGGAAAGCCTCTGCGGCCAGCCTGCTGACCGGCGTTGTTCTGCTGTCGAGCACAAATAATGGTCGATGCCTTTGGTTGAACAGCCTGATGCCTTGAACAAGCCGGCGCGTGGAGTCCGGATCGGACGTAAACAGACTGCCCTGATGGTTGCTAATACCGACCGCACCCGGCACACGCTGGCCGGCCCACTCCAGATGTCTGAGCAAGCGCTCGGCAGACCAGTCTTTGGTCGGGCAGTAGGTGTAAACGCAGGCGCCCTGCGGATGGGGGAGTGGTAGATGGATCAGCACCTCACGCCCGGTCGCAGTCGCAGTCTGCGCCGAGTTTTTCGCCTCTGGTCCGTCGGGGATGACCGCGACGGCAATGCGCGGATCCAGACTCAAGACTGCCTGGTCCAGCGCGGTCTGATAGCCGATATCGTCGATAATGATTGCAATGCGCGCCGGCTCTGCGGCCTGGGCGTTGACAAACGCCAACATCAAGATCACCAGCACGCCGAGCGCAGCTTTCAGTTGATGGCTCACGGAAGCTTGACCCAGCGTGCCGGGTCTACCGGCTCTCCATCACGTCGAATCTCGAAATACAGGCCTTCGTCGCCAACCCCGCCGGCCTGGCCAACGGTTGCTATCACATCTCCCGGACGAACCCAGTTACCAACGCTGCGCAGCAGGCTTTCGTTGTGTCCGTAAAGGCTCATGATGCCGTCACCATGGTCAAGAATCATGAGCATGCCATAACCCCGGAGCCAATCGGCATAAGCCACACGACCGTGAGCGATGGATTGCACTTCTGTTCCGGCCGATGCTCTCAGCAACCACCCCGTCCAGTTCAGCTGTCCCCCGCGCGGCTCTCCGAAACTCGCGGCTACGGGTCCATCCACAGGCAGAGACAGGCTGCCGGCCAGGTCGAGAATTGAGGGCACATCGGCTTCCATCGAAATGTCATCCAGGGCTTTCTCAAGCTCCTCAATGAGTGCCACAAGGGCCTCCGCGTCGCGCTCGAGCTTGTTGACACGATCGCTATCGGCCGTAATCTGGGCATTGATTTCGGCCAGGGCACGGTTGCGCCGTTCGCGTTCACGCGTCACGGCGGCCAGCTCATCCTCGTTGCGGGCGCTGAGCGTTGCCAGTTCATCCATGGTTTCCTCGAGCGCCCGCTGCTCGCGCTCCATCGAAGCTTTCAGAATCGTCAGTTCCTCGATCAGGATGACGCGCTGACGCGACAAATGCCCGTGATAGGCGAGGTTTCTGCGCAAGCGCCGTGGGTCCTGCTGATTCAGCAGCATCTGCAACCGTGATGGCATGCCCTGCTTGTAGACGAGCTTCAGCTGATCCGTCAACCGGCCCGAGACTTCTCCGGCGGCCGACTGTGTCTTTTCGATGTCGCTTTGGAGCTTTGAGATGCGGCCCTGGACCTGCTCAATGCGCTGAGCGGTCTGGCGCTGTTGTGCTGAGGCGACGGCCAGGCTGCGCTCAGCCTGCTCCAGCTCGGTCCGAGTTTCATCACGCTGTTGGAAGCGGGTATTCAGGCGCTCCTGTATGCCGGCAATGTCGGAGCGCAATTGTTCAAGTTCTCGCTCCAGTTCCGCCGGATCCTGGGCGCTGACCGAGGTGACAAGCAACAGCCCGAGACCGATCAGGCTGCAAGCGTATTGCTCAGCCGGTCTCATCAAGCAGGGAGTGGCCGGTCATCGCATCAGGCTTGTCGATGCCCAACAGCTCCAGAAGCGTAGGCGCAAGATCGCGCAAGCTGCCGTCGTCCAGCTGTCCGGGTGGGCGGGGGCCGTGATAGAGCAGGGGAACCGGATTGAGCGTATGCGCTGTATGCGGCTGACCGCTGTCAGGGTCACTCATCTGCTCGACGTTGCCATGGTCAGCGGTAACCAGCATTTCGCCGCCCACCGCTTCAATGGCCGCGCAGACGTTCCCCAGCAACTGGTCGACGGCCTCAACGGCCTTGACTGCTGCGGCCATGTCGCCCGTGTGCCCGACCATGTCGGGATTCGCGACGTTACAGATGATCAGGTCATGCTCGGCGCTGGTGATGTAATCCACTAGCCGACGTTCCAGTTCAGGGGCACTCATTTCCGGCTGCAAATCGTAGGTCGCGACCTGGGGCGAAGGAACCAGGACCCTTTCTTCACCGGGGAACACCGCCTCCTGCCCTCCGTTGAAAAAATAGGTGACGTGCGCATACTTTTCCGTTTCCGCAATTCTCAGTTGCCGCATGCCCGCATTGGAGACGACCTCGCCGAGGAGATCCGGCATGGTTTCCGGCAGGAAAGCGACGTCGCAGGGCAGGTCGTCCAGATAGCGGGTCATCGTGACCAGACAAGACAGTTTTGGCCGTTCGGTCTTGAATCCATCAAAGTCCGGCTCACAAAAGACGCGGCTTAACTGACGCGCCCGATCAGCCCGAAAATTGAAGAAGATGACCACATCGCCATCCTGGACCGGATGTCCGTCTCCGATCAGCGTTGGTTGCACAAACTCATCGTCTTCTCCGCGCGAGTAGGCGGCCTGAAGGGCTGATGCGGCGCTGGTTGCCGAGAACTGTGCATCCGCTTTCACAATCGCGCGCCAGGCGCGCTCGGTGCGATCCCAGCGCTGATCGCGGTCCATGGCGAAATAACGCCCTGAAACGCTGGCCAAGCGAGCGCCATTGATGCTGGCGACCAGCTGGTCAAGTCGTTTCAGTGAATTTTCGGCGCTTCGTGGCGGCACGTCCCGACCGTCGAGGAACGCGTGAACCGCAACCGAGGAAACTTGGTGCCGGTCGCAAAGCTTGAGTAGTTCAAACAAGTGCTTTTCGTGGCTATGGACGCCGCCCGGTGATACCAGGCCCATCAGATGAACCGTGCCACCGTTTGTCCTGGCCGCTTCAATGGCACGGGCAAATGCCGTATTGGTGGCGAAGCTGCCGTCGGCAATGGCCTTGTTGATGCGGGTCAGCTCCTGGTGCACGATCCGGCCGGCTCCGATGTTCATGTGCCCGACTTCAGAATTACCCATTTGGCCTTCGGGCAATCCCACCTGTTCACCAGAGGTATTGAGAAAACTCCTGCGTGATTGACCCCAGAGCCGGTCCCAACTGGGCGTCTCTGCCACCGAGATCGCGTTGTCGGGTGCTGCAGCGCGGTGGCCCCAGCCATCAAGGATGAGCAACAGAAGAGGTGATGGTCGGTTCATGAAGACGGATTCGCTGCGTCAGAGGGTCGATTATTTCATAGCTATGGGCTGGATGCTGGCACCGCCTGTCGTAATCAACGATAATGGGGAGTTTTGATTACAGGCTGCCCGCTACATGGACCCGTTCATTGAGTTTATTCGCAACAATCTAATGCTAAGCGGCCTGTTCGTGGCTGTCCTGGTTGCCTGGCTGGCCTGGGAGGTAGCGCGTCTGGGCCGCAAGTGGAAAGAACTCGGTACTTTGGAGGCGGTTCGTTTGATCAACCGCGAAGAGCCGTTGATTGTTGATGTCTCCAACAGCAGCGAGTTTGCCAGCGGACATATTAACGGGGCTGTCCACATGCCGCCGTCCCGCATAGAGGCTGGCAACCAGCAGTTGCTGAAACAGAAAAATCGGCCCGTGCTGGTTTACTGCCAGCGCGGACAGATTTCTCCACAAATGGCCAATCGGCTCGTGAAACTCGGCTTTGAGCAGGTGTTCGCCCTGTCCGGAGGCCTGGCGCAATGGACCAGCGACAACCAGCCCGTCAGCCGCAACAAAGACAAATCGTCCAAGAAAGATAAATTATCCAAGAAAGATAAATCCTCCAAGAAGATCAAGTCGGATAAGACACAGGATGCACCGGCAGACAAAGACTCTGGCTGAAGAGCGGTCTGCGCTATCCTTTCAATCAATCGTTCATCAACCCGGTAACGCAAGAAGGAATCACATGGCTGAAGAAACACAAGGCAACGCCGCAGGCGCACCAGTGGGTGCGGAAGAAAACAAAGACATGCAGATGGTCGTCCAGCACGTTTATCTGAAGGACGCTTCGTTTGAGGCGAAGTCTCCCCAGGATCTGGATCAGTCCGGGGGACAACCGGATATCAATCTCAATCTCGCCCAGCGCACAACCAAAGTTGCAGAAGACCGCATGGAGGTGATCCTGACGGTCACGGTGACGGCCAAGCAGGGCGAAAGCACGGCGTTTGTCTGCGAGGTGCAGTATGGCGGAATATTTCAGTTCGCCAACGTCAGCGAGCAGCAGATGCCTTTCGTGGTCAACGTACTGTGTCCGAACGTGTTGTTCCCGTACAACCGCACGCAGATCGGTTCGATGATTACCGCTGGGGGTTTCTACCTGCCGCCTTTGCAGCCGATAAACTTCGAGGCGGTGTTCCGTCAGCGTCTGGCCGACGCACAGCAGCAAGGGCAGGGCGAAGCGCCGGCTGAAGACCCGCCGAGCGTCAACTGAAGCCGCTATGCAACAGCGTTCGATTGGGGTCCTCGGGGCCGGCTCATGGGGCACTGCGCTGGGCATGCACCTGGCCAGGCGTGGTCACAGGGTCAGGCTCTGGGATATCGACCAATCTCACATCGCGGCCATGCAACGCGATGGCAGCAACGAGCGTTACCTGTCGGGCATTGATTTCCCCGTAGGTCTTTCGGCGAGTGCAGACCTGGAACAGGTTTGTGCCGACAGCCAGCATCTGCTGGTGGTCACGCCGTCGCATGCTTTCGTTGAAACCCTGACCAGGATCCGGCCCTGTCTGACCCGGCAATCCGGGCTGGCCTGGGCGACGAAGGGCCTGGAACCGGGGAGTGCCAGGCTGCTGCATGAGGTTGCCGAAGAATCGCTGGGATCTGAAGTACCACTGGCGTTGATTACCGGACCGTCATTTGCCCATGAAGTCGCTTCGGGTCTCCCCACAGCGGTCACCGTAGCGGCATCCACGCCCGACTTTGGGGCGAGCTGGGCCGAATGGTTGCATGGCGACAACTTCCGCGCTTACTACACGGCAGACTTGCCCGGTGCGGAGCTGGGTGGGGCGCTGAAAAACGTGCTGGCGGTCGCCTGCGGTATTGCAGACGGCCTGGGCCTGGGCGGAAACACCCGCGCTGCCCTGATTACCCGCGGCCTGGCCGAAATGATGCGCCTCGGCCGAGCACTCGGGGCCAGCCCGCTGACGCTGACCGGCCTGGCTGGCGTCGGTGATCTGGTGCTGACCTGTACCGGGGATCTTTCCCGTAATCGGCGCCTTGGCCTGGCGCTGGCGGCCGGCAAGTCTTTAGATGAGGCTGTTGCCGAAATCGGTCAGGTGGTCGAAGCCATCCGGACAACCGAAGAGGCGATGCGTTTAGCCCAGCGTTATCAGGTCGAAATGCCCATCACAGAGCAGGTTTACGGCATTCTGTACCAAGGCTGGAGTCCGCGCAAAGGCGTCCAGGTTTTGATGCAGCGCGAACTGAAGCCAGAAACCGACTAACGGATTTCCCCTCCGTTTGCACCTGAAAAACCGATTTGCCGCCATGCTTCGTAAAGAACAACGGCGACAGCGTTAGACAGGTTGAGGCTTCGCGCTCCCGGGCGCTGAGGAATCACCAGGCAGTTTGAGGCGGGAAAGGATCCGAGCACCGAATCAGGCAGCCCCCGACTTTCGCTACCAAACAACAGAACGTCACCGCTTTCATAAGCCCAGCGGTCGTGCCGATTCGTTCCCCGGGTGCTCAGGGCAACCCACCGTCGCTCACCCAGCGCCCGCTGGCAGTCTCCGAGCTTGCGGTGGCGATAGAGCTCGGCGACAGCCCGATAATCCATTCCCGCGCGCCTGAGGCTGCGCTCGTCAAGTTGGAATCCCAGCGGCTCGATCAGGTGAAGCCGGGCCGGCGCGTTTGCGCAAAGCCGCATGATATTGCCCGTATTCGGAGGAATCTCAGGCTGATACAAAACGATGTCGAACATACCCGGACTTCACCAGAAATTTGACTTGATTCTCATTGCCATGGCGGGTAAGGTACAGCAGCCCGACACAAGATGTTGTGGCTTGCGGGACAAATAGACACAACAAGTTGTGAACAAGCCATTTCATAACTTGTGTATAAGTTAAAACTATTCGGATAAATCAAGAGGTTGTGGCATGAGTGTGTCGGCAGAAACCCTGACGGCGGCGCTGCCTGAAATTCCCTTTCAGGAAGCATCGCTGGACATATGGGATAAAAAGTACCGTCTTAAATCAAAAACCGGGGAAATCCTCGATACCGAGATTGATGACACGTATCGCCGGGTGGCCAGAGCCCTGGCTAGCGTGGAAAGCAAGCCGGAGCTGCGCGAGTTCTGGTTCAGGGAGTTCCTGTGGGCGCTCAGGCGTGGCGCCATTCCAGCGGGTCGAATTACTTCCAATGCCGGCGCCCAGGCACACAAGCCGGCTACCTCTACGATCAACTGCACGGTGTCCGGGACAATCGGCGATTCCATGCAAGATATTCTCGGCAAGGTCCACGAGGCCGGGCTGACGTTGAAGGCCGGTTGCGGCATCGGATACGAATTCTCAACGCTGAGGCCCAAGGGCGCCTATGTCTCTGGCGCAGGAGCGCACACCTCCGGCCCGCTGTCGTTCATGGATATCTACGACAAGATGTGCTTCACGGTGTCGTCAGCCGGCGGACGGCGTGGGGCGCAAATGGCCACGTTCGATATTTCTCACCCTGACGTGATGGACTTCATCCGCGCCAAGCGCGAGAACGGTGTTTTGCGGCAGTTCAATTGTTCTTTGCTCATCACCGACGATTTCATTCGCGCCGTCCAGGCCGATGCCGACTGGCAGCTGTTTTTCCCGCTGCAGGATTCCGAGGCCGATGAGGTGGATCTGACCGATGCTGAGCAGGTGGTCTGGCGCGACTGGCCGAGCTCTGAAGGCTACGTCACCGACGACGAAGGACTTGTGGCGTGCCGGATTTACAAGACCGTGCCGGCCAAGCGCCTGTGGAACATGATCATGGCCTCAACCTACGATTTCGCAGAACCCGGATTCGTGCTGGTTGACCGTATCAACGAGCAGAACAACAACTGGTGGACTGAAAACATCAGGGCGACAAACCCCTGCGGAGAGCAGCCGTTGCCGCCCTACGGTGCCTGTCTGCTTGGGTCAGTAAACCTGACCCGGTTTGTCGAAGACCCGTTTACCGAGAATGCCCGCTTCAATTGGGACGAGTACCGCCGAACGGTCAAGATCTTCACGCGAATGCTTGACAACGTCGTTGAAGTCAACGGGCTTCCATTGCCCGAACAGCAGCGTGAAATTGAATACAAGCGCCGGCACGGCATGGGCTTCCTGGGTCTGGGCTCAACCCTCACGATGCTGAAGATGCGCTACGGGCAGCCTGATTCGTTGGAATTCACCGAGAAAGTCGCTCAGGAGATGGCGGTGGCCGGGTGGGAAACCGCGCTCGAATTGGCCGAGGAGAAAGGGCCTGCACCCATCATGAGCGACGAGTTTGAAGTCACCGGTCAAATGCTGCGCCAGCGGCCTGAGATGAAGGCTGACGGCTACAAGCCCGGAGATCGGGTTGCCGGCCGAGTGCTGCACGCAAAGTACAGCCGCTACATGCAAAAGGTCGCCGAGGTGGCCCCGGAATTGGTCGACCGATTGGCCGAAACCGGTGCCCGTTTCACGCACCACACCTCGATCGCGCCCACGGGCACTATTTCGCTTTCCCTGGCCAATAACGCGTCGAACGGCATCGAACCGAGCTTTGCCCATCACTACAATCGCAATGTCATTCGGGAAGGCCGCAAGAGCAAGGAGAAGGTAAGCGTTTATTCCTACGAATTGCTGGCTTACCGCACGCTGGTCAATCCCTCGGCCATGCCGTATTCCAGCGAGGTCGACGAGCAGTTGCCCGATTACTTCCTCACGGCCGAGACCATTACGCCGAAAGAGCACGTGGCGGTCCAGGCCGCCGCGCAGAAATGGATTGATTCGTCAATTTCGAAAACTGCCAACGTTCCGACCGATTACCCGTACGAGGACTTCAAGGACATTTACCTGTTCGCCTGGGACCAGGGCCTGAAGGGTTGCACCACGTTCCGGTTCAATCCGGAAGCATTCCAGGGCGTTCTTGTGACTGACAAGGACCTGGAATCAACAACCTATACCTTTGAGCTCGACGATGGATCGACGATTGAACTGCAGGGGAATGAAGAGGTTGAGTACGACGGGGAAGTGCACACGGCTGCAAATCTCTTTGACGCACTCAAAGAAGGCTACTACGGCAAATTCTAGGTTCGGATGAGAAAACGATCATGACGGTAAAAATAGAAAAGAAAATCGTTGGTTATCAGGTTGGTGACAAGAATACCCAGAAATCAGACGAAGTCTCTGAGCGTAGTGATACTCCGCGCAAGGCCGAAATCATCCGGATGCACGAAAAGCTGGAGCGACCGGAAGGGATGGAGTGTCTGGAGGGCGCAACCTACAAGATGCGTACGCCGCTTGATGACCACGCCCTGTATGTGACGATTAACGACATTGTCCTCAACCCAGGCACCGAACACGAACAGCGGCGGCCTTTTGAGATCTTCATCAACTCCAAGAACATGGATCACTTCCAGTGGATTGTCGCCTTGACGCGGGTCATGTCGGCAGTGTTCCGGAAGGGTGGGGATGTCACGTTCCTGAGCGAAGAACTCCAGGCGGTATTCGACCCCAAGGGCGGGTACTTCAAGCCCGGCGGGCGCTTCGTGCCGTCCATCGTGGCCGATATCGGCGCTGTGGTCGAGCATCACCTCAAGCGGATTGGACTGATTGAGCCCGACGAGCTCAGCGAACAGCAGCAGCTCATCCTGAATCAGAAACGCGCTGAATACGAAGCGCGCGAGCAGCAGGCCCAGGACGCGGAAACGATAGAGGCGGAAAAAAAAACGCTGATTGGCGCTGAAGCGGCCCCGCCCCCTTCGGCCGAAGCCTCTTACCCGGCGTCAGCCAGCGTCTGCTACAAGTGCAATACCAAAGCGATGGTCGTGCTTGACGGGTGCCAGACCTGCCTTGCCTGCGGATACTCCAAATGCGGTTGAACCACTGAGACGGCGGCCCGGAATTCGGGCTGCCTGACCGAGTTAATCGCGAAAATTCTTGAACTGCAGGGGCAGGCTAAACTCCGCTGACTTCAGCAGCTGAATGGCGCTTTGCAAGTCATCGCGTTTTTTGCCGGTCACTCGGACCTGATCGCCCTGAATGCTCGGCTGGACCTTGAGCTTGGCAGACTTGATCTCCTTGACGATACTGCGCGCGATGTCCTTGTCGATACCTTCCCGGATCACAATCCGACGGCTTGCGGTTTTGGCCATGATCTCGGGTTCCTGGGGATCGGCCGCCTCGAGATCGATGCCGCGCTTGGCCAGCTTCGAGTAGAGAATGTCGAGCATCTGTTCAAGCTGAAATTCCGACTCCGTTTTCATAGAGATGACCTGGTCAGCCAATTCGTAAGACGAACTCGTGCCCTTGAAGTCAAACCGGGTTGTTACCTCGCGGTTGGCCTGATCGACGGCATTGGCCAGCTCGTGATGATCGACTTCAGAGACCACATCGAAAGAGGGCATAAACGTCCTTCCTTTTGGGTGATAGCTCCTTGTCATTCTAGCCGCTGGGACAGATCGGTCTGAAGGGTTTATGCGGCGTCCTTATACTGTGGCCCGAACGGCGCGCTTGCGCCCTGGGCATCCGCCCAGCGACTTCCTGTTTTTACAAGCCAAGAGAGACCGAAATGCAAATCATCCGATTCGCCTTTATTCCGCTGCTGCTGCTGGGGCTGCTGTCTGCGACCCATGCCGATGAAAACGGACTCCGTCCGATCACCCATGAAGATTTGTGGCTGATGCCCAGAGTAGGGGGTCCGGTCGTCAGTCCGGACGGCGCGAAGGCCGTCGTCAGCGTCCAGCATCCAGCCTATGATGACGAAGACGCCGAGAGCAATTTATGGCTTTTGACAACCGATGGCAGCGAACCTCCGCGTCAAATCACCTTTTCCACCGGCGGTGAGTCCCACGTCAGCTGGAGTCCGGACAGCCGCCGGATCGCATTTACGGCAACCCGCGACGGCGACGAAATCAGCCAGATTCACGTGCTTGACCTCAATGCGGGCGGAGAGGCCCGCCCGGTAACGAACCTCAGCACCGGCGCCAGCCGTCCAATCTTTTCCCCTGACGGTGAGCGAATCGCGTTCGTCAGCCATGTCCATCGCGACGCGCTCACCGACGAGGACAGCGAGCAGCTCAGCGAACAGGCCGAAGAGCGCGAGGAAAACGTGCGGACCTACACCGGCTTTCCGATCCGCAACTGGAATACTTATCTGGATGAATTCCAGCCTCGACTTTTCGTCCAGAAATTGGGCGAACTCGAGGCCGTTGATTTACTGGCGGGCAGCGAACTGCTCAGCAACCCCGGCTACGACGGTGTGCGCAGTTCCGGCACGAGTCGCCTGCATGCCATTTGGACGCCGGATGGGGAATCTCTGGTGTTCGTCGCCAGTTCAAACAGAAACCGTTACGCTTTTGACTGGACAAATACTGACTTGTGGCGCGTCGATGCCATCGGTGGAGAGCCGGAGCGGCTTACCGGCAATGAGAAGCCTGAAGCGACTGACAGCTGGTCCAGCCCTCGGTTCAGCCCCGATGGCAAGACCCTTTTTGCCAGCCGCTCGCCTCGAACCGACTTTGTCTTCAACGCATCGAGACTCGTTGCGCTCAACTGGTCCGATCTCTCAGAGCTCAGGGAGATCAGCCTGCCGGATGCGCGTTCAGTGCGCGATTTTGCGATCGCGCCCGACAGTGAGACCGTTTTCCTGCTCGGACAGGATGCGGGCCTGATCCGCGTCTACACAGCCGGCCCATCAGATAGCGTGGCGACGCCTTCCTTTGACCAGGTGCGCGGCGTCTACGGCAGCTTGTCTATAGCAACGGATGCCGACAATCCGGTTCTGCTGGGCACCTATCGTGAAGCCACGAAATATGCCGAAGTGGTTCGGATCGAACCGGGCTCCGGCGGCCACCAGCCGCTGACGACCTTCACGGCATCAACGCTGGCGAATTTGGACTTGCAGCCGGTGGAGCATTTCTGGTTTGAAAGCGGGGAGGGCAGGCAGATCCATAACATGATCGTGCGGCCGGCCGGGTTTGACCCCGATGAGGAATATTCACTGCTGGTCCTGATGCACGGCGGACCGCATTCCATGTGGCCCGATAGCCCGCATCTACGCTGGAACTACCACCTGCTGGCCGGTACCGATCACGTGGTGCTGTTGACTAACTACAAGGGCTCGACCGGGTTTGGTGAAGACTTTGCCCGCGCCATCCAGGGCGATCCGCTGCGCGGACCGGCCGAAGAAATCAATCAGGCGGCAGACGTTGCCATCGAGCGGTTTGACTTCATCGACGAGGACCGCCAGTGTGCCGCGGGTGCAAGCTACGGTGGGCACCTGGCTAACTGGATGCAGGGCGCAACCGACCGCTATCGCTGCCTGGTCAGCCATGCTGGACTGGTCAATCTGATCACCCAGTGGGGCACGAGTGACGCGGTCTACCACCGCGAGGCCAATCTCGGCGGCCCGCCCTGGCAGATGCCGGAGGTCTGGCTGGACCAGAACCCCCTGATGTATGCCGACCAGTGGGATACCCCAGTTCTGGTGACGATCGGTCAGCTTGATGAGCGCGTGCCTTTGTCCAACACGCTGGAGTACTGGACCGCGCTGCAGCGCCAGCAGGTTGAAAGCCGCCTTCTGATCTACCCCGAAGAGGATCACTGGATCATGAGCGGTCCGAACAGCCGGCACTTTTATGGCGAGGTGTCGGACTGGCTCGATCGCTGGCTGAGCGAAGACTAGCCAGGCAGGATCGGCCCATAATAAAAAAGCCCCGGGCAGAACCCGGGGCTTCTCTGTTGGTTTGTTGCTTTAGCGTTTAGACAACCAGAGGCTCCCAAACACCAGCCAGCAGCACGACAGCTCGCAGGAACAGCACGCCCGCCAGGGCGGCAACCGACGAGATGATCAGCAGCGGCTTTTTCTTGCCGATCAGCAGGGAAAGGCCGCCAATAGCCAGCGGCACCAGGATGCCGATACCGATAACACCAACCCAGGTCATCAGCGCCAGATCGCCGGAAAACATCCGGGCGGCACCAATCTGAGCGCCCATGGTTCCGACGGTCAGGCTGATGTGGATGAAAGCCAGCACGGCCAGCAGTTTCATCACATCGAGACCCAGCCCCAGGCGCAGACCGAACGCAGCTTCACGCTCGTCGGTCCAGCCCAGAACATAGAAGAGCTCGATCAGGGCTACCGTGGCGACACTCGCGCTGATCACCCACAGAACCGGGATCAGGGCCGTATTCCAAAGCGGCACGCCGGCAGCGGTCGACAGCAGGAAGCCACTGTAGACCGTTGAGGCAAAACCCGCGACGGCGAACAAACCCAGGAACAGATTGCTTTCGTTGAAGTTTTTCAACAAGGGAACGAAGGCTTTAAGCACAGGAATGTTCTTCAGGAATGACAGATTGGCGGCTGCCACCACGGCTGCCAGGACAAGATGTACCGACAGGATGGCAAAGCCCCAGAACATCCACGACTCGAAGTTGAACGAAAACTCCGTGATCGCTGTAAAGATGGTCATGGGTAGATTCCACCAGCGCGTCAAGTGACTGACCACAAACAGCAACCCGACAATCAGGGAGATGATGATGGTCAGCGCCAGGGGCGCCTTGCGGCTGAAGTAGTAAGCCACGGAACCCATGCCGGCAATCCCGACAAACCAGAGGAATAGCGCGATGGTCCAGCTCCAGTGAGCGACATCGGCTTGGACGGTAAGGTCAGCGACATTCATGATGAGCTCTCCACGATGAAGTACTTGGGTTTCGTGCCGGCCGATTCGAGCAGAACCCGATTAGGCAAGCGTTTGAGGGTCTGACTGACGGTGCTATTCGGATCGTTCAGATCACCGAAGTCGCGGGCGTTAGCCGGGCAGGCCTGCACGCAGGCCGGCTTCTGGTTGGCCGCAACCAGTTCCAGGCAGGCCTCACCCATGCACTTCTTGGGCAAGCCGCTGTCCGGATGCATCCAGCGAACGTTGTAAGGGCAGGCCGCTACACAGTAGCTGCAGCCGATGCACAGACGCTCGTCGATAGCGACCAGGCCGTCGTCGTTGTAGTAGACCGCGCCGAACGGGCAGGTATGCACGCACGGTGCATCCTCACAGTGCTGGCACTGGTTGAGCAGGTGCGTGGGACGCCCCTGCGCAGTCTGGCCTTCGATGCTCCGGATGTTGGAGGCGATCGAATCCCATCCCTTTTCCTTGCGATACATCATTTCCGGCTGATTGGTTGCCGTACAAGCGATGATGCAAGCTGAACAGGCCGTGCAGTTGGCTTCGTTCCAGACGTGAGCCAGCCGGCGAGTCGGTTTTTGTCCTCTGCGTAAACGCATGTTCATTCTCCTTTAGAAGACGTTTTATTAAACAACCCGGCGGATACGCACGGATGAATTGTTGAAGGCACTGCCGGTATTCGGATCGATATAGCCGGTCGTGAACCAGTGAGGATTGACTCCTTCGCTCAAGGCTTCAAAGCCTTCGGTCTGCTGGAGAATCTTCTGGCGGTTGCCGCCCACGTAGGAGTAGGTGAACAAAGTGCCCGGATGGATCTTGGTCGTGACTTCCATGGTCGCGGTCGCCACCCAGCCGGTGTCCAGCCCTTCGATCTCGACCTTGTCGCCGTCGTTGATCTCAAGTCGCTTGGCATCAACCGGATTGATCCACAAAGTGGGCTTTGCCAGATACTGGGTCGAGAAGTTAAGGCTGGCAACGCCGGATGAACCGGAAGGTGCTTTGCCGTTAACAAAATAGAACTCGCGACCACCCGTAGGTGTTGTAAAAGCGGGCGCTTCAAAGTGACGGGCAAACCCATGCGGCCGATAACCCTCTTTAACCACGTGGAAAGAATAAATTTCCAGCTTGGTGCTCATCGTAGTGAAGGCCTTTTTGTAAGGAGTCACGCCGTACTCGGCGTCCTTGAAAGTGACAAAGCCTTCGCGCTCCAGCTCTGCTTTCAGGTCGGCCGGATTGCGGCCCCATTTCTCGGCCAGGCCAGCGATGCGCTTGTCTTCGATAACGTCGAGATATTCCTGCTGGAACAGCTTCGGATTGTTATGGAAGCGTTCCTCGTAGCCCAAGCCGCGAGCGCGTTCCGGGTAAACGCGGCGGATGATTTCGAAGGCAATCCACTCCATCGGACGTACGTCAGCCCCCGGGGGCGGCTCTGTGACGGCTTCTGCGATCGCGACGGTCGGTGTGAGAGCCCAGCTGACGTTCGCAATATTACGACGCTCCAGAAACATGTCTGAAGGCAGCACGTAGTCTGACCAGTCGCAGATTTCCTGATGAAGGATATCGGTGGTGATCACCAGGTCCAGGGCACGCAGTGCTTCTTCGATCCGCTTGGTGTTGGTGTCGCGATGGAAAATGGTCGCGTCGACCATGAACAGGCTCTTGATGGGATAAGGCGCGTTGTTCCGTCCAAGGATGCAGTCCACGATCGCGTGGAAGGTATGGTTGGTTTCCGGATACATGATCCGGTCCACGCGCTTTCTGGCTGGTGAAGGCACTGCAACCTCGAAACCATGGCGGGTCTTGAGCGTGCCGTCACCCTTGCCGAGTGAACCGCCTGGCAGTCCGGTACCGGGACGGAAGCAAAGACCACCGGGCTTGTCAAAGTTACCGAGCAGGCCGTTGACGGCCAGCAGGGCCATGACGGCGTCGGTGTCGTTACCGTTGCGGGTGTTGTACCAGGTGTCTTCCACCACGCCCTGCATGCTGTAGAGCTTGCGGGCGATACGGACAATGGTGTCGACCGGCACTTCGGTGATATTGGCAGCCTTCTGCGGGGTGTAGTCGGCCAGATGCTCGACGAACAGGTCCCAGGCCGTGCTGACGGTAACTTCGGAACCGTCCCAAAGGGTCACGGTACCGTTGTACGACAGAACCGGTGAACCACCTGCAAGGTTATGGTCAACAATGGCTGCACCGTCATAGACCTTGAACAGGTTCTCGTCTCCACCTTCTTCCAAGTCGGCCTGGCTTAAGGGCTGGCCATCGGCCTTGATGAGGTAGGGCAGGTTGGTGTAGCGAAGAACGAAATCCTCGTCATAGAGGTTTTCGTTGACCAGAACGTTGGCCAGACCCAGCATGAAGGCTGCGTCAGTCGCCGGCTTGCAGGAAATCCATTCGCTGCCGCCGAAGGCTGCGTGCGGATGAGCGGGGTTGAGATAGGCAACCTCGCCACCCTTGGCGCGCATTTTGGCCAGGCGCTGCTGCATGCCGGCCGGGGCTGACAAGGTTCTTCCCGGCAACAGCACGAAACGGGCATTATCGTAGTCCGGGTCGACCTTGGCATGGTGGTGATTGCCTGACCCCATGACCCAGCGTCTGGCCACAACACCTGCGGTATTGCAGCTGCTGGCCTGCCCGATGATGTTGGGCGTGCCCAGCGCCTGGAACCAGGATGCCTGCTGACCCAGCGTGTGGCGGACAAAGGCCAGCGATTCAGCGCCGTGCTCGTCGATGATGGTTTTCATCTTGGCTCCGATTTCATCGAAAGCCTGTTCCCAGCTGATTTCCTGGAATTCGCCCGAGCCTCTTTCGCCAACCAGCTTCAGCGGCTTTTTCAGACGCAGCGGGTTGTTCCAGGTCTGTGGCGCACCAGCGCCGCGACCACACATGCCGCGCTGGGGGTGATTGGGGTTTTGATTACCGAAAATGACGAAGTTCTTGCCGTCGGCCGGTGCGTCGGTCTTGACCAGGCCGGTCAACCCGCACTTCGCCGAGCACTGCAGGCACAGCGTATGCCGCACCTCATAGCCGGCTTGCTTCAAGCCTTCAAAATCAACTTCTTTGTTCGTGAAGAACTTTGAAGCATCAGCCCAACCCTTGCTGGCAAGTACCGCGCCGATGCTGGCTGCGGTTGCGCCACCAAGGAAGGTTCTTCGATGCATACCCTTTCCCTGTTCAATTTTCATTCCGCCATCTCCGTTGTCTTAGTCAAGGCGTATCCGGTCAATTCCGGGAGGTGCGAACCAATCGAATTCGATCAATTCATTGCTCGGAGCCTATGAGACCAAAGTCGGAGACGGCGTGCATTGATGCACATCAATTAGGTTTAGCTTAACTGCATATAAAGGATGCTAGATGCATCAATTAGACCGGTCGCATGAGCGAATCAACGCCGGCAGTGCGGGGTCAGCCAGCTAGAAAGAGGCACAGAGGAACCCGGCGCGCGGGCGCGCGCCGGGGAAACAAATCAATAGGCGCCGGGCGGTCGCAGCTCGGGGGTGGGTACGCGAATTTGTAGCGGTCCGGGAGCGTCCAGTTCGTCCTTGATCGCGTGACGCATGAGGTCGCGGAAGTCTGAAACCGCCATGAAAAACTCGCGCATGATCAATATCCAGACCCGCATGCCGTAGCGGGTCAGCACCAGCTTGTCGCCTTCGTCGCGGACAGCGCCCATCAACTTAAGCCCAAGAATTTCTGGCGCCAGCTTGCGGAAAAACCCCGGATACTTGGCTTCGGCGACGCGCTTGTCCAGTGACAGTCCAAACAGGTTCATCAGCATGAAATAACGAAGCCGGTCGCGCGGCGTCAGAGCCTGCTGGCGACTGATGCCGAACTTGCCCGTCTCAATCTGGCGGTTGTAGTGGTTAAGCGAAAAGGTGCTGGAATAGAGCATGCCGTCGAGATAGCTCAAGGATCCTGAGCCCAGGCCCAGGTATTCCTCGTTTTCGATCACGTACTCGTCTGTGGTGTCGCCTTTTTTATTGAAACACCACGCCGAGGAGGGCGTGTAGTCAGCGGGCAGGGCATCGAGAATGAGACGGTACAGGTGGCCCTCGCGATTGAAATCCACCTCACCCATCATCTTGAGCATTTTGCGCATCGTGCTCTCGGCACTCATGAGCGGATAAAAAGTGGTCTGGGTGATTTCCAGCTCTCGGGTAATGAGATCCACGTCGCGTAGCAGCGACTCATCGGTCTGCTGCGGCAAGTTGAAGATCATGTCGGCATTCAGCGTTTCAAAAAAACCGTTGGCGCGTTCCAGCGCGGCCATGGTTTTTTCTGCCGAGCCATACTTTTCATAGCGGTCCATCTGCTTTAGTAGCTCGTTATCCAGGCTCTGCACCCCAACCGACAAACGCGTGACGCCGGCATCGCGCACGATCTGCATGGTTTCAGTCGTCAGGTCGTCGGGATTGGTCTCCACTGAAATACTCTGGATAGGGCTGAGCTTGCGAACCAGGTCAAGGGTTTCGGCGAGCTCTCCGGGCATCACGGTTGGCGTGCCGCCGCCTACGTAAATGTCGGCGAAACGGTAACCCGCTTCATGCGCCATGCGAATTTCCTGCCGCAAGCTATTGAAATACTTTGTGGCTTTGTCTTCCTTAAAGCACACCCGATGGAAAGAACAAAATGGGCACAACACCACACAAAACGGAATGTGCAGGTAAAGCATGTAGGTGCGCGAGGTATCCGGCGGCGGCAGGGTTGCGCTAGGTGTAAGGCCGTCAAATTTGGTCAGCCGCTTGCTGTTGTGGCGAAAGCCGGCGGTCAGCACGCGATCCATAATCGTCATAGACGAATCCTGTTCAGTTGGTGGTCGATGGTGATTGTAACGATAATCGCTTGACGCGCTGTCAAGCCGCATTGTCGGCCTGCGGACATCGGCGTTGCTTGATGTAATATGCAAACAATGAGCACCGAAAAGCGAATGCCCTCATACCTGCAGGCTTTTTTGCCGCTGGTCGCCTTGATTACCATGCTGGCTTTTTCCGTCTGGCTTTTTGGAGATAGTTCTTCCTACGGACCCAACCAGATCGCTCTGTTGGTTGCTGCGGCAATTGGTGGCGTGATCGCCGTGATGAACGGCTACGGCTGGGAAGAAATCCAGAAAGGCATCACAGAAGGCATTTCGATTGCCCTTGGCGCCATCCTGATCATCCTGATGGT
>CAZIMY010000041.1:0-19825 GCA_964540315.1 uncultured Wenzhouxiangella sp.
CAGCAGGTTTTACGAGGATTGCTGTCTCCTCGGCATGCCCCAGGGTACGTCCGATACACGTCGAAGCCGGTACGCCCCCAAAGTCGTATGTTCAGAGTATCAGCAAGGCGATTAGTTCCGCAAGTTCAGCTGATTCACCCGAAGAGAGCAAAACGCCCCCGGCCGATCTGTTGTCCGGGACGCTTCCCCTCGGTGTTGACTCAGAAGGTGCCTCTGAACCCGACGCGGAAATTGCGGCCCGGCAGGGGAGCAAATTCGCGCAGTGAAGATGTGTGGATCCGCGCTTCGTTGTTGCCCAGATTCCGGCCCTGGAGAAAAACCTCTGCCGAGTTCCGACCCAGGGGCAGCTGGTAGGCCAGCGTGGCATGGGTCAGGTTGTAGCCGGGTGTTTCGCCTTCGAACTCCGCGACCTGATCTTGCCGGAAGACCCTCTGCCATTCCAGACCGCCGCGCCAGGGGCCGGTATGCCAGTCCAGTCCAACCATCAGGCGTTGGGGCGAAATGCGCGGAAGGTTGGCACCATCGTCAAGCTCACCCCGGACCACGTCGTAGCTGGTCCGCAGGTCGAAATCGCCCAGTGCGGTATCGTGAAGTCGCCACGTTGCCAGCGCTTCGAGTCCGTAGAACTCGGCGTTGGCCTGTCGAAAATCACGCAATGCGAGGCCGTCACGGTCCTCGCCCGTGTTATCAAGATATACAAAGTTCTTGACGTCCTTCTGGAAAAGGTTGAGCTCAAAGTGCAGATGAGTGCCGTAACGGTGGAGCCCCAGATCCCAGGCGTTGGTGGTTTCCTTGCGAAGCGTGGGATCGCCGCGCTCGAAACTGAAGGTGGCCAGGTGCGGACCATTGGCAAACAACTCGGTTGACGAGGGCGCGCGCTGAGCACGCGAGAAGTTGATCGTACTCTGCCAGTCATCGCTCATGCGCCAGATTGCGCCCATGCTCGCCGACCAGGTGGTGAATGTCCGGTCGTTGATGTCTGAGTTACCTTCATGGCCATGACCATCATCATGACCGTGTTCCTGCTCGTGCTCGTGCTGCTCGGCGTCGGCGGACACATCGGTCTGCTCAATCCGGCCACCAAGACTCAGCGTCACATCAGCGATGCGCCGCTCCTGCAGCGCGAACAGTGCCATGGCGTCGGTCTGGTTGGGTCGGATGAACGCTTCTTCGCCGCGGGTAATGAAATCCTGACTGTCGAACTGTAGGCCAAGGGCCCCGGCCCAGCCGGCCAGGGGCGCGGTTTGCATTTCAAGACGAGCCTGAAAGGTCTCCAGGTCGAAAAGGGTGGGTTCATGATCATGGTCATCGTGATCTTCTTCTTCATGGCCATGCTCGTCGCCTTCCATTTCGATCTCGAAATGACGGTAGTCGTTGTACCCGAGCCGCAAGGTGGCACGCGTCAGGCCCGGTAGAGGATCATCCAGACCGGCCTTGAGGTTCCAGCTCTTCTGCTGCAAATCGATGAATGCGAAGGCCTCTTCCTCTTCCTCTTCATCATGTTCATCGTGGTCGTGATCATACGCATGCTCGTCATCATGACCGGCATGGCTGTGCGGAGCCGGAATGCCGTACTCCGACTCGAACAGCCGAAATGATGCCCCGACGAAGCCGCGATTGCCGATCCAGCTGGCTCCCGCGGTGCCGGAACGGCTTTCGACGAAGCTGTTTTCCAGCGTGCCGCTGCCATGATCATCGTCATGATCATGGTCATCTTCGTGATGGTCGTCATGCTCATGTTCATCATGATGTTCTTCGGCCAGGGTTCGGCGGGCCATGCCAGGAATGTCATAGTCACCGGCATCTCGATAGCTGCCGTCGACGTGCCAGGCAAAATTGCCCGCACCACCGTCGAGCCTCAACACACCGCTGCGTTCATCGGCGACGGAATCGCCGCGCACCTCATAGCGGCCCTGCAAAGGTTCAGCAGGCATCTGCTCGGGGATTCGGTTGTCAATCACGTTGACCACTCCGCCGGTTGCTGCTGAACCATAGAGCAGCGTGGCGGGGCCGCGCAGAATCTCGATCTGGTCGACGAGCAGCGGATCAAGCGAGACCGCGTGGTCGTCGCTGGGCGCGGAGGCGTCACCGGTTGCCAGGCCGTCTTCGAGAATCTGGACTCTTGGTCCGCTCAGTCCACGGATCACCGGACGCGCCGCGCCGGGACCGTAGTAATTGGAGTGCACCCCCGGCTGGCTTTGGAGGGTTTCGCCCAGCGTCATGCCACGCCGGTCATCGAGCACTTCTCCGGCCAAAATGTCGACAGGCTCGGCTGATTCAAGGGGTGTACGGTCAACCGGGAACGCGCGAACGGTGATTCGATCCAGTTGGTCCTGGTGACGGCCGACCCGATCGGTATCAGCCTGATCCTGCGCCTGAGCGGGCAGGTGAACGACGGTCAGAGCCAGAGAAATGGCTGAGAAAAGAATGGTTTTGCGCATCGCTGCAGCTTCCGAAAGGGGTTAATTTAGATATGTTATATCATATCATTGCTGCATTGCTACAGGGTGTCGGCCGATAAGTCTGGTTCAATTGAATAGAGCGTTGGCCCAGGCCGCGGCTATTGCGGTCTGCTTAGGCCAGGCTGCGTCAGGCGTTCTTCAACAGCCGGTTTTTTTGACGATCCCAGTCACGGTCCTTTTGCGCCCGGCGCTTGTCGTGGGTTTGTTTTCCGCGTGCGATGGCAATTTCGACTTTAACCTTGCCTTTTTTCCAGTACATCGCCGTGGGAATGACAGTCTGTCCCTTGCGTTCAACCAAACCGATCAGGCGATCAATTTCGCGGCGGTGCAGCAGCAGACGCCGGTTGCGCATGGGATCGGCCTTGACGTGTGTTGAGGCCGAAGTCAGCGGGGTGATCAGGCAGCCAAACAAGAACGCTTCCCCGTTCTTGAGCAAGACATAGCTCTCCCCGAACTGAATCTTGCCGGCGCGGAGTGCTTTGACTTCCCATCCCTTGAGCGCCAAGCCCGCCTCGATTCTCTCGTCGAGGTGATATTCGAAACGCGCTCGTTTGTTGAGCGCTATGGTGCTGGAGGAGGTCATCATGGGGCTGGGACTATACCTCAAGCCACTGCATGCTGACGTATCATGCATCGATGACCGACGTGCAGCGCTTTGCCCTCGTTGAATACACCCCGAACCAGATGTTCGATTTGGTCTGCGACGTGCAGCGTTATCCGGAGTTTCTCGACTGGGTTCGCTCGGCGAAAGTGTATGAGCAGTCCGATGCAGAACAGACGGCGAGTTTGGCCGTTACGCTGGGTGGTATTCGCGCCCAGTTCACGACCCTGAACCGGCTCAGCTGTCCTGACAGTATTGAGATGCGCTTGCGTGAGGGACCTTTTGAAGACCTCAAAGGGCGTTGGCGGTTTTCGGAAGCTGGCGGTGGGTGTCGCGTCAGCCTCGATTTGAGCTTCCGTTTCGCCGGCAGCTTCTGGATGCAGCCGTTTCGCCGGGGGTTCAGCCGCATCGCCGATCGCATGGTTGACGATTTCTGCCGCCGCGCTGAGGTGATGTATGGTCTGCATACAAGTTGAAGTGGCCGCGGCGCTGCCCGATCGGCAGGTCGTCATCCCGCTGATGGTTGAGCAGGGAACCACGGTCTGGGAGGCGATCCGTGCTTCCGGTATCCGGGAGCGTCTGCCCGACTTGTTGGTGGATGAAAAACGCCTGGGGATTTTCGGCCGGATCTGCCGTGCTGACCAGGTGCTTTGTGAGGGTGACCGCGTCGAAGTCTATCGACCGCTAACGGCCGATCCCAAGGAAGTCAGGCGCCAGTTGGCCGAACTGGAGCGGGCAGCTGGAAAAAACGGCTGAGCGATTCAGTTATCGTTGCGCCGGACGCTTTCGAGATCTTGCTCGGGTACCTCATCCGGTGCCTGCATCTCACGCAAGGCCTGTGCGGCCACCGTATCCTGCTCAAGGTAGCTACCCTCGGTTGAGGCCAGCCGGTCATCTTCGAACCTCAAGGTCAGCACGCGCTTGACCGTATCGGTGCCCCGACGCGCGTAAGTGTTCATGTAGTCCCAGCGGTCTGCGTGAAACGGGCTTTGAACAGAAGGTGAGCCGAGAAGCACCAGAACCTGGCGCTTGGTCATGCCGGTTTCCAACTGGGCGACGTTGTCGTTGTCCAAGACGTTCCCCTGCTGGATATCCTGTTTGTAAACCAGGTTGCAGCCGAGTAGTGGCAGGAGCAGTAGGGCGCTTACGATCAGGCGCATGGACTTTACGAACCTCGAAAGATTAGAGAGACGCAATGATACAATAGGACCCATGTGTTGATTGGGCTCGCTGTGCCCCGAGGTTGTTATGCCGGAAAAAACCGTTGATCTGCGTCGGGTCGGACTCAAGGTCACCCATCCGCGCCTGCAGATTCTCCGCCTTTTGGAGCGCACCGATCTTGATCGAAAGCATCTGACCGCGGATGAAATCTACCGTTTGCTCAACGAGCAGGGCGAGGAGATTGGTCTGGCCACGGTCTATAGGGTTTTGAGTCAGTTCGAGCAGGCCTGCCTGATACGCAAGCACATGTTTGACGACGGCAGTGGTCGGCCGATGCAGGCTTGCTATGAGCTACACGACGGTGATCACCACGATCACATGGTCTGTCTGGAGACGGGCGATGTCATTGAGTTCGTTGACGAAGAGATCGAAAAAAGACAGCGGGAGATTGCCGCAAAGCATGGCTACGAGATCGTCGAACATTCGCTGGTGATCTACGTCAAGCCCAAGAAATAAACTTCCGCCTAGCTGCTAGTCCGAGTCAAGCATTTCCCTGGCGTGGGCGAGGCTGCCGGCTGACTCCTGATTGCCCAGCATTCTGGCCAATTCCTTCTCCTGCCCGCCGCGATCAAGGGCTTCGACCGAAATGGTCGAGCGGTTCTGATCCTGAACCTTGACGACCCGATAGTGATGGTCGGCGCGGGCAGCAACCTGGGCCAGGTGCGTGACGCAAAAGGCCTGTCCACCTTCAGAGACTTCCCTCAGGAATGCCCCCACGACGTGGGCGGTCTCGCCACCAATGCCCGCATCGACCTCGTCAAACACCCGCCCAGGTTTTTCCGAGCCTTGCTGTGATGCAATCATCAGCGCGAGACTCACCCGAGAAAGCTCACCACCTGAAGCGACTTTATGCAGCGCCTTGAGTGTCTGTCCGGGATTGGCGCTGAACCGGAATTCGATTGAGTCCTGGCCATGCTCGCTGGGCTCGCTGTGGGCCCGGCGACTCAGCTCGATTTGAAAATCCGCCTGCCTCATCCCGAGTTTATGCAACCTCTTGGTGGTCGCCTTGGCGAGATTGGCCGCGGCTTTCTGTCGCTGCCGAGTCAGTACGTCAGCGGCCGCGTGCCAGCGTTTGAGGGCGGACTCGAGATTGGACTCAAGCGCCTCGCGTTGTTCGTCCTGGTGAGCCAAGGCATCGAGGCGCATAGATAACTGCCGGGTCAGCTCGGGTAACTCATCGGGTCGGACACGGTGCTTGCGGCCCAGATCGAGACATTTTTCCAGCCGGCGGTTGATCTGCTCCAGAGCCTTCGGGTCGACTTCATCGGCCTGGTCAAAGCGCTCCAATTCCGCCGTGGCTTCATCGACGTTAATCGCAGCCTCCCGGATCAGGTTTCCGACCGATGCGAAGCGCTGATCCAGAGTTCGGACCTGGTCGAGTGCCTGTTCGGCACGGGTTAGCAGGTTTCTGACGTTGCCAGTCTCGTCGTTGTCGAGCGCTGCTTTTGCCCGATCAAGGCATAGGCGGATTTCGTCGCCGCGTGCCAGCTTTTCCTGCTGGCGCTCAAGCTCTGAATACTCGCCAGGTTTGAGATCAAGGCTCTCCAGCTCCCGGTGCTGAAACTGCAGCAGCTCAAGCTGAGCCGGATCGCCGCAGTCCTTTTCGAAATCTTCAAGTGCGATGCGGGCCAAACGCCAATCCATGTAGGCGTCAGAAAGTGCCTCAAGCGAAGCTTGCTCAAGCTGCCGGTCGATCAATGCTCGCTGTCTGTCGGGTCTGGAGAGCATCTGGTGTTCATGCTGGCCGTGAATTTCAACCAGTAGGCTGCCTAGTTCTGCCAGCTGGCCGATGGTCGCGCTGCGCCCATTGATCCAGGCTCGCGACGCGCCCTTGGCCGGCAATACCCGGCGCAGTAGGAGGCGGTATCCATCATCCATGGCTTGATCTGTCAGCCATCTTCTTGCCGAAGGTTGATTGTTCAGTTCGAATTCGGCGCTGAGGTCAGCCTGGCGGGCGCTGTCGGTGCCAGTCCCGGCCTGCGCGCGCTCTCCCAAAAGAAGACCAAGGGCGTCGACGAGGATTGATTTCCCTGCACCGGTTTCGCCGCTGATAACGTTCAACCCGGAGCCAAACTCGAGTTCAACCTCCTCGATGATGGCGAAATCGCGTATCGACAGAAACCGCAACATGGCGTCGTGACAATCTCGAAAACGGCCCATCAAGCTAGCACCGTCGCTGCGTTTCGGCAATATTTCTGTCGCCTTTCGGAATGTGGTGCCGTTCTACGGGGCTCCATGACAGCGCTATGCTTGTATTTTGTCAGTTGCAGCCCCATCTACCGCGCAAAGCGATGTCTATGTGCGGGGAGACCCATGGCAAATACCTACGATGAATCTGGCCGTCCCGATGACGCGCCTGAAGAAAACCGCGACTCGGTTCTTGACCCGAATCTGACCGACGAGTCCCAGGTTGAGCACGCGTCAGAGCAGTCAGAGACCAGTGCTGAGGAAGAAATTGCCCGGCTTCGTGACGCTCTGCTCAGGACCCGGGCTGAGATGGATAATCTGCGCAAGCGGACAGACCGAGAACTGGAACGCTCTCGGCGCTACGTCAGCGAATCGCTGATGAAAGACCTGGTGCCCGTGCTGGACGCGCTGGACCAGGGGCTGGAGAACGCGGCCGATGAGGACGATAGTTTGCGGGAAGGTCTGGGCATGATTCGAGGCCAGCTTTTGAAAAGTCTTCAGCGGCACGGTTTGGAAGTCATCGAGCCTGAGGGCGAACCGTTCAATCCGGACTGGCACGAGGCCATGAGCATGCAGGCCAGTGCCCAGCACGAGCCCGACTCGGTCATGCTGGTACTGCAGCGTGGCTATGTGCTCTACGGACGTCTGGTTCGGCCCGCGCGCGTTATCGTTGCAAAGGCGCCTTAAATCCGGTCCATGACGGCAGAAACCGCTTGCTACGCATTGAATTTTGCGCTGGACAGCCACATTTCACCGACAACGGTAACGGCAGCGCTTTATTGAACAAGCTGCCTGACATGAACAATTGCAATGCAGAAACAGGAATCTAAACCATGAGCAAGATAATCGGCATCGACCTTGGAACAACAAACTCTTGTGTTGCCCTCATGGAAGGGGGCAAGGCCAGAGTGATCGAAAACGCAGAGGGCGATCGCACGACGCCTTCGACGGTTGCGTTTACAAAAGACGGAGAGGTTCTGGTTGGGCAGCCCGCCAAACGGCAGGCGGTGACCAACCCGGAGCGCACCCTCTATGCAGTCAAGCGGCTGATTGGTCGCAAGTACAGCGAAGACGTGGTGCAGAAGGATAAGGAATTGGTGCCTTATCGCATCGTCGAGGCAGACAACGGTGATGCCTGGGTTGAAGTTGACGGCAAGAAAATGGCGCCCCCGGAAATTTCGGCGCGCGTGCTGATGAAAATGAAAAAGACCGCCGAAGACTATCTCGGGGAAGAGGTTTCCGAAGCAGTTATTACGGTCCCGGCTTATTTCAACGACTCGCAGCGCCAGGCGACCAAGGATGCCGGTAAGATCGCCGGGCTGAACGTCCGCCGCATCATCAACGAGCCAACAGCAGCTGCTCTGGCCTATGGTTTGGACAAGAAGGGCGCCGACCGCAAAGTGGCGGTCTATGATTTGGGCGGCGGTACCTTTGATATCTCTATCATTGAAATTGCCGACGTTGACGGCGAAAAACAGT
The DNA here is from genome assembly GCA_964540315.1 of uncultured Wenzhouxiangella sp. Classification (GTDB taxonomy): domain Bacteria; phylum Pseudomonadota; class Gammaproteobacteria; order Xanthomonadales; family Wenzhouxiangellaceae; genus Wenzhouxiangella. The sequence continues at coordinate 7,951 of CAZIMY010000041.1, forward strand.
TCGAAGTGCTGGCAACCAATGGCGATACTTTCCTCGGTGGCGAAGATTTTGACCTTCGCCTGATCGAATACCTTGCCCAGGAATTCAAGAAAGACCAAGGAGTTGATCTCAAGAATGATCCGCTCGCTCTGCAGCGTCTTCGCGAGGGGGCCGAGCGGGCCAAGATCGAGCTGTCGTCGACGGAACAAACGGAAGTCAATTTGCCCTACATCACGGCAGATGCTTCGGGGCCGAAGCATCTGAACATCAAAGTGACTCGTTCCAAGCTGGAGTCGCTGGTCGAGGATTTGGTCAAGCGATCGATCGAGCCATGCCGTACTGCGTTGAATGATGCAGGCCTCAAGGTGAGCGAAATCGATGAGGTTATCCTGGTCGGCGGTCAGACGCGCATGCCGCAGGTTCAGAAGGCCGTTGCGGAGTTTTTTGCCAAAGAAGCCCGCAGAGATGTGAATCCTGACGAGGCCGTAGCCGTTGGTGCCGCGATCCAGGGCGGTGTTCTGGCCGGTGATGTCAAGGACGTATTACTGCTGGATGTTTCACCGCTGTCGCTGGGCATCGAGACGCTGGGGGGCGTGTTCACCAAACTGATCGAAAAGAACACCACGATTCCGACCAAGGCATCACAGGTGTTCTCGACGGCCGAAGACAACCAGAGCGCGGTCACCGTCCACGTGCTGCAGGGCGAAAGAGAAATGGCTTCTGCAAACAAGTCACTGGCTCGTTTTGACCTGACCGGTATCCCGGCAGCTCCCCGCGGCATGCCGCAAATCGAGGTGACCTTCGATATCGATGCCAATGGCATCCTGCATGTTTCAGCGAAAGACCAGGCAACGGGTCGCGAGCAGCGCATCGAGATCAAGGCGGGTTCCGGTCTGAGCGAAGACGAGATCGAAAACATGGTTCGGGATGCCGAAACGCATCGGGAAGAGGACAAGCGCTTCCAGGAACTTGTCAGTGCGCGCAACTCCGCCGACGGTGTCGCTCATGCAACCCGGACGAGCCTGACCGAGAATGCCGAAGCGATAGACGATGCGACCCGCCAGAAGATTGAAGACGCTTTGGCTAAGGTTGACGAGGCCATCAAGGGCGACGACAAGGCTGCCATAGAGAGCGCCGTTAACGAACTGCAGCAGGCCGGCGCTGAGCTTTACCAGAAAGCGGCTGAAAAAGCGCAGGCTGGCGCCGCTGAAGAAGCGGCTGACTCGGCTGCTGAAGGCGCGGCATCTGCCGAAGGCGGAGACGAGGTGGTTGACGCCGAGTTCACCGAGGTAGACGACGACAAGAAGTGATCTATCCTCGCTCGGATATTGACTGGCGTTTAACCAGGGAGTGGCGCTTTGCCCGCTGATTACTACGACACGCTGGGGGTGGCACGCACGGCATCGCCGGATGAGCTCAAGAAGGCTTATCGGCGATTAGCCAGGCGCTATCACCCCGACGTCAGCTCAGAGTCTGACGCCGAGGCACGGTTCAAGGAAGTCCAGAAGGCCTACGAGGTCCTGAAGGATGAAAAGAAGCGTGCGGCCTATGACCGGTTCGGCCACGCTGGTGTGAACGGTGGTGCCGGCGGTGGAGCGCCGGGTGGGGCTGGTTTCGGCGATATCAACGACATCTTCGGCGACATTTTCGGGGATATTTTTGGTGGGAGTCGCCGCCGGCGTCAGCAGTCGCGCCGCGGCCAGGATCTGCGCTATGAGCTCGAGTTGGAGCTGGAAGAAGCGGTTCAGGGAATCGAAAAGGAAATCCGGATTCCGACCCTGGGGAAATGCGGTAGCTGCGACGGCAGCGGGTCCAAAAGCGGTCGTCTGGACGTGTGCTCTACCTGCGGCGGTCAGGGTCAGGTCAGAATGCAGCAGGGGATTTTTTCCGTCCAGCAGACCTGTCCGGCCTGCGGCGGAAGTGGCCGGACGATCAAGGACCCTTGCACCGAGTGCGACGGTAATGGCCAGGTGCGCGAGACTCGTACTCTTCAGGTCAAGATACCTCCCGGGGTGGATGAGGGCGATCGAATTCGTTTGAGTGCCGAGGGCGCTGCCGGCGCCCAGGGCGGTCAGGCCGGAGACTTGTATGTCGACATTCACGTCAGGCCGCACCCTTTGTTCCAGCGCGATGGGGATGATCTGTTCTGCGAAGTGCCCATTCCCATCACCACGGCCGCTTTGGGTGGGCAGCTCAAGGTGCCGACGCTGAATGGATCGGTCATGCTCAAGATTCCGGCTGAAACCCAGTCAGACAAGTTGTTCCGACTGCGCGGTAAGGGCGTGCAGTCTGTCCGCAGCCGGACAGCCGGTGATTTGTTGTGCAAGGTTGCGGTGGAGACACCAGTGAACCTGACCAGGGAGCAGAAGGATCTGCTTCGCGAATTCCAGAGCTCGTTTGAAAACAATGACCACCACAATCCGCAGTCGAGCAGCTGGACCGATCGGGTCAAAAGCTTCTTTGACCGCATGGGTTTGTAGCCTTTCGGCATGCGCGTCTTGTTGGGTGGGGCCAGCGGTGCGGTCGGTAAAACAATCATCGGCTTGATTGAAGACAGCGATGGCCTCGAACTGTCGGAAACGGCGGATAGGTCCTCGTTTTTTTCCGACCAGGCCAATGGTGATGTGGTGATTGACTTCTCCCACCCCGACCTGACCCTGCGCTGTCTTGAATTTGCCCGCAGCAGGCAGTTGCCGATCGTGATCGGCACGACCGGTTTGACCGAAGCCTGCGAGGAAAAAGTGGCGGAAGCTTCGAAGCATGTTCCCGTGTGCGTCGCTGCGAACTTCAGCATTGGGGTTACAGTGATGATGGAACTGGCCGCCCGGGCTGCGGCGGCCTTGCCCGAGTCTTTTGATATTGAGATCTCTGAGTCGCATCACCGGCGCAAGCAGGATGCCCCATCAGGTACTGCGCTGGCGCTGGGTGATCAGGTTGCTACCGCGCGCAACCAGATCCTGCGCGACTCAGCAATTCTGGACAGATCAAAGCGACGCGCGGCCCGTAGTGATGGAGAAATCGGCTTTCAGGTGTCCCGCGGGGGCGACGTGGTCGGCGAGCACGTTTTACGGTTTCTCGGGAATGGTGAAAGTTTGGAGATCTCACACCGCGCCACGGATCGATCAATATTCGCCCGGGGCGCGCTGCTGGCTGCCGAAAGATTGACCCAACGTCCGCCGGGCAGGGTAGAATTGTGCGATCTGTTCATCGAACAGGGCTGTTAATCTCTCAACAGCGGCATTAACGATCAGTCGTTGGCAATTAATTAATTGACACGACAGTGGGAATTGCTAAAATGAGCGGCTTGATTTGCGGGGCCATAGCTCAGCTGGGAGAGCGCTACAATGGCATTGTAGAGGTCGGCGGTTCGATCCCGCCTGGCTCCACCAAAAGTTTCGACCTAGGCACGATGTTTTACGGTTTAGTCCCCATCGTCTAGAGGCCTAGGACACCGCCCTTTCACGGCGGCGACCGGGGTTCGAATCCCCGTGGGGACGCCAAAAAAAACAAGGCCTTACGTGTTTTTCGGAACCGTAAGGCCTTTGTTTTTTCAGCTCACGAGCGGGCAGGTCCCGCTCAGCTGGGCGAGCTTTTGGCGCCTCTTTGCCAAATAGCCTTTTCTCCTGACGCCAAATCAGAATTGCTGGTACCAGAGCGTGAGCCAGAGCAGACCGATCAATATGAGCGCGGCCAAGCCGGTGAGCTGGATACTGCGCTGGTAGTGTTCGAACAGGCCTTGAAATCTATGCAGCAGGTCGAACAGGTGCGAATGCGGTCGATGGGCGCGCTCGTGTTGGGCGTTGAGATGGGGCAGCCAACGGGCGAATTTTTCGGTGATGACAACGAGATCCCCTTCCGGTATTCGCCATGGTGTGCGCCTGCTGAAAACCGCTTCGGCAGACACTAGACCCGCCGTCAGGATCAACGGCCAGATTGACATCCAAACGGGGTGAATGCCAAGTGGCTCAGTCAGGTTGTGGCTCGTCGCCCAGGCCCAGGGCAGCAGCAATCCGGCGGCCACCAGGATGATCCAGGAGGGTTGCAGGGAAGGATTGCGGCTGTGCGTATTGCGGGCAAGCTGCCAGGCGTGCCAGAGCAGCCACGCCGTGGCAGTGGAGCTCAAGGCAAGAATCGTTATGAGGATCTGCGCCTCGCTGCCGTAGATTTGATGTTTCAGTGCATTTTTGGCCAAAAAGCCGCTGCTCAAGGGAAACGCGGCCAGTGAAAGAGCGGGTAGGGCGAAAAGTGCGGTACCCATTCGTCCAACCGCAAGCGAACTGCCGCAGGCAAGAAATAGGGCGGCCTTGTTCAGTCCGTGGTGCAGGGCCATGAACCCGATGACGGCCAGTAGCCCGTCGCGCCGGTCAGGCAACATGATGGTGAGCCCGAATGCGCTCAGGATCAGTCCCATCTGACTGATCGTAGAGTAAGCCAGTACAACCTTGATTCTTTGCTGTGCCAGACCGACGAACACTCCTCCAAAGGCAGTGAAAAAGCCAATTCCAATGAGCGTCCAACCGATCCAGACTGGATCATTTGGAAGCCCGGGCACAAACCTTAGCCAGCCCATCAAACCTGCTTTGACGATAACACCTGAAAGAATTGCGCTGGCTGGAACGGGAGCGACTGGATGAGCCAGCGGTAGCCATAAGTGAAGCGGGAAAACCCCCATCTTTACCGCAAATCCGACCAGTAAAAACCACCTCGCCTTGGAGCCGGCGAGCGCGTCGAGGTGCAGTGGAAAATCTGAAAACTCGGCGTTGCCGATTGTGCCCGCCATGATTAACAGGCCGCTCAGGATGGCCGCCTCGCCCAGAAATGCCATGACCAGATATACACGAGCTGCCCGCCAGGCTTGCGGGTTGTGTTCGTGGGTAATCAAGAGATAAGCCGACAGGCTGAGCATGGCATAACCGACGTAAAAGCTTGCGATATCGCCAGCCAGTAGCAGAAGGCTCATACCGCTCAAGGCTCCCAGCCATCCACTCCAGAACCACCGCCGATCGCGTTCTATGGTCTTCCACGCAAACCAGGCGCTCAGATTCCAAGCCACGGCTGTCAACAGAATCAACGGCTGATTGACGCTATCTACGCGAAGGGTGACGCCTAGTAATAGCCAAGGCAGAGAGACTTCGGGCTTGAAGGCAAGCGTCATGAAAAGCATTACGCCTGCCCAGGGTGTCAGGGCGATTGCGATGCGTCGATAGCGATCAGGGGCAGGAAACACGAGCATCAGCGCCAGCGGAAGAAGGACTGCAACCACCGCGCTCACGGGGCGTGCTCCACGACAATGGCCTGAACCCAGCTAAGGGGGCTGAGCGGGTGACCGGCAAGAACCCCCACGCCCACGGCCAGTCCAGCGGCTACAATTGCTGGTCCAACGAGTGCCCCGGATTCGATGCGGGTGATTTCGACTTCCGCTGGCCACTTTTCGGGCGGCGGCTGCAGCCAGATGCGCTTGAGCACGGGAAGAAAATAGCCGGCGTTGAGCAAAGTGCTGATGACCAGAACTGCCACAATCCATTCCCGACTGTCTGCGACCGCGCCGGCACCCAAGAACCACTTGCTCACGAATCCCGCGATCGGAGGCAGTCCGATCATGCCTAGAGCGCCGATGGTGAAACAGGCGCTGGTCCAGGGCATGCGGCGTCCAATGCCATCAAGCTGGTCGATTCGCTTCGCGCCAAGAAGGTTTGCGAAGATACCCGCGCAGAAGAACAAGATGATCTTCATCAGCCCCTGATGTACAAGGTGAACCAAGCCACCCACCGTTGCGATGGGACCCCCGATGCCAATGCCCAGAATGATGTAAGAGACCTGGCTGATCGTGGAAAAGGCCAGCCTCTTTTTTAAATCCACCTGGCGTAGCGCCTGGAAGGAACCGTAGAGAATGGTGAAGGCGGCTGTCGTGATCAGGAGATCATCAAGCCCCAGTTCGGACAACAGCTCTGACCCATAGACGTCATCAACCAGCCTGATCAGGCCAAAGGCCCCGGCTTTGACGACCGCTACCGCGTGCAGTAGCGCGCTCACCGGTGCCGGCGCTACCATGGCTGCCGGGAGCCAGCCGTGGAGTGGAAATAAAGCCGCCTTGACGCCTAGCCCTGCCGCTAGCAATACAAAAATGACCTGCAGGCTTGTTCGTGAATCGTGGGCGAAATCGGCCACCGTTCCGCCGGGGACGAAGGCCTGGGGGCCGGTAATGCCGTACAGCCAGATCAGACCGACCAAGAACAAGACGCCACCGCTGAGCGTGTAGCGCAGATACTTGCCCCCGGCACGAACAGCAGCTGCGGTGCCGGTATGCACAACCAGCGGCCAGGTCGTCAACGTGAGCAATTCGTAGAAGATGAAAAAGGTCAGCAGGTTGCCGGCCATGCTGATGCCCATGGTTGCGGTCACGCATAGGCTGAAAAACCCGAAAAACCGGGCACGATTCGGGGAGCGTTCCAAGTAAGCGATGGCGTAGATCGTCGTGACCAGCCACAGTACCGCTGACAAAGAGGCAAACAGCAGGCTCAGGGCGTCGGCGCGCAGCACCAGGTCCAGCCCCGGCACCAAGGAAAACCGAAATTCCGGTTGATGACCCTGCAGAACAAGCAGTCCGATCATCGAGACCAGGGCCAGCTTCAAGACGGCAGCTAAAAGGTTGAGAGTGATTCGTAGCCGGACGCGATGCTCGCCGGCAGCGAAAATCGCCAGGCCGGCAAGTGCTGATACAGCGACGGCCGACAAGGGGGCCCAGAACAGGAGGTGTGCAATCATGGAACCAGACCCCTCGGAAGTCCGGATTCAACCAGATCAAGCACCGGCGCCGACGTAAAGCCGGCCGCAATTGCGGCCACTCCGAGAAGAAGCGCAGCAATGCTTGCGAGGTTTGGGGTACCGCGCGGTTCATTCAATTTGGCCCGATGGCTCGGGTGCAGGCAGATGAATGCGAGCACTCTGAACAGGTAAGCCGCCGCCAGCAGTCCGCCGAGCGTGATCAATATCAGAATCCACCAATTTTGGGCTTGCCACGCTGCCTGCAGGAACAGCCACTTGGCCAGAAAGCCGCCGCTTGGCGGCAGGCCCATGATGCTGACCCCGCCCAGAGCGAGTGCAAAAACATCCAACGGCATCCTCTGGTCGACGCCAGCCAGCCGCTGAAGACGATCGGTGCCGGTGCTATTGAGAATATTGGCTGCAGCCAGAAACATCGCCGCCTTCGCCAGCCCGTGAGAGAGCAGGTGATAGCTGGCCGCCTGGAAGGCGAGCGCGCTGGCTAGAGGCAACAAAAGTAACAAGTAGCCCAATTGGGCTACTGTGGAGTAGGCGATAACCATCTTTAGGCGTTGCTGGACCAGGGCTGCCAGCGAACCATACAAAATTGCCAATGCGCCTAGAAACCCAAGGAGCTCGGCGGCGTGTTCCAGGCTCCAACCGTCAAGGGTCCAGAACCAGATTCGCCAGATCAGATAAATAGAAACCTTGACCACGATGGCCGACAGGATGGCGCTGACCGGCCCGGGAGCATTGCCATGAGCCGCGGGCAACCAGGCATGTAAGGGAAAAATGGCGGCTTTGATCAGCAGCCCGACGATGATCAGGGCAACGGCCGTCACCGATAGCCAACCGCTACTCAGGCGCTCCGCCATCAGGTATAGATCAAGAACGCCGGTCTGGCCATACATCAATCCGACGCCCAGCAGATAAAGCAGCGAACCTAGTAAAGCTAACAGCAGGTAGCGCATGGCTGCCCTTAGCGCCATGGGCTTGCCCTCTATGGCAATCAGTCCGATAGCCGTTAGCGTCACCAACTCAAGAGTGACGTAAATGTTGAACAGATCTGATGAAAGCAGCAGCGCGTTCATGGCGGCAACCAACATCAGCCAGAGAGGCCAGAAGCGTTCGGCGTGGGGGCTGCCGGGTTTGAAAGAAAAGCTTGCATGAAGGCTGACGAGAACCGTCATTCCCACGTTCAGCCAGAGCATCAGCAGACTCAGGGGATCAAGCAGCCAATTGATACCCAGAGGCGCCTCGTAACCGGCGATCAGGACTCGGTACGGGCCTTGACGGATGACTTCGATCGTGGGAATCAGAAGCAGGAAAGGAAGAGGCAGCAAGCCAATTCTGATCATGGCCCCGAGCGCTGCGACCGGCAAAATAACGGCGCCGGCTGCGGCAAGCAGCGGCAGAAATACGATCAGGGCGAGCGCTTCAGTCGTCATTCTCCGGCTCGTCGTCGACCGACAGCGTCGTCTTACCCGTTTCCTGGCAAAGCCTGACAATCAATGCCAGTCCGAATGCCGTTGCCGAAACAGCAACCACGATGCCCGTCAGAACCAATGCTTGCGGCACCGGGTCGGGCAGATCGCCAATCGGCGCTGCTGTTGAGATGAGCAGGATGAAGATGGCACTGCTCATGATATTGAGGGCGAAAAGTTTTCTCATCAGATGCCTGCTGACGATCAGCCCGTCGACGCCAATGCCGAACAGGACGGCAGCAGCAACGACGTATAAGGTGGCGCTATCCACGCCGGTGACGCAGGCTGATAGATCCTGTAAACAGCAGCAGCAGGATCAGCGCTATCGAAATCATCATCGTGCTTTCCAGAAGGTAAATGGCCCATGGTTCCGGCAATGCGAGCAGGGGTTGCCCGTTCAGCAGAGGCAGCAAGCCCATGACGATGAAAGTCAGCAGGCCTAAAAGAAGGCCCAGGTTCAGTCTCAAACTGGGTTGTTGGCTGGGAGACAGTCGGCCGGTCAGCGCGAGAATAACGCCGCCGGCGGCCAGTAGTGCCCCGGCCTGGAAAGCGCCACCGCTGCTCTCGCTGCCAGCCTTCAGAAGGTGGATCGACACCAGGACTGTTAATGGAATGATGATTGCCAGCAGTCCGCCGATCAGCGGCGTATCCGGGTTCTGCGTCACGATCGATTTTTCCAGCGCATCTGGCCGGGTTACGGCCTGAGCTGAGAGGAGTGCTGCAAGAAGGACAGTAATTTCAAGCAAGGTATCGATGCCGCGAAAAGAGAGGAGAACAGCGGTTATCGGGTTTTCCAGGCCGGTTGATGAAAGATTGTTCAAGACCGCCACCCCGGCCGCGGCCGGGAGTGTCTCAATATTGACGGTCGCCAGACCGAGGATAGCGACCAGCAGGCCGGCGCCTAGCGCGATGGGTAGCGCAAGTCTTGACCTGGATTCGGTGCTGGGTTTGTCCTGATCCGGCTGAATTGCGATCAATCTTCGAAAAGCAACCAGCACGAGCGCTCCCGTCACTCCCGCGCCGATTGCCGCTTCTGCCAAAGCCAGGTCCGGCGTATTCAGACGAGCCCACGCCAGTGACATTGCCAGACCGAACACGACGAAATGAAGGATGCTTCTAAAGAGCGAAGGCGCATAAAGCGACTGCAAGGCCAAGCCAACGAGGCTGATAATGACCACCGCATCCAGCATCAATCCAGGCATTCGTTTTCCTTTCGCGCGCTGATCGGGTTCTGCCCGGCCATGTAGGCATGTCGTGCGATCAGATGCGCCGATACCGTTGAGGCCAGCAAACCAACGAGCCAGACCAGCGCAAGCAGTGCAGTGACCTGCCAGTCTCGGCTGAGAATGGCAAGTCCTGCGCAAATCAGACACAGACCAGTGTTGTCGGCCTTGGCCAGAGCATGCAGTCGACAGTAGACGTCAGGAAAACGCAGCAGCCCGACCGTCCCGGCAAGATAGAAAGCAGAGCCGGATAGCAACAAGATGAGCGCCAGGCTCTCAGTGACCGTCACGGCTCGTCTCCAGAATGAAGTTTCTGACGCGGCAACCCGACAAAGGCTAGCGAAAGAATGCCCGCCAGCATGACGATCAGCAATGCAACGCTTCGCAGCGCGGGTAATTCCATCCACTCGGCCATGATCAGTAGGACGGCTACGGTTGTCGTGCTGAACAAAAGCGCTGCCAGCATGCGGTCGGCGGCCGTAGGGCCGCGAAAGACCCGGCCCATCCCGGCGATCAGGTTGATGATCAGAAAAAGCGCGATCAAGGGCAGGGCAGCGTCGATCACCGGGGTTCTCCGTTGCCCTCGAACACCCAAGCCAGTTTCTTCTCCAGGCGATCGATTGAGGCAGCGGTCTCCGGTGCCAGGTAGTGGATGTCAAGCGCCTGTTCGGAGGTGTCGAGCAAAACGCTCAGGGTTCCGGGCAGCAGACTGATGAAACTGGTGAGCAGCATGGTTGGTTTGCCCGCAGGCAAGGCGAGTTTTCGCCTTCGAATCACTGGATTGATCGGCAGGTCAGGCCGAATTGCTCGCAGCGCCACGTCGAAGCCACCTTTGAATGACTCCAGCAGGAAAAAGCCGACGAATTGAATCCAACGAAGCGGGCGCCAGGGATAGGGCGCCTCGGGAGCCAGCCAGGCGCCAAGGGCGGCGCCGACTGTCGATGCCAATACGCCGACGAGGAGACCGCCTGAACCGTTGAGCGCGATCCAGATCAACAACAGGACCGCAAAAACCTGCGTAAACCAGGCAGGATGCAGGTTGCCAAGCTTGTTCCGGATCGAATGCCGCACGATCTTCGAATCCCTCCGAGGATTGTCCCCTATCATATCAGGAACTGCTTATTTTTCATCCCTATGGCCGCTTATCTGATCATTCTGACCCTAATTGCTCTGGGCTGGATTTTTGCTCGCGCTCGCGTGCTGCCGGACGCTACCCCTGATGTGCTCAATCGCGTGGTCATCACCTTGTGCTTGCCCGCTTTGATTGTTATCCACGTGCCAACGCTGGAGCCATCTTGGTCTCTGTTTCCTTTAATCGTGATTCCCTGGATGCTGTTGCTGTTCACCGTTGCCGCGGTTCTTCCGCTGGCGCGATGGATGGCGCTGTCGCGAGAAGCGACGGCGGCCTTGCTGGTTCTGATCCCCTTGGGCAACACTTCATTTTTGGGGTTTCCGCTGGTCGAAGCGTTATTGGGGGCTGAATTCATTCGCCTGGCAGTTGTTTATGACCAGTTTGGTTCGTTTCTGATCGTTTGCACCCACGTTCTGTTTGTCGTTGGCTGGTACTCCGATGAGGCGAATCCGGATTGGCGCAGCATGGGCCGCCGAATCGTCAGCTTTCCGCCGTTTCTGGCGCTGGTTTTCGCGCTGCTGCTGGGCAACGCATGGTTCCCGAATTGGTTGATAGATATCGCGCAGAGGTTTGCGGATATGTTGCTGCCATTGGTCACTTTGGCTGTGGGTATGAGTTTGCGGCTTCGGCTGGTGCGTCAGGATCGCTGGCCGCTGGTTATAGGTTTGGCGGGCAAGTTATTGGTGCTGCCTGGCTTGGCCCTGGGGATGGCGTGGCTATTCAACGCCGAACCGGATGTTGCTGTGGTAGCGGTCCTGGAGTCGGGTATGCCCCCCATGATTACGGCAGCAGCGCTGCTCACTTCTGCCGGTTTGGCGGTGCGGCTGGCCCCAGCCCTGGTTGCCTGGGGTGTCTTGTGCTCCGCGCTGACCGTGCCGTTCTGGGTTTGGCTGGCTGAGCAAGTGATCAGTTAATCATCTTTTCAGCACTGCTGATCTGATGCGCTGCAGACGCGGTTGCGGCCGGTCTCTTTGGCCGAGTACAACGCCGTGTCCACTCTTTCCAGCAGGTCTTCAATGGATTCCAGGTTTTGCCATTCAGCGTAACCGAGCGAGAGCGTGACTTGCTTGACCTTGCGGTGGGCCGTCGTCGCGACGGCTTTTCTAATCCGTTCCGCGGCAGCACGTGCGACGCTGGCGGGTGCGTTGTTGAGAATGACCACGAATTCCTCGCCGCCCCAGCGCACGGCCTGGTCGTCATCACGCGTTTGTTCCTGAATGGTCAGTGCAATTTGTTTCAGAACCTCATCGCCAACGCCGTGCCCGTGGTGATCGTTGATTTGCTTGAAGTGATCA
>CAZIMY010000042.1:0-19309 GCA_964540315.1 uncultured Wenzhouxiangella sp.
GGCGCCGCGCTGGCGGCTGGAGTCATGGCTTTTCCCCTGATGGTGCGGGCGATCCGGCTGTCGATCGAGGCGGTCGACCCGAAGCTGGAGCAGGCAGCTGCGACGCTTGGTGCATCTCCCCTTTGGGTGTTCGCTACGGTCACGCTGCCGATGATTCTCCCGGGCATCATTGCTGGCACGATCCTAGCGTTTGCCAAGGCCATGGGGGAGTTCGGCGCGACTATCACCTTTGTTTCCAATATCCCCGGCGAAACTCGCACCGTGCCCTCGGCCATCTATGCCTTCCTGCAGGTTCCGGGCGGTGAGGATTCGGCGATGCGGCTGGTCCTGGTCTCGGTGGTGGTCGCAATGGGTGCGCTGCTGCTTTCGGAGTTTATTGGTCGGCGGGTGGCCGCGCGGGTCGAGGGCAAGTGATGCTGCAGATTGAACTGAGGCACCAGTTTCCCGGGTTCTTGCTCAACGCCAGCCTCGAAGCGCCGCCGGGGCTGACGGCCCTGTTTGGTCGATCGGGTTCCGGCAAGACGACGATTATCAACGCAGTGGCTGGCTTGCTCTATCCAGATCGTGGTCGCATTGCGGCCGGAGACTGGGTGCTGCTTGATACCGAGCGCAAAAGCCGATTGCCATCGCATCGCCGGCGCCTGGGTTACATCTTTCAGGAGGGTCGATTATTCCCCCACCTGACCGTCCGACAAAACCTGAAGTATGGCGCCTGGTTCGCGCCCCGCAACGCCCCGCGCGAAAGCCTGGAACGGGTAGTCGAATTGCTGGGTGTCGGTCATTTGCTCGACCGGCGGCCAGGCGCCCTGTCGGGTGGTGAAAAGCAACGTGTGGCGATCGGACGAGCGCTGTTATCGGCGCCGCGCCTCATTCTCGCCGACGAACCGCTTGCCGCCCTTGATGAAGCGCGCAAAGCAGAGATTCTGCCCTACTTCGAACGCCTGCGCGACGAAGTCAAGATCCCGATTCTCTACGTCAGCCATTCGGCCTCCGAGGTTGCTCGCCTGGCCACAACGGTTGCTGCATTGGAAGACGGCCGCGTGATCCGCCAGGGCCCTGCCGCTGAAGTGCTCGGCGACCCGGCCGTGCAGCCCCTCGGGCCGCGTCGCGCCGGTGCGATCCTGAGCGTGACCGTGGCCGCACATCATCCGGATGGCCTGACCGAGCTCGGGGCCGGTGGCGAGCGCCTTTTTCTGCCTTCCGTAGACCGGCACTTGGGCGCGGTTGTGCGCGTTCGCATCGCGGCCCACGACGTGATCCTTTCGCGCCAGCGCCCGGAAGGTCTGTCAGCGCTCAACATCCTGCCTTGCGAGGTCGCCGAGGTTCGCGTGGGCCAGGGCTCCGATGCGCTGGTCGCGCTGCAGACCGAGGCTGGGCGACTGCTCGCCCGGGTAACCCGTCGCTCACTCCAGCGCCTCGATATCGTGCCCGGAGCAAGACTGCACGCCATCATCAAGACGGTCTCGATCGCGCCGTCGGATATTGGAACGGCCTGAAGATGCTCAACGGGCCTGCATGCTCGACCCTCAGGCTGGGTGACGCAAAGAGTTTGAACGAAACTCATGCGCTACACTGCAAATCGGCGGCTTGAACAGCATCAAGCTCGATCACCGGCAATTTTGTGAGGTTCAGTATGCGCTTGTTTTCTATTCAGCGACTTTGTTGCGTCTTATTCATGAGTGTGCTCTGTGCAGGCCTTGCAAGCGCAGAGGTCACCGTCGGCGATCGCAGCGTCAGCTGTGCAGAGGATCCGGCTTGCATGAATCGCCTGCATCCCGACATCCCGATGATCGCCAGCGCCGAGCCCGGCCAACGCATCATTTTCAACGCTCGCGACGCCTTCGATCTCTCGCTAGACCCTGACAAGTTCTCCAGCGCCGCCGGCATCCCGCGCGAGGGTTTTGGAGTCGTCCATGCGCTGACTGGCCCGGTGTCCATCAACGGAGCAAAAGCCGGTGACGTGCTTGCGATCACCATCGAGGCAATGGAGCCTGATCCCGTCGGCTGGACCAATTCCAGCCCGTTTGGTTTTGCCGGCGACCAGTTCGGCATGGAAGAGCAGTTCATCGTCTGGCGCATCAACCCGGACTACGCCGTCAGTGATGCACTGCCCGGCGTGCGGATTCCCAACGCCAGTTTTCCCGGGGTCGTGACAACGTTGCCCAGCCAGGCCTTGGTGGACGAGGTGCTGGAACGGGAGGACCAGCTGCTGGCCGCCGGTGGCACGGTCCTGGCACCGGACCCGGTCGAAGCCGCGCCGGCCGCGGTGTGCGGACCGACCGGCACCAAGCCGGCCGAATGCCTGCGGACCGTTCCACCGCGTGAGCACGGCGGCAATATCGACATTCGTTATGTAGCCACCGGCACCACCATCTATCTCCCCTGCCTGATCGACGGCTGCGGCCTCGCGGTTGGCGACTTTCACTATGCGCAAGGCGATGGCGAGGTGTCGGGCACGGCGATTGAGATGGGTGGTCGCCTGATCGTGACCACGCGCATTGTCGATGATCCGCCGGATCTGTCGCACGGGCCGCACTACGAGGGTCCGGCGTCGGTACTTCGAATTCCCTCCGCGCGGTTCTATGCCGTGACTGGTTACCCGATCAAGGAACGGGGGAGCGTCCCCGCAAACCTGGCTTACCTTGAGTCACCCAAGGTCGCCGATCTGGCCAATCTGTCCACCGACATCCACCTGGCCGCAAGAAACGCCCTTGAAGCGATGATTGATCACATCGAATCGGAATACGGCTATACCCGAACCCAGGCTTACATGATCGCCAGCGTTGCGGTCGATCTGCGCATCAGCCAGCTGGTCGACGTGCCCAACGTCGGCGTGACGGCGATACTTCCGGTCGATATTTTTGTAGGGCAGCAATAGCCTCAACTTCATGAGGCCGAAAATAATCGGCCAGCCATGGATTGGCGGGTGGCGCGGGTGTCATACTGCTCCGGCGGGTATCTCACCCGCGTGGTGCAATCTGGAGGAGACCCCAATGACACTGTGTCCCATTGCTCTGACCGCTGGCTGCAAGAAATGTCCGGCTTTTAAAGTCTGTCCGCTCAAGGGCGTGATAGGTGATCACAAACCTGAACAGGATCAGGCGACGAAGCAGGAGCGCTCAGGAGGTCGGTAAGTCGAAAGGCAGATGGGTCCGGCGGTCTGGCGATGGTCAGTCAGACCGCGCTTGTTCGTCGGAAAACCGCTGCATCATCTCAAGGGTTTCTTCGCTGACGTGGTGCTCCACGCCTTCGGCGTCGATGCGTGCGGTGGCGTCGTCCACGCCCAGGGCTCGCAAGAACCGAAGCACGATCGCATGTCTTTGGCGCGACCACTCGGCCATCTTGCGTCCTTCATCGGTCAGGAATAAAGATCGGTAGGGCTCGTTGGAGACGTAACCCAGGTCATTGAGGCGCTTGACCATACGCGCCACGGTCGCCTGGCTGACGCCCATCCGGGCTGCAACATCCGTCGCTCTTGCTTCGCCGTTGTGTTGCAGAAGGTCGCCGATCAGTTCGACGTAGTCTTCAATGAGCTCAGTTTCGTGGGCGTTGCGGACGGCTTCGTACTGACGGGCATGCTGCTCGGGTGGCGGCAGCCTGTCAGATCTATCATCTCCCGCGTTGCGGGCCCGGATTGGCTCGTTGCGCTTCATGGCGTCATATTAGCCGACGGGGCTTGTTGATACATGAGGGCGCTGTCTGGTGACCACGGTGTTGACATTTAGCGTCAAGCAATCAAGTTAGCATACGGTAACAATCTTGCCGAAGCTGAACTTGATGATTTACGCTCAGCACCATGAATTCTTTTCGAAGTGAGCGCCCGACCCTGATGAGATGGCCCGTTCTGGTCGCGCTGATCATGGCGTGTGTCGTCGCTGACATTGCTGATGTCCGGGCAGAAGACCGGGTAACCGTGGTCGTCAGTTTCAGCATTCTTGAGGATTTTGCTGACCGGCTGGTTGGCGAAAACGCTGAGGTTGTCAGTCTCGTTCCGCGCGGAGCCGAAGTCCATGAATACCAGCTCAGACCTGCCGATTTCAAGGCACTGGAAAGAGCAGACGTGGTGTTCTACAACGGCCTGGGGCTGGAACAATGGATGACTCAAGTTCGTACGATGGTCAGCGATGGTGTTCCCGTCGTGGGCGTGGCCGAGGCCAGCGGTATCGAAACACTGCCGATCATCTCAGGAGAGTATCGGGGCCGGGCCGATCCTCATGCCTGGATGGATCCCCGGCGCGCGGCCCGCTACGTTAGCGCAATGGCTGTACAGCTGACAGATCTCATGCCGAAGCAGTCAGAGGAAATCCTGTCACGTGCCGAAACCTATCGTGCCGAACTCAATGGCCTCTACGCACAGATGGATCAGTTGCTCGCCTCGATTCCAGCCGCGCGGCGGGTATTGATCAGCAGCGAGGCGGCCTTCGTCTATTTTGCCGATGCCTTCGGGTTCTTCCACGAGGGCATCTGGGGCAACAACGCCGAGAGCGAAGGTGGCCCAAAGCAACTGATGCGCGTTATCGACATCATCGTTCAACGTCAGCCGCCTGCCCTGTTTTGGGAAAGCACCGTTTCCAGCCGGAGTGTGGAAACCATTTCTGCAGACACGCAGGTGCCGTATTACGGCCCTCTGTATGTCGATTCTCTGGGCATTGAGCAGTCCGACGCTGGCAGTTATGCCGGCATGATGCGAACAAACGCCAGATTGCTTGTCGAGGCCCTGCGCGATGATGGTTGATCGCCACGAAAAGCAGGTTTCGGCAATCCAACTCGAAGACCTCTCGGTCGGCTATGGCTCAACGCTGGTGCTCGACAGCATCAACCTTGCGCTGCCTGCCGGCCGCCTGATCAGTCTGGTTGGCCCGAACGGCGCCGGGAAATCGACCCTTCTAAGAACGCTGGTCGGTAGCTTGAAGCCCATTCAGGGCCGTGTTCGTGTGCTAGGCCAAGACGCCGAGTTGGCTCGGCGTCGGGGTCTGATCGCCTACATGCCACAGCACGAACAAATTGACTGGGATTTCCCCCTGTCGGTCGCCGATGTGGTTCTGTCCGGCCGCTACGGTCGAATCACCTCCGAAGGTGGCTGGAGGCGGTTTTTGCCGCCCTCGATGGCGGGGGAAAATCATCAGCGGGCAGTTAATAAAGCGCTGGACGCCGTCGATATGCTGCAACACCACCGCCAGCCGATCGACACACTGTCGGGCGGTCAGCGTAAGCGGGTTTTGCTGGCGAGGGCATTGGCCCAGGACGCGCGCCTGCTGTTGCTGGATGAACCTCTCGTCGGTGTCGATCAAAGAAGCGAGACGCTGATCATGCAGGTGCTCGCAGAGGCCAGAGATCAAGGTCGTACAGTGGTTATGGTCACGCACGACATTGTCGGTGCCCGTCGCGATGCGGATTACGCCGTGTTGATTAATCGCCAGATCGTCGGCGAAGGCGAACCGGGTACCACGCTGAGCGACGAGCTTCTCTCGCGCACCGCCACCGCGGCCTGGTTGAGCAACCGCAATCGCGGGGATCAAAGAGAACCGTTGGAGGTGTCGTGACTGAAGCGGCCCAGGATTTTGGTCAACCGGTCGTCGAGCTGCTCATCGCCGTGCTGATGATGGTGGTCAATTTGTTGCCAGATGCGTTCAGCGACCCCTTTCAGTACGGCTTCATGCAGCGGGCGTTGCTGACCGCGATTCTGGTCGGTGCGGTCTGCGGTCTGCTGTCAAGCTACGTGATTCTCAAAAGATGGTCGCTGCTCGGCGATGCGATTTCACACGCTGTGCTGCCCGGCGTTGCCATTGCTTACCTCCTCGGCTGGCCTTTTTTTATTGGAGCGTTCATCACCGGTGCGCTGACCTCCTTGGGCATCGGGTTGATCGAGCGCAATAGCCGTATCAAGTCTGATGCTGCGATGGGCCTGATGTTTACCGCGGCCTTCGCTTTGGGGGTGGTGATCATCAGTCAGATCACCACCTCGACCCACTTGATGCACATTCTTTTCGGCAACGTGCTCGGTGTTCGCCATCCGGCACTGGTCTTGACCCTTTTCGCCGGAGGCCTGACGCTTGCCGTCGTGGCGCTGTTTTACAAGCAGTTGTTGATCTACGTTTTCGACCCTGTTCAGGCCCGGTCACTGGGTTTAAACACCACGGTAATTCACTACGGGCTGATTCTGCTACTGACCCTGACGATCGTCGCCAGCCTCGAAACGGTCGGCATTATTCTGGTGGTGTCTATGCTGATTACGCCGGGCGCGACCGCCTATCTTCTGGTCAATCGTTTGCCCGCAATGATGCTGCTGTCCACCGTGATCGGCGTGGCGTCGTCGGTCATCGGTTTGTATCTGGCCTACCAGTTCAACGTCGCCTCTGGCGGCGCGATTGTGCTGGTTGTGACCGGGTTTTTCCTGCTCGCTTTCCTGTTTGCGCCACAGCGCGGTGTGCTGGGCCGTTTCGTAAGGCACCACCGGTTGCGCCCGGCCTGAGGATTGCCCGGTGTGTCAGGTTTTTCTGGACCATGCTCGCTGACCGGTCATCCGGTGCCAACTTCAGTCGCTGTCGGCGTTTCCGGTATACCCTTTGGCGGCGCTGGGATGACGATGGACCGATGGTGATGATCATCGGACTGAACCCTTCAACGGCCGACGCCCACCGCAATGACCCGACCATTCGCCGCTGCATTCGCTTTGCCCGCGACTGGGGCGCCGGTGGACTGATCGTCACCAATCTGTTTGCCTATCGGGCAACCTATCCGACTGAGCTGAAAGCGGCTCCCGACCCTGTTGGCCCGCGCAACGATCTCTGGATTCGGCGCATGGCAAGCGAAGCGGGCATGATCGTTGCCGCCTGGGGAAACCACGGAAGCTGGTTGGGCCGGGCCGACCGCGTTGGCCGAATACTGAAAGGTCGATTGGGCTGCCTGCGTGTGACCGCTGCCGGTCAGCCGGCGCATCCGCTGTACCTGCCCGCAGGGTTGCAACCCCGAGTGTGGGACCAAACCACCTCTTAACGTGCGGCGACCTTCAGTCGCGCACCTGTTGCTGGACCCATTGGAACGCGTACCAGAAAAAATCGCCGCTGCCGTCGGACGCCGGCGCGGTGCAGTTGATCTTGTTTCTTCCGATGGCGCCAGCCCCGTCGACCTGAATTTCGACCTCAAGCGGCGAGCCTTCGGTGGCCCGTGTATCAAGCCTTGATCCTGAGCTTGTGAAGCAAGCCATCTGCTCTGCCCGATAGCCGCCCTCAGCGACCTTCAGCTCAAGCGATTGCAAGGGCCCACGCACCCCATCGCCAGGGGGGAGGGGCTGGGCATCGGTCACCGGCAAAGCCCGCGTATGGACCGCCAGAGAAAACCGCTCGAGACCGTCAAAACCGCTGGCCATTGGAAATCGAGGGACGGCCATTGGGTCGGTATGGACCCCAACTGCGCCAGAGCGTTGCACTAAGCCGAAGCGATGTTGTTCTTCTACCAGCTTTGCCAGTGCCTTTGAGTCTTCGCCGTAGGGATAGGCAAACAACAACGGCTTGGTGCCGATCTCTTCGGTGATCCGGTGTTGTGCCTTGCCAAGGTCGCGTCTGATGCGATTCGACCAAGCCTCATCGCTTTCCCCGGATTCGTGAGCGATCAGATGGTCGTGGGTGGCGCTGTGATTGCCAATGGCCACCCCGGCAGCATGCAATTCTCGCAGGGCATTCCAGTCCATATATGGGTCATGGCCGGCGTCCACGGCGTCGGTATTGACGAACACGGCGAACGGCAGCTGTCGTTTTCGGAGCATCGGCCAGGCGGTCTCGTATACCGATCGATAGGCGTCATCGAACGTGATGGCTACGGCCCTGGGCGGTATCGGCTCGGCGTTGTCGATAGCTGCGGCCAAAAGCCGCGCGACAGGCCACACTTCGAAGTTCTCGGCTTGCAGGTAATCCAGATGCGCTTCGAATCGCTCGGGTGTCACGCTGGTTGAAGGCGGGGTCTGGTCACTGACGTGGTGGTAAACCAAGACTACGGCCGCTTGCGCGTCGCCAGGCGAGAATGCCATTGTTGCGGCCAGCGAGCAGGCGCTCAAGAGTCGAACGATCACGATGAGTTCGTCCGCGCATTTTCCTCTTCGCCGGGCGCATCACCGATGGCTTGCTCGATCAAGGCTTGATTGGCCAGGAGCATCTGTTTGATGTCTCTGACATAGTCGCCCCGGCGTTCGGAATACAGGACAAGGCCATCGGCAAGCGCCAGCCCGTTGAGCGGCTTACCGCTTAGCCGATCGGTTTGGCGAAGATCTCGCAGCGGCTGATAGGACGGGTGTGTATTGAGGTTGTTGATGTAGCGCTCTACGGATTGCGTGACCGAATCGAAAGCGGCCACCTCATGCGTGGCTTCGGCTGACCGCTGGGCCGGCACAATCCCGCACCCCGGCGAATAGCACCAGTGGCCAAACAGGTTGTTGCCCTCAACTGCGAAGCGGGACTGGCCCCATCCGGATTCTTTGGCGGCTTGTATGAGTGCCAGCGAGGCCGGGACGGCATCGACGCGGCGCAGCATTGTGGCCATCGTTTGCTCGCGCGATTCTCCAGGCCATTCGAGCTCGTACTCGGCGGCCAATTGTCTGAGCCAGCGTCGCTGCAACGGACTGTAAGAGTCTTCTGATAGCTGCTCGCTCAATTCGAGCAAGCGCGCGCGCTGGGCGAGCACGCGCTTGTTTTCTTCCACCACGATCGGTGCAAGATAAGAAAAAAAGGCCGTTTTCCGTTCATCGATATTTTCGATCACGCTGAAATCAGGCAGGGGCTCCGTCGAAGGTCTTAACCACCAATAAGCCCCAAGAATCGTCATTGCCAACAGCACAAGTCCTATGGCGGCGGCAGTGGGTCCTTGCTGTTTGTGTATATTCATCTCATGATTTTCGCACGACCATAAACGATGCGATGTGCCGATACCTTGCCGAGCGCCGGGAACGGGCCGAATCTGCAAACTGGCAGCCAGACGAATGATGTTTATCGATTGACGAGTTGCCCCATTCGCTGGCAGTCGTAACCGGAAAGTGCTCCAATCTGATCGTGTAACTGACCATCTTGTCTGAGGGTGTCAAGCAAGGTTTGACACCAGGCTGTTTCAAGGTCGGCTTTGCGAACAGCGAGCAAATAGACCTCCTGGATCAGCGGCGTGAAACCGAGGCCAAAGCGCTCGGCGGCGGCCTGCACGCCGAAACCCACATCAGCCGCGCCGCTCGCTAACATGGCAGCGACCGCCAGATGAGTGAACTCCTCAGCTTCATAGCCAGAGATTTGGCCGGCTTCAACGCCGGCGTCAGCCAACAATTCATCGAACAACAGCCGAGTGCCCGACCCGCGCTGCCGGTTGAGGAAACGCAGCCCGCTCCCCACCAGATCCGAGACATTGTTGATTGCCTGATGGTTCCCTCTGGCGATCATGAGGCCCTGTCGACGACTGGCAAAATGGATGGATTGGTAGGTTTCCACGGGCAGCAATCGACTGAACCCGCTTTCGATCTGTCCGGCGCTCGAAGCGCGTTCGGGGACGTGATAACCGGCAATTTCGCAGTGGTTGGCGACCAGTTGGCGCACCGCATCCAGGCTGCCACGATACTGAACGTTGAGCAGAGTCTCAGTGTTTGAGTTGAAGCGCTCTTTCAACAGGTCCAGAGCAAGATCGTGGCTGGCGACCATCTTCAGAGGCGTTGAAGGCGTCAGCAATTCGCCCAGCTCATTTTCGATTTCTGCGCTGAGGCTGTCCAGTATCGGCGCCATACGGGCATCTGTGCGTCTTTGAGCCCATAGCAGGCTTTTTCCGAGGTTTGACAGTCTGGCCCCGCGACCACGCTCCAACTCAAGCAGAGGTGCACCCAACATGGCCTGCCAGTCGCGCATCAGGCCCCAGGCATGGCGATAAGACGACTCGCAGCGGACGGCTGCGCTGCGTAACGAACACCCTTGCTCAACGGCCTCCAGCAACTTGAAAACCAAAGGATCCATCTGCGTGCTGTCCTCGTGTCCAAAGGCCCAGCTGATATTCAGTTTTACATCCATTTCTCTATTCTCGGGTAGCGGCGATAAAGCTGGTAGAGCGCTCGGTCCAATTCCTGTCTTCTGGCGTCGGTCTGGCTGGCAACAAGGTCATATTATGTCAAAAGCTGCATAACTTCTGCTCGTTTCCGTCCAAAATTATCGTATATACTCCAGCTTCTCCGGCTGCACCGCAGCTTAAATTCGCAAATTAAAACATCACTTTAATGGGTGACTTTTCCGACGCGATTGTCTTGATGTTCCGTCTGCTGGGTAGCGGTGATCAGGAGCTGCTGGGGATCATCGCACTGTCGCTGCAGATCAGCTTCAGCGCGACGGTTCTCGCGGCCGTCATTGGTCTGCCCTTGGGCGCGGCGGTTGCCGTATTTCGCTTTCCCGGCCGCGGATTTATTTCGGCGACCCTGAACGCTTTTATGGGGCTGCCCCCGGTTGTGGTGGGACTGCTGGTCTATCTTGGCCTTTCAAGAGCCGGGCCACTCGGTGAGTTGGGCCTACTTTTTACCCCGCAGGCCATGATTGTGACGCAGACCATCCTGGTCCTGCCGATTATCGCGGCCCTGACCCGCCAGACCATCGCAGATCTTGATGGTGACTGTCGCGAGCAGTTGATGGCCCTGAATACGCCGCCCCGGCAGATGATTTTTACCCTGCTCTGGGAGGGGAGGTTTTCGGTGCTGACCGCGATATTGGCCGGTTTTGGCCGGGCTATTGCCGAGGTCGGCGCTGTTCTGATTGTTGGGGGCAACATTCGCGAAGTAACTCGAGTGATGACTACGACCATTGCGCTCGAGACCAGCAAGGGCAATCTGGCGCTGGCTATGGCGCTGGGGCTTGTTTTGCTGCTCATCACCTTATTGCTCAACCTGCTGGTCACCAGCCTGCGCAATGCGGCAGCCCGGCAGTACGCCTGATTTAGCCAACCTTTATCGACAAAAAACACGAGGAGAACCGACCATGCTGATAAGACTCTTGACCCTTGGCGCCCTGGCGTTGGCGCTTAGCGTCTCCCTGCCGGCCCGCGGCGAAGATTTCATCGTAGTGGCTTCCACAACTTCGACTGAAAACTCGGGGTTATTCGGGCACCTGCTGCCGATTTTTGAAGCGCAAGCCGGTTTTGACGTGCGCGTCATCGCGGTGGGCACCGGAGCGGCCTTGCAATACGGACGTCGCTGTGATGCCGATGTGGTGCTCGTGCATGCCCCGGTTGCCGAAGAGGAGTTTGTTGCGGCGGGTTACGGGGTTGAACGCCATCCCCTGATGCATAACGACTTCGTCATTGTGGGCCCTGCCGCTGATCCCGCCGGCATCGGGGGGCTCGATACTGCTGCCAAAGCACTTACTCGTTTGTCTGAAACCGAAGCGCCGTTCGTTTCGCGCGGCGATGACAGCGGCACCCATAAGAAGGAACTTTCTTTGTGGGAATCTTCCGAAACGAATCTGGCAGATGCCACCGGCCGCTGGTACCGGGAGGCCGGTGCGGGCATGGGGCCGACGCTCAATATTGCGCGCGGCATGGATGCTTATACGCTCACTGATCGCGGTACCTGGCTGAGTTTTGGCAACCGCGGAGACATGAAGATTCTGCTTGAGGGTGATCCAGCATTGTTCAATCCGTATGGCGTGATTCGAGTGAACGCAGAGCGTTGTCCCAACGTGAAGACTGACATGGCTCAAGCATTCATTGATTGGCTGTTATCGGATGCCGGCCAGCAACAAATCGCAAATTTCCGCCTGGCTGGCCAGCCCCTGTTCACACCCCACCGTCAACCTTGATGGGCTACCTCTCCGGGCCGGTGTTGACCGGCTCGGGGGTATCGAAGGCTTCTCGCACCCAAGCCAGGTACTGCTG
This sequence comes from uncultured Wenzhouxiangella sp., assembly GCA_964540315.1. GTDB lineage: Bacteria > Pseudomonadota > Gammaproteobacteria > Xanthomonadales > Wenzhouxiangellaceae > Wenzhouxiangella. The sequence continues at coordinate 11,878 of CAZIMY010000042.1, forward strand.
GTTGGTTGATACAACTTTACCCGGCGAGTCGGACAGTTTGACCACGGGTTGACCGTTGCACTCGGTCATCTTGATCACGATATTGATCGGCTTGATCCCCGTGTCATGGGTCAGATTGGTGCCGATGCCGAAGGTGACGTTGATCCGGTCGCGAAAGCGCTGCCAGATTTCCGCCATGTCCGTATGTATTCGGGGTTCCACACCAGTCAGGAGCCCGGAATGAAAGCGGTATGACCGCAGGACTAGTTGAAACTCGTTATCATCCACGGTTTGCAGTGGATTAGCCCTCTTTGTTATCACCCGCCTCTCCAAGCACGACAGCTGCCCGCCCCAATTGGCTGACCCAGTGGCTTGACGGCTGGACCTTGCTGACCCTGTTGGTTGCAGCACTGGTCGGCCTGCCCGTCATTACGGTCCTGGCGCATGTGCTTGTGCCGTCGGCCGAGGTTTGGTCGCATCTGGCTGGAACCGTGCTGCCGCGCTACCTGTTGAATACCGCAGGCCTGATGGTTGGCGTGGGTGTGGGAACGCTGGTAATTGGCGTTGGCACGGCCTGGCTGGTGGTCATGTGCCGATTTCCGGGTCGACGGCTGTTTGAGTGGGCTTTACTGCTGCCGCTGGCGGTTCCGACCTACGTCATCGCTTATGCCTATACCGACTTCCTGCAGTTCGCCGGACCGGTTCAAACCTGGTTGCGCGATGTTTTCGACTGGGGGCGGGCTGACTACTGGTTCCCCAACGTTCGCTCTTTGGGCGGCGCAATCGTACTGATGTCGCTGGTCCTGTATCCATACGTGTACTTGCTGACCCGGGCTGCTTTCACCGAGCAGTCAGTTTGTGCCCTGGAAGTGGGGCGAACCCTGGGACGCGGCCCGTGGAGGCTTTTTTCCACGGTGGCGATTCCCCTGGCGCGACCGGCCATCGTGGGCGGCGTGGCGCTGGCGCTAATGGAAGCGCTGAACGATTTTGGTGCGGTCCAGTTTTTCGGCGTCGATACGTTTACAACTGGGATTTACCGTACCTGGTTCGGAATGGGTGAGGCGGTTGCAGCCGCGCAGCTGGCGGCCTGCTTGCTGGTCTTCGTGCTGGTCCTGATGCTTCTTGAACGGTTTTCTCGCCGGCAGGCCCGTTTCCATCACACGACCAGTCGCTATCGCGAGCTGCCGCAGTATGAACTTGGGCGCGGCGCAGCGAGCTTGGCATTTCTGGCCTGTGCCCTGCCTGTGTTTGTCGGCTTCGTTATCCCCGCCGGGCTACTAGCAGAGATGCATTTCCGGGTCGGTGATCCGCTGATGGGTGGACGCTTCTGGGGCTTCGCATGGAACAGTCTTCAGTTGGCCATTGTTACCGCAGCTGTTGCTGTCAGTCTGGCGGTGCTCATCGGTTATGGCGTTCGCTTGAAGCCGACTGCCCTGACCCGGTCGGCCGCGCGTGTGGCTTCTGTGGGTTATGCGATACCGGGCTCGGTCATTGCGGTTGGAATCCTGATTCCTCTGGGATGGCTAGATCAAAGGATCAATCTGTTCGCCCAGGAAAACTTCGGCGTGTTACCTGGTCTTTTGCTGACCGGCACCATGGTGGCCTTGGTTTACGCCTACGTGGTTCGCTTTCTGGCCGTCTCGTTCAATTCTGTTGAGGCCAGTCTGACCAAGGTCACCCCCAATATGGATGCCGCCTCGCGCACGCTGGGAAAAACGGCCAGCAAGACCCTGGCATTGATTCACTTGCCGGTGATGCGTTCAAGCCTGCTGGCCGCCTTCATTCTCGTTTTCGTTGATGTGATGAAGGAACTCCCCGCCACGATTATTCTCCGGCCGTTCAACTTTGACACCCTGGCAGTTCGTGCCTTTGAGCTGGCTTCCGATGAACGGTTGGCGCAGGCATCCACGGCGGCGTTGGGCGTCGTACTCGTCGGTATTATCCCGGTGATTTTGCTCAGTGGCGCGATGCGCAGGGGACGTCCAGGCGCTTGAGGCGGCGATGTTCCCGACCTGGGGACAGCCGTTTAGTTCGGGGCCTCGTCAAACGGAAAGACAAAGGCCTGGGACTGATCAAGATGCAGTTCCACCTGCTGGTTTTCCTGTGGCAGGAAGACGCCGGGCATGGTGGAATGAAGATGGAACTCTCTGTTGTCCCGGTCGTGCAGGCAGACATGCACCATGCTGTTGCGGCCCAGCAGCCGGGACATAAGGATGTGACTGGTTTGGTGTCGATCGTTTGACTGCCCGACTACAACAACCCGGATGGCCTCTGGCCGAACCATCACTATCGCCGGACTGCCTTCCTGCAAGCTGCCGGCGTCGATACGCCCCAGAGGCGTATCCACAGCCCCGTTGCGCACAACGCCTTCGATCCGGTTGACGTCCCCGAAAAATGTGGCCACGAATGGATCATGCGGACGACAGTACAGATCGACCGGGCGGTCCATCTGCAGGATCTTGCCATCTTTCATCAGGGCAATCCGATCGGCCATGAACATCGCTTCTTCCGGATCATGGGTCACGAGCAGAGTGCCTGCGCCGGCTTTCTTGAGCAAATGGAGAGTGTCGTCCCGAATCTGGTCACGCAGCCGAGCGTCGAGCGCGGAAAAGGGTTCGTCCAACAGCATCAGCCCAGGCTTGGGCGCCAGGGCGCGGGCCAAGGCAACGCGCTGCTGTTGGCCTCCGGAGAGCATATGAGGATAGCGCTCGGCCGAAGCGGCCATGCCAAGCGTATCCAACAGTTCCATGGCTCGCTGGCGCTGTTCCACGGAAGACAGTCGCCCGAGTCCGAAGGTCACGTTGTCGATGACGGTCAGATGCGGAAACAGTGCCGAGTCCTGAAACATCAGTCCGACGTTGCGCTTTTCGGGCGGGACCAAACGACCCGTCGATCTGCGCATATTTTCGCCTTTAATGAAGACTTCGCCGTGCTGAAGTTCCTCAAGAGCGGCCGCGATCCGCAATAAAGTGGATTTCCCGCAGCCCGATGGGCCGAGCAGGCAAACGACCTCGCCGGGCTGGACATCGATACTGACCCCGTCAACGGCGCGCAGACTGCCAAAATCATGGTAAATGCCATTCATGTGCAGCATGGATGACCGTGCCGATGCGGCGATCGAATGGTCAATATTGTTCGCTAGCTGGTTCATGCCTTAAAGGGTTTGGTCCGGCCGGTCAGTGTAGGGAAACAATAATCATTTGTAAACTGTATAATCTTGTGCCACCATAATGCGAATCATTTGCGTTGACAGACTCACAAAGGAGAATTTTCATGCGCATCGCTCTATCCCGCCGTTGTCAAGTGTTTGTTCTGGCTTCCCTTTTGGCCTTGGTTCCCGGCGGCTTTGCGTTAGCTGAGCAGGTTAATGTGTACTCGGCCAGGCACTACGATGCCGATCAGAAGTTGTACGACCTGTTCACTGCCGAAACCGGAATCGAAGTACAGGTTCTGGAGGGCAGTTCCGATCAACTCGTCGAGCGCATCCGCCGTGAGGGTGTGGCAAGCCCCGCTGACGTCCTGGTAACCGTCGATGCTGGCCGCCTCTGGCGTGCCGAACAGGCTGACATCCTCCAGGCGGTGGACTCTGACGTACTCGAGCAGCATATTCCGAGCTATCTCCGCCATCCGGAGGGGCGCTGGTTTGGCACCAGCCGCCGGGTGCGGGTGATCTATTACAGCCAGCAGCGGTTTGACCCCGACCTGGTCAGCGACTACGAAGACCTGACCCGCCCTGAACTCGAGGGACGCCTCTGCATCCGCTCTTCGAACAACATTTATAACCAGTCGCTTTTGGCTTCCCTGATCGAGGTTCACGGGGTTGAAAAGGCCGAAGAGTGGGCCGAAGGCATGGTTGGCAACTTCGCGCGTGATCCGGAAGGTGGCGATACCGATCAGATCAGGGCGGTCGCGGCCGGTGAGTGTGATGTTGCGGTTGGCAATCACTACTATTACTTGAGATTACTGAACTCCGATGATCCGGCCGACCGGGCCGTCGCTGAGCAGGTGGGCTTGATTATTCCGAACCAGGACGGGCGAGGTGTGCACGTCAACGTCAACGGTGTTGGCATGGTCGAAGGCGCGCCAAACCCTGAAAACGCCAAGCGGTTCCTGGAATTTCTGGTGTCTGATCAGGCCCAGGAATTATTTGCCAATGAAACCTTCGAATTTCCCGTCGTTGATGGAGTCGCCAAGCATCCCACCCTCGACGCCCTGGGAGAGATGAAGTTCGATGAAGTGGGCATGGATGTGCTGGGCCGGAACAATCCGGAAGCAGTACGCGTATTCGATCGCGCCGGCTGGCGCTAAACGCTTTAGGAATCTCTGTGCAGAGTTATTCAGAGGTTCCTTGAGTCAAATCGGCCGCATCGGCTGGTGCCGGTGCGGCCTCGCTTTCGGTGATTTCCTGCTCGGTTTCACGGTTGACGACCAGGATCGAAATACGGCGATTGATCGGGCTGAAAACATCCTCCTTGTCGAGAGGAACGGTTGAAGCCAGTCCGACAATCCTGAGGATCTTGTCAGGATCCAGCCCGGCGGCGACCAATTCCCGTCGTGCCGTATTGGCGCGGTCGTTTGACAGCTCCCAGTTGCTATAGCCGGTATCTCCTCCGGGATAAGGCGCCGCATCGGTGTGGCCCGTGATGCTGACTCTATTTCCAACCTCGTTAAGCAGCCCCGTCAGTTCGCCTAGAATTTCGGCCGCATAAGGTTGAAAACGGGCACTGCCGCTTTCGAACATCGGGCGATTCTCCTGATCGACAACCTGCACCCGCAGCCCTTCATCGGTGATATCGATCAGCAGCTGTTCGCTGAACTGACTCAGAGAAGGCGAGGACTCGATGGCTTCGCGGATGGATTCCTCAAGCGCCTCCAACTCTCTGGCCTCCTGCTCGCGCAGTCTCTCTTCGGCGTCCTGCGGCAGTGGGTCTCCCCAGCGGACCTCCCCATCAGTGAGGCTCAGGTCTTCTCCCCCGCCAGGCAGCGGACGGGTTTGTTCCCCAACCCCGTCGCCACCCATCATTGAGACTTTGAGCGGGTTGTCAAAGTAATCGGATATGCCGCGCTTTTGCTCTTCCGTGGCCACTGTCAGCAGCCACATCAGCAGAAAAAAAGCCATCATGGCGGTCACAAAATCAGCGTAGGCAATTTTCCAGGCGCCACCATGGTGGGCGTGGCCTTTTACCTTCTTGACTCGCTTGATGATGACCGGCTTTTCGTCACTCATGACGTGATGCTTCAGCGAGAGCCGCGCACTGCCTCATCGAGTTCTTTAAAGCTCGGTCTGCTCGCGCTGAACAGCATTTTGCGGCCGTGCTCAACCGCCACGGCCGGCGGTGCCCCGCTAAGGCTGGCCAGCAACGTGGCTTTGACCGACTCCAGCGCCTTGGCCTCGTCCGTGGCTTTGTGTTCCAGCGCGACCGGGATCGGACCAATAATGGCGTAGCCGAACAGGATGCCAACGAATGCGCCGACCAACGCCGCACCGATCATCGGGCCCAGTTCCTGCGGCGGCAGGTGCAGCGAACTCATCGTGATCACCACGCCCATCACCGCCGCGACGATCCCGAATGCGGGCATGGAATCGCCCATCTTGGTCAGCAGGTCAAGCGGCACCTCGGCTTCCTGGTGGTGGGTGTCGATCTCCTGGTCCATCAGCGACTCCAGTTCGTGGACGTCCATGGACCCTGACAGCATGAGCCTGAAATAATCGCAGATGAAATCGATCAGGTGGTGTTCGGCCAGGAGGGTGGGGTACTTCGAGAAAAAAGCGCTGCTTTCCGGATCATCAACATCGCCTTCAACCGACATCAGACCGTCACGTCGAACTTTGTTCAGCAGGTCATAAAGCAGACAGAGCAGCTCCGTGTAGACGGCCTTGGTGTAGGTTTCGCCCTTGAGAACCTTAGGCAACACTTCCTTGACCGCCCTGAGCGCACCCGGGCTGCAGGACGCAACGAAAGCACCTACCCCGGCGCCAATGATCATGATCATCTTCACGGGGTGGATCAGCGCGGCGATATGCCCGCCCGAGAGCACGAAGCCTCCAAAAACCACCACCAGAACGATGACCCAGCCAACAATCAGCAACATGCAAGAAAAGCCTAAATCCCAATTCTCCGGACAGTTTACCGGTTTGATGCCTCTATTCCCAGACTATGCGGGCTGGGTAAGAGTTCGACGGGATTACTGCTAAGATTGTGGGGTAAAACTGGTAGAGGCCCGAACCATGAATCTGAGTGTTTCGACTAACGCGGTGCAGACTGCCTTGATGCAGGCTGAAACGGCCGCCGCAAAAGCGTCGCGTGGCCCAACCTCGCCCGGCTACGTGTCCGACGTGGTGGACTTGGCGATGGCCCAGCGCCAAGTAGAAGGCGCCGTAAAGGTCCTGCAGACCCAGGATGAAATCCTAGGCTACCTGATCGACGAACTGGCCTGACCAGCGCGCTTTTCCTTCTTGCTGGCATACATTGCCTGGTCGGCAGCTTTGAAAAGCTCATTAACGGTCATGCCGTGTTGCCATTGGGCAACGCCGATTGAGGCCCCCAAAACTGGCTTGGTACATTCGTCGATCAGCTTTGTCTGGAGTCGCTGGGCAATCTCCAAGCCGGCCTTTTTGTCTGCATCCGGGAGAATGACAACAAACTCATCGCCCCCGTAGCGGAACAACTGATCGCTGTCGCGTAGATACTTCTTCAAGACTCGGGCGAACTGGCGAAGCCCCTCGTCCCCGACCAGATGACCCATGCGGTCGTTGAGCTCCTTAAATCCATCAAGGTCAAACACCATCAACGAGAGGTCAACGCCTTCCTCGCGCCGTTCAGCCCGAGCGATTTCCTGGCTGAGCGCTCGATTCATCGCCGCACGGTTGCCGACCCCGGTCAGGTCGTCGAGCATGGCCTGTCGATTCAGGCGCTCAAAGCGAATGGCACTGTGCAGCGGGTGTATGAGACAAGCGACCAGGCGATCGATGGTTTGCTGCTCCTGAATATCTGGAAGTGTCGCGGAGAAGATTTCGAGCCAGCCCAGTTCGTGTCCCCCGACATGAAGCAGCATGCGGCGACAGCGCCCGGTAGACTGACCGAAGATATGCTCCTGCACGGTCTCTCCGTCGACAGCCCAAAGCGTTTCCAGTCTCACGCCCCGGTGCGGATAGTCTGCCTGCAGCCTCAGACTGAAGGTCTCGATCAGCACCGACACATCCAAAGAAGTCTGCAGGGCGATGAGAAAATCGAACAAGTCGGCCCGGTCGGGGTCATGACCAACCAGTCCGGCTGGTTCAAAGCTGCGGGCTGCTGAATAGCCGGCCATCGAGATAATTGGGTTGGCGCTCATTGGTGTCTGCCGCTGAAATTTGGACTCGCCCAATAAGCAGCAAAATACGTGCCCGGTAGGATGAGGGAGCCTCTGAATTATTCTGCGCGGGCGCGACGGTGTCTTTGCGGGAGCACTC
>CAZIMY010000043.1:0-19030 GCA_964540315.1 uncultured Wenzhouxiangella sp.
TCACAAGCGCCGCCACCATCATGGCGAACATCAAGACCAGCGTATGAGGAACTCGTAGCCGGGTGGGCGCGCCACGTTTATTGACTGTCATGGTTAGTTCGGGATGATGTCATGAAAATCCTGAGTGGTCGTTTGGATCAGAGCGATTATGGCATGGAGGAAGAATTCAGCGTGGCTCTCGATCTTGGCAAAGAAGGTCACTCACGGTTCAGTGATAACCTTGTCCATGAATTTTCTTAGGCTTACCCAGCAACGCGGACTGGTTAAAACTTGGAACGCAGAGTTTGAATGGATTACAAAGAAATCAAACGATATATATTGGAGCGAACTTTGTTCGCAGGTCTGGGTGATGCTGAGGTGGATGTTTTGGCCAACAGTGCCTGCCAGCGCGAATTTGGGTCCGATGAAGTGGTCGCCAGCCAGGGGGCGAAGGCGGAAAGCTTTTTCCTGATCGTAACGGGCTCGCTTTTGGTTGAAGTGCCGGCGATCAGTGGTCCGCGCCTCGAAATTACCCGCCTCGGTGAAGGGGAAATTTTCGGCTGGTCATGGCTGATACCGCCCTACGAGTGGCATTTCCACGCTCGCGCCGCTGAACCAACGGTCGTTCTAGAGTTCGACGGCAAGGAGCTGCTGAGGCACTGCGAGACGAATCCTGCCTTTGGGTATCCGGTACTCCGGCGTTTCTCCGAACTCATGGCCCGGCGCCTGGATTCGGCTCAGCGCAAGATGATGGATCAATGGAGTCCACCTGGATTTGCCTGATCCAGGGCCAATAAAAAAGCCGGCGAGCATGCCGGCTTTTTTATTGGCCTCTGTCCGGTTTGGAATCAGGCGGCTTTTGCCGACTCTCCGGGATCGCCGCCAGCCATTTGGCGCAGCACGTAATGCAGAATGCCGCCATGGCGGTAATACTCGACCTCTTTGGGCGTATCCAGACGCACGCGTGCCTCAAATTTGACTTCGTTGCCGTCGTTACGCGTCGCCGTTACCGCAACCGTCTTGACGGTTCCGTCTCCCAGCCCGGACACCTCATAGGTTTCGGTGCCGTCCAGCCCCAGCGTTTCTGGCGATTCACCTTCTTTGAAATTCAGAGGCAACACGCCCATACCGACCAGGTTAGAGCGATGGATGCGCTCGAAGCTCTCGCAGATCACGGCCTTGATGCCCAAAAGACGTGTGCCTTTCGCGGCCCAGTCGCGGGATGAGCCAGAACCGTATTCCTTGCCCGCAATGACGATCAGCGGTGTGTTGTCAGCCTGATACTTCATGGCCGCGTCATAAATCGGCATAACCGAGTCGTCGGGCAGGTACTTGGTGAATCCGCCCTCGGTTCCAGGGGCAATCTGGTTGCGAATGCGCACATTGGCAAAAGTGCCGCGCATCATGACTTCATGATTGCCACGGCGCGAGCCATAGGAATTGAAGTCTGCCGGCGCGACACCGTTGGCCTGAAGATACTGGCCTGCTGGTGAATCCGGCTGAATTGATCCTGCCGGTGAAATATGGTCGGTCGTGACCGAGTCACCGAGTTTGGCCAACACCCGGGCGCCCTTGATATCCGGGATTCTCGGGGGGTCCATGTCCATGCCTTCGAAATACGGGGGATTCTGGACATAGGTCGAGTCGTTGTTCCAGGCAAACATTTCGCCTGTCGGCGTATCCATGCTTTTCCAACGCTCGTCGCCCTCGAAGACATTGCTGTAGGAACTCTGGAACATGTCTGACGACACGTTGTCAGCGATGAATGTTTGAAGTTCCGCAGCGTCTGGCCAGATGTCCTTCAAGTACACGGGGTTGCCGCTCTGGTCTTCGCCAAGCGGATCATTGGCGAGGTCAAAGTCCATGCGTCCGGCGATAGCATAAGCCACGACCAGTGGCGGTGATGCCAGGTAGTTCATCTTGATTTCGGGGTGAATACGCCCCTCGAAATTCCTGTTGCCAGAGAGTACGGAACAAACCACCATGTCCCGGTCCTTGACTGCCGCTTCGATTGCCGCAGGCAGAGGACCGGAGTTGCCGATACAGGTCGTGCAGCCGTAGCCGACGGTATAGAAGCCCAGGGCTTCCAGATCGTCGATGAGCCCGGCGGAGGACAAATAGTCGGTAACGACCTTCGAGCCCGGCGCCAGCGAGGTCTTGACCCATGGTTTGACGTTCAGGCCTTTTGCACGGGCATTGCGGGCCAGCAGACCGGCGCCCAGCATGACTGCCGGATTCGAGGTGTTGGTGCAGGAAGTGATGGCGGCAATGACCACCGCACCATCAGAGAGCTGGAAGGTCTGATCCTTGTAAGTTACGTCGGCACAACCTGCAGGCAGTCTGGCACCCACGGCCGTGCTGCCGCCTTCACTGGCAAATCGGGCCTCTTCTTTTGAATGGGCATCGTCGCGATCGGCGGTCATGACGGTCTTGGCCGCCAGAAACTCGTTCTTGGCGTTGCTTAACAGGACGCGGTCTTGCGGGCGTTTTGGGCCGGCGAGACTCGGAACTACCGAGCCCATATCCAGTTCAATGACATCTGTAAAAATTGGATCGGCGTCACCGTCTTCGCGCCACATGCCCTGGGCCTTGGCGTAGGCTTCCACGACATCGCGTTGGGCCGGGTCGCGCCCGGAGAGCTCAAGGTAGCGGAGCGTTTCGGCGTCAATCGGGAAAATCGCGCAGGTCGAACCGAATTCCGGAGACATGTTGCCGATCGTTGCCCGGTCAGCCAGCGGGAGATGTGACAAGCCGTCGCCGAAAAATTCCACGAATTTTCCAACAACCCCTTTTTCGCGCAGGATTTGCGTGATGGTGAGCACCAGGTCGGTTGCCGTTGTGCCCTCGGGCAGTTTGCCGGTCAGCTTGAAGCCGATCACCTGGGGGATCAGCATAGAAATCGGCTGTCCCAGCATTGCCGCTTCAGCCTCAATCCCGCCCACGCCCCAGCCGAGTATCCCGAGGCCGTTGATCATTGTGGTGTGAGAGTCGGTCCCGACAACGGTATCCGGCCAGGCCAGCCATTCGCCGTCCACTTGTTCGCCGAACACAACCCGGGAAAGATGTTCAAGGTTGACCTGATGCACGATGCCGGTGTTGGGCGGAACAACCTTGAAATTGTTGAATGCACCCTGACCCCAGCGCAGAAACGCATACCGCTCTTTGTTGCGCTTGAACTCGATCTGGTTGTTGAGGTCCAGGGAGTTGGAGGCCCCATAATTGTCAACCTGCACCGAATGGTCGATCACCAGTTCGGCCGGGGAGAGTGGGTTGATTCGATTCGGGTTGCCGCCCAGTGATTTCATGGCATCGCGCATGGCTGCCAGGTCAACAATTGCGGGAACCCCGGTAAAATCCTGTAAAACAACCCGCGCCGGCGTGAAGGCGATTTCCTGATCGGGCGACGCGTTGGCGTCCCAGTTGGCCAGGCCGGCAACGTCATCTCCCGTGATGTTGACGCCATCTTCGTGGCGCAGGAGATTCTCCAGCAGGATTTTCAGCGAGTAGGGCAGTCGCAAAACATTTGCATGAGTTTTGGCCAGTTTCTCCAGGCTGTAGAAAGAAAAGCGTTTGCCGGCGGCGTCAAAGTGATCGCGGCAGCCAAGTTCGTCTCGCATCGGGAATCCTCCAGGGTGTCGGCGTGCGGCTGACGATGCCAGCCTTTTAGCCTTCAGATTCTAACATGTGGGCTTCGAAATTCACTGCAAATCTGGCCCCTTCCGTGCTAGGCGGTCAGCAGTTTTTCGGCCGCGATGAGCATCTTTCTTCGCTGAAAAATAAGTCGCCATTGGCGCCCGCCGACCTGGTGCCAGAGAAAGGCCGAACGAATGCCCGCCAGAAGCAGGGCGCGGACCAGTGCGACCTTTTCAGGCTGTTTTAGATACTCGGGCTTGCCGTTGACCGAAAGACGGAAGTCCAGCGTTGAAATGTGTTGTTGATAGACATCAGCGAGTTGGCTCACCACGGATCCGTCAAGCGCGGATTCACTTTCTTGCCAGGCTGCCTCGGCCAGGCCGATTGCCTCGCCTAACTGCTGCTGTCGAGCTTTGTCCCGCAGGATTCGGCGACCGAGCTTTGCCATCCCCAGAGCGTAGTTCAGGCCGACCAGGTTGTCCTGCGCGGCTTTAGAACTGAATAGCTCAACGAGTACCCGTAGCCCCATGCGAACACCTCCAACACCGTTGTAGACATCTTCGGTAGACGCTGGATCGAGCGCGAAGATGCTGTCTAAGCTCGCGCCGGCTGCTTGTTGGCTACAGGTACCCGATGTGGCAATCTGGCGGACCAGTTCTCCAGCCTGGAGCATGCCGGCAAATGCGATGGTGGCGTCTCTCATGGTGATTTGAATTGGCTCCGGGTCGTGAGACTCATCCAGTCGGGCGCAGGAGCATTGGATTCTTCGATCACGCCGCCCCCAAGGCAGTGGTCGCCATCGTACAGGACCACCGACTGGCCTGCGGTGACCGCACGCTGGGGGTCGTCAAAACGCAGTTTGAGTGTTCCGTCTGCAATCTCTTCAACGGTGCAAGCCTGGTCTGGCTGGCGGTATCGAACCTTGGCGGCCAGCTTTGTTCCCGGCTCGGGTGTCTGCCCGTCTATCCAGTTGAGCTGCCCGGCGGTCAAGCGGTCCGACATCAGCAGAGCATGCCTTGAATCCTGAACCGCACAAAGCGCGTTGCCGGCCAGATCCTTGGCTGCCACATACCAGGGGCCTTCGGGGAATTTCGACAGACCACCGATATCCAGGCCCTTGCGTTGGCCGAGCGTGTAGTGGATCAGTCCGGAATGCCGACCAATCTCCTGGCCGCTTTCGGTCAGAATCGGCCCCGGTTCGGACCGCAGGTAGCGGTCGATAAAGCGGTCGAACTGGCGTTCGCCGATAAAGCAGATGCCCGTGGAGTCTTTTTTCCTGGCGACCGGCAGGGCCGCTTGTTCGGCAAGCGACCGGACTTCGGGTTTTTCGAGTTCGCCGAGCGGAAAGCGTGACCGCTTGAGCTGGGCCTGATTCAAAGCGTATAGAAAATAGCTTTGATCCTTATTGCCATCGCGACCTTTGAGCAGCGAGACGCTACCGTCGGCGTTGTCCCGACGGCGGGCGTAGTGCCCGGTGGCGATTTCGCTGGCCCCAAGGTCTAAGGCATGCTCGACGAAGGCTTTGAATTTGATCTCGCGGTTGCACAGAATGTCCGGATTCGGTGTCCGACCGGCAGCAAGTTCGGCAAGGAACTGCTCAAAAACGTCCTCCCAGTACTCAAGCGCGAAATTGCGAGCGTGAAACGGTATGCCGAGTAAGTCACACACCGCCCGCGCATCGGCGGCGTCTGCCTCGGCGCTGCAACCTGAAGTCTGATCGTCCTCTTCCCAGTTTTTCATAAACATGCCAGCAATGGCATGCCCCTGGTGCTGGAGCAGCCAAGCTGTCGTCGCGGAGTCCACGCCACCGGACAAGGCCACCATGATCGTGGGCTTTGAATCATCCATGACAGGCCATATGGGGTTGGAGCACGGGTCGGAGAAGGGGGAAGGCAGCGTTATTGTCCGAAAAGTTCCGGACTCATGAGGTCAATGAAGCGCTCGGCCTGCGGCGAAAGGTAGGCGCCACGTCGCATCACAACGCCATAGGACCGACGTGGAAAGAATTCGCTCATGTCCCGTACGAGAAGGCGCTGGCGGTCGGCATCGGTAATGCAGATGCTGGTCACAATCGAGATACCCATGCCCTGCGCGACGTAGCGTTTGATGACCTCCCAGCCGCCCACTTCCAGCGCCACTCTGAAGGGTAGGCCGTGTTTGCGAAAAACCATATCGACCATCTGGAACGTGGTAAGCCGGCGGGGCGGAAGAACGAGACCATGTGGGCTGATGTCTGTCAGTCGAATCTCTCGACGGCGAGCCAGCGGATGGTCTGGGCTCATGATCAGCACCGGATTGAAGTGATAGATCGGCTGATAGTCGATATCCGGCGGAACTTCCAGCATTGATCCGACGGCAAAGTCGACCCGATCCTCTCTGATCATGCCGAGCCCATCGGCACCGGTGACGTTGTGCAAGTGGACATAGATGCCGGGGTGTTGGCCCCGAAACCGCATGATGAGTGACGGCAGGAGGTGCATGATCGTTGACTCGCCGGCGGCGATACGGATCTCGCCACTTTCCAGTGAACCATAGCGTCGGGCAAATTCGTCGGGCAGGGCATCAATGCGATTGACCACCGGGCGGGCCATCTCCAAAAGCGCCTTTCCGGCAGGTGTCAATTGCAGGCGAGGACCGTGACGACTGAAAAGCGCTTGGCCAAGCTCTTCTTCCAGTGCCCTGACCTGCTGGCTGACGGAAGGCTGGCTCAGAAAAAGCACTTCGGCGGCAGCCGAGACGCTGCCGGTTCTCGCGGTTTGGATAAAGGCGCGCAGGTGCTTGAGAAGATTGCCCTTGTACATGGCCGGCGCTGTATTGATAAAACCGATATTCTAGATAAAAAGATTTAATTTGCCAAATAATGGCCTTCCCTCTACGCTCCCACAGTTAGCCATACGCTTGCGAACGTTCTCCCATGAATCAGCCCTCAACTGAAAATCTGTTGACGTCGGCCTCGGCCGTCAGAATTCTGGCGGATGTGCCGGAACAGGCACTGCCGCTGTTTTCCAACGACCTGCGCCACTTGCTTGGCGGACTGGGCAGTAAATATCGCGCGCGGGTTGACGATCTGCTCCGCGCCAGGGAAGCCCGCCAGGAAAGGTTCAACGCCGGGGAGAAGCCCGATTTTGATCCTGAGACGGCCTCGATTCGCGAGGGCGACTGGTCGGTGGCACCCATTCCGGCCGATCTGCAGGATCGACGGGTAGAAATTACCGGGCCGGTGGATCGCAAGATGATCATCAACGCGCTCAACTCGGGGGCGCGTGTCTTTATGGCGGATTTTGAAGATTCGTCAACGCCCACCTGGCAAAACATGCTGGATGGTCAGGTCAATTTGCACGATGCGGCCCGCCGGACCATTGAACTGACTCAGCCAGACGGCAAGCACTATGCTTTGAAAGGGGATCCAGCCGTTTTGATCGTTCGTCCGCGCGGATGGCACCTGGACGAAAAGCATGTCCAGGCCGATGATCAGCCACTGCCGGGCGGGATTTTCGATGCCGCTGTCTATCTGTCCAATAACGCCCAGACGCTGCTGGACCAGGGCAGTGGACCGTACCTTTATCTGCCCAAGCTTGAGCACTGGCGCGAGGCTGAATTGTGGGAAGACGTGCTGACGGACATTGAAAAATCAGTCGGCCTTGAGCCAGGAACGGTCAAGGTTACGGTGCTGATCGAAACGCTGCCGGCGGTTTTCCAGATGGACGAAATCCTGCACGCGCTCAAGCAACGTATCGTGGGTTTGAACTGCGGTCGTTGGGATTATATTTTCAGCTATATCAAGTGCTTCCAGAAACATCCCGATAAAGTGCTTCCGGATCGCGCCCAGGTCACCATGAAGGTTCCTTTTTTAAGTGCGTATTCGCAACTGCTGATCAAGACCTGCCATCGTCGCGGCGCCTTTGCGATGGGCGGTATGGCGGCCCAGATTCCGATCAAGGGCGATGATGCGGCCAACGAAGCTGCGCTGGCCAAGGTCCGTGAGGACAAGGAGCGTGAGGCAAGCAACGGCCATGACGGCACCTGGGTGGCCCATCCCGGACTGATCCCGGTGGCGATGGAGATTTTTGATCGGCATTTGACAGGTACCAACCAGCTTGATGTCGCGCGCGACGACGTCAGCGTCAGCGCTGAAGATCTGATTGCACCGTGCAAGGGCACGATCACCGAAGCGGGTCTGCGGGGCAATCTGAACGTCGCTATTCGTTACATGGCCGCCTGGCTTGGCGGCCAGGGCTGCGTGCCGATCAACCACCTGATGGAAGACGCGGCGACGGCCGAAATCGCCCGCGCACAGGTCTGGCAATGGGTTCGTCACCCGGCTGGCCGGCTCGACGATGGCCGCGATATTGACCTGGCAATGGTGCAAGCCTGGCAGGACGAAGAGCTCGATCGGATAAGAGCCGACGTTGGCGACAGCGCGTTTTCAACGGGCCAATACAAGGCTGCAGCGACCTTGATTGCTGAAGCGACGACACAAGACGACTTTGTTCCATTTCTGACCCTGCCGGGCTATGACCGGCTGGACTGAAGCCCTCAATCCTAATCTTTAAAGCTAACGGGAGCAGTAAATCGATGACCGATGTCAACAGCATCATTGCCATGGAAAAGGACTGGCTGGAAAATCCGCGCTGGAAGGGCGTGGAAAGGCCTTACGACGCCGCAGAAGTCATGCGTCTTCGCGGAAGCGTAACGATCGAATACACGCTCGCGCGCCTTGGCGCTGAGAAACTATGGCGTTTGATGCACGAAGAAGATTATGTCAACGCCCTGGGTGCGTTGACGGGCAATCAGGCCATGCAGCAGGTGCGCGCGGGGCTGAAGGCGATTTATTTGTCGGGCTGGCAAGTCGCTGCCGACGCCAACCTGGCCGGACAAATGTATCCAGACCAGTCGCTTTACCCGGCGGACTCCGTGCCCGCCGTAGTCAAGCGAATCAACAACACATTTCAGCGTGCAGACCAGATTCAAAGCAGCGAAGGCACGGGCGACATCGACTGGTTTGCGCCGATTGTTGCCGACGCAGAGGCCGGTTTTGGGGGCGTGCTCAATGCTCACGAGCTGATGAAAGGCATGATCGAGGCCGGCGCGGCGGGCGTGCACTTCGAGGACCAACTGGCCTCAGCCAAGAAATGTGGCCACATGGGCGGTAAGGTTCTCGTCCCCACCCAGGAAGCTGTTCAGAAGCTGGTTGCGGCAAGACTGGCGGCCGATATTTGCAACGTGCCGACGATTATTGTGGCCCGTACCGATGCCATGGGTGCCAACCTGCTGACATCCGACATTGATCCGCGTGACCATGAGTTCCTGACCGAAGACCGCACCGTTGAAGGCTTCCATCGGGTCAACCACGGCATCGGGCAGGCGATTTCCCGAGGCCTGGCCTACGCGCCCTATGCGGATCTGGTCTGGTGCGAAACCTCGACGCCCAGCATCGAGCAGGCCAAAACCTTTGCCGAGGCCATCAAGAAGGAATACCCCGATCAAATGCTGGCGTACAACTGCTCGCCGAGCTTTAACTGGAAGAAGAATCTGTCTGAGACTGATATCGCTCGATTCCAGCGCGAGCTTGGTGCCATGGGCTACAAGTTCCAGTTCATTACACTTGCGGGTTTCCACGCCCTCAATCACTCGATGTTCCAGCTGGCGCGCGGCTACAAGGCCCGCCAGATGGAGGCCTATGTAGAGCTGCAGGAGGCCGAGTTCGCGGCTGAGCCGCAGGGCTATACCGCAACCCGCCACCAGCGCGAAGTTGGAACCGGTTATTTCGATCAGTTGACTCAGGCGATCAGCTCTGGACAGTCTTCGCTGAGCGCCCTGTCAGGATCAACCGAAGAAGAGCAGTTCGACGAAGGCTGAGCTTGCTTGAAAATTCACTCGACCTGCCGCAGTATGGTTGTCAGATTTGGCCACCCTGCTGCGGCAGTTCATGACTGAAAAAGACAATCCAGATTCAGGTTCCGAGGGCTCCGGCTTAGCGCTGGAGGAAGCTCGGCCCAAGCTAAGCAAACCACCGCTTTATAAAGTCGTCATTCTCAATGATGACTACACGCCCATGGAGTTTGTGATCCAGGTGTTGAAGCAATTTTTTGGTTTGTCCCACGACAAAGCGACAAGCATCATGCTGCACGTGCACACCCGCGGCAGAGGTGTTGCGGGCGTCTACACCTACGAAATTGCGGAGACCAAGGTCATTTTGGTCAATGAATGCGCGCGTGAACACGAACATCCGCTCCAGTGTACGCTGGAGGAGTCCGAATCCTGAAGTTTCCACCGATCTGAACCTAACCGATCCGACTCTAGAGGCGCAGCCCACATGTTCAGCAAGGATCTAGAACTTTCCATCTCCCAGGCCTACAACACGGCCCGTAGCAAGCGACACGAATTCCTGACGGTTGAGCACCTTCTGCTATCGCTGCTGGATAACCCGTCGGCGCGCGACGTTTTCGACGCCTGCGGGGTTGATATCCGTGGCCTTGGCTACGAGCTTGACCAGGTGCTCGAAGAGACAATCCCGGTGCTTTCAGCCGGCGATCAGCGCGATACCCAGCCGACGGTGGGCTTCCAAAGAGTGTTGCAGCGGGCGTTGTATCACGTCCAGTCGGCCGAGCGGAAAGAAGTCTTGGGCGCCAACGTGCTGGTTGCGATTTTCGGCGAAAAGGATTCGCACGCGGTTTACCTGATGGGCAAGCAGAATCTAGCGCGTCTGGACGTTGTGAACTACATCTCCCACGGGATTTCCAAAGGAGAGGCAGACGGTGCTCCGGAAGATGCCTCCTCAGAGACCGATGGACAGCCGGGAAGGGGCGAGGAAAGCGAAAAATCCGCGTTGGCCGCTTATGCAACCGACCTTAACGAACGTGCGCGAGCGGATCGCATAGATCCTCTGATCGGCCGCGCCATGGAAGTGGAACGGACCATCCAAATTCTGTGCCGGCGGCGCAAGAACAACCCACTGTATGTTGGTGAATCAGGCGTTGGCAAGACAGCCCTGGCTGAGGGGTTGGCGCGCCGAATCGTTGAGGGTGAGGTTCCGGAAATCCTGCTCGACGCCGAAATCTGGGCGCTGGATCTGGGTTCGCTGCTGGCTGGCACCAAGTACCGTGGCGATTTCGAGAAGCGACTGAAAGCGGTGCTCGCCGAACTGAAAGAACGCCCGAAATCGGTTCTTTTTATCGATGAAATTCATACCATTATTGGCGCCGGTGCTGCATCCGGTGGGGTTATGGATGCATCCAACCTGATCAAACCGGTTCTGGCCAACGGCGAACTTCGCTGCATCGGATCGACCACCTTTGAAGAGTATCGAGGCGTGTTTGAGAAAGATCGTGCATTGGCGCGCCGGTTCCAGAAAGTGGATATCGTTGAGCCCTCCATTGGAGAGACGGTCGAGATCCTGAACGGTCTAAAGCACCGCTTTGAAGAGCATCATGGCGTGACTTACGCCGTGGACGCGCTCGACGCGGCTGCGCGGCTGTCGGCACGCCATATCAATGACCGTCATCTTCCTGACAAGGCCATCGACGTGATTGACGAGGCCGGCGCACGGGAGCGCCTCAAACCCGTCGAAGAACGCGCTGAAACCATTACTGTCGAGGCGATCGAAGATGTTATAGCGAGAATGGCCCGAATCCCGCCTCGTCAGGTTTCGCGATCTGACCGGGATGCCTTGAAGACGCTTGAGCGGGATCTGAAAATGGTCGTGTTCGGGCAGGATGAGGCGATTACGACCCTATCGGCGGCCATCAAGATGTCCAGGTCCGGTCTCGGTGATTCCGACAGGCCGATCGGCAGCTTCCTGTTTGCTGGACCCACCGGGGTCGGAAAGACCGAAGTGACCCGTCAGCTGGCCTTGACCATGGGGATTGAGCTGATCCGCTTCGACATGTCGGAGTACATGGAAGCCCACACCGTCTCTCGCCTGGTCGGAGCCCCTCCGGGCTACGTAGGCTTTGATCGCGGCGGGCTTCTGACTGAAGCCGTTACTCAGACCCCGCACGCCGTCTTGCTGCTCGATGAGATCGAAAAGGCGCATCCGGACGTCTACAACCTGCTGCTTCAGATCATGGACCATGGCAAGCTGACCGATGCCAACGGTCGTGCGGCAGATTTCCGCAACGTGATCCTTGTAATGACAACCAATGCCGGTGCGGCACTGGTTAACCGCCGAGGCATTGGATTTACCCAATCTGATCACAGCTCGGACGGTATGGAAGCCATTCGCCGACAGTTCACGCCAGAGTTCAGAAACCGTCTGGATGCAGTCATCCAGTTCCGTTCCCTGCAGCTGGACGTTATCCTCAAGGTGGTCGACAAATTCCTGATGGATCTGGAAAATCAGCTTGCCGATAAGGGTGTGGGGCTGGAAGTCAGCGGGCCGGCTCGCGAGTGGCTGGCCGAGCACGGCTTCGACGACAAAATGGGTGCCCGTCCGATGAAGCGTGTTATCCAGGACCACATCAAGCGGCCGTTGGCCGATGAGCTGCTGTTTGGCAAGCTTTCCGAATTGGGCGGTGAGGTCTCTGTCAGTCTGAAGCCAGAGGGAGGCGGTCTGGAGCTAGACGTGCAAGTCTCCGAAACTCGACCGGAAGAAGCTGCAGAAGAAGACGGCTGATAGAGAATTATCTGAGGCGGCACCGCCATGGTGCTGCCTTGTTCGCTGGAACTTACTTCATGCGGTAAGTGATGCGACCCTTGCTGAGGTCGTAGGGTGTCATTTCGACTTTGACCCGATCGCCGGTCAGAATTCTGATGTAATGCTTGCGCATGCGCCCAGAGATGTGGGCGGTAATGACGTGCCCGTTATCGAGTTCTACTCGAAACATTGTGTTGGGCAGGGTATCGAGTACCTTGCCTTCCATTTCAATTTGTTCGTCTTTGGCCATGAAGTTTCCTGCGGTTCGTTAAGGCCGCGTTATTGTGCCAGAAAAGGGTGTGTGTAGTGCCTTATTCGGGAATTCGATCCGGATAACGCACTTGTTCAGGCCGGAAGCCTTCAGCGATTCGGTAATACAAAGTCTGGATTTGGCTGCCGTCCCGATAGATGGGGCGTTGCTGAAGGGGGCCCAAGTTTATGACAGCTCTTTCCAGCCAGGCTTCGTCGATGAGTCGAGACCGATTATTGTAAAGGATCACAGGTCGGCTGGAGTCGGTGTCGGGGTCAAACCAGAACTCCCACATCGAACCACTCATGCCGATGAGGTTCTGTCCGGTGATCTGCTCAAAACGATTTTCAGGATGATGAAACGCAACGCCAGCAGCGCCTCCCCACTTGCTGGTTGCCGCCAGAATCGGGGTTTTGCCGGTTGCGTCGGCCACTTCCTCCTCAAGTTTGTTCAATTCGACAGCGATTTCCGGCCATCCGAGATAGCCGCTGCCGAAGTCGGTGGTCTTCAGCCCCGGAAGACCCAAGGTCAGATAATGCAACAGCAGCCCGTAAACGAGTACAAGCACCACGACAGACGGTGGCCAAGCACGAATGAGTCGATCATGCAGGCGGCTGACCGGCTTGCGTTCGGGCCAGATGGACCACGCCAACGCGCTCATGATCAGCGGCAGCATGGCGATCCAGGGGGGGAGAGTCCAGTGAAACTTGACCACGGAGAAGGCCCCGTACAGCGCGAAAACGGTCAGGGGTACGGCCGTCATGATCAGCATGAACCGACGTTTGCGCGTCTCCGGCTGGATCGTGCTGCTGATTTTGCCAAAGCATAAGAATCCCGCCATGGCGACAACCGGGGAGAGCAGAGCGATCGCGTAGATCACGACGAGATGGCTGGCGAAATCCGGGTTTTCGGCGAGCCGCCGCGTACTTTGAAATACGAAGGATGCCCAGTCGTTCTGCCAGTTCCAGATGAGAACCGGTGAGAAGATGAACGTTGCCAACAGGGCCGCAAGATAGGGCTCGGGCTTAAAAAACCAGCGACGCGCTTGCCGGTCGATCAACATGAAGATCAATGCCGCCAGTGCCAGTAAGACGATCGTGTACTTGGCGAGCAAGCCGATGCCCATAGCCAGTCCCAGGCCCAGGAAAGCGTTTCTCTGATTGTCGATCAGCGCGCGCTTGAAGTAGTAAAGCGCGGCGGCCCAGGCGGCGATCATGGGCGCATCCGGCGTCATGAGGATGCCGCTGACGGCAAAAAAGGGCAGGACCGTAAACGCCAGCAGACACAATAGGCCCGTGGTCTTGCCGCCCATGGTGGCCCCATAAAGATAGAAATACCACGCAGCCAGCAGGGTGAGTGGCAGTAAGAACAAGCGAACGCCAAAAACCGTATCGCCCCCAATCTGGGTGGCAAGCGCGATGATCCAGCCGGTCAGAGGCGGATGATCGAGATACGACAGCGCCAGCCTCTGAGCATAGACCCAGTAATACATTTCATCCGGGATCAGGTCGATCTGCCCCATGTAGAGCACCCGCAGGACCAGCATGTAAGCCAGCAAACCCAGGGCAGCCAGGTGCCAGCGGACTCTGGGTATGACGCCCGAGGCAGTTGAGGCAAAAACGTAGAAAGCTGAACCGAGGTAATTGACCCCGGCTGTGACCACGATAGCCGGCACGATCGCCATCAAGGGGGCAAAACCAAGCACATCGACAAGCAGCACCAGGACGCCGCCACGGATCATCAGGGCCATCAAGGCAACGACGAAAAAGCGCGTATAGCGCTGGGCCATCGACATGGCGGTCTGGGACGCACCGCGAAAAGTCCATCCATAGTTGAGGAAAAAATTGACCAGCGTTGCCAGCACGAAACTCGCGACGTGGGCTGTGCCAAGCCCTGAGTCGCGGCCAATCAGCCACTGAAACAGCAACAGGTCGACCAACATCCCGGCAACTCCCACCAGGCCGAATTTTGAAGCGCTGCCGAGAGAGATTCTTCCACCGGCCAGCCAGGCGAGTCGTTTCAGGTAGGTCAGCTGCTGGTTCAGGCCCAATTTGGACTGGCCATGTTGCCGGTCTACGAACGTGATGGGCACTTCTTTTGTTCTGATCTGGTCGCCGCCCTGAACCAGTAGCTCGAGCAGAATCTTGTATCCGGCCGTCTGGGTCTGAAGGCCCAGCAGTCGTTCGCGGGAGGTTGCGAAAAAACCGGCCATCGGGTCACGAACCTCAGTGAACGGCCAGGCGAGTAGGGTGGCGACACCAGAAGTGAGATGACGCTGCCACGGCCAACCGCGGGTTCGTCCGCCCTCGGCATGCCTGGAGCCAACGGTGAGGTCGTGGGTGCCAGCCAAAAGTGGAGAGACCAGCGCGGGTATGCGGTCGGGCGGATGGGAGCCGTCGGCATCCATGACGACGATCCACTGCGCCCGCGCGGCTTGAGCGCCATCGAGCACTGAACCCGACAGATCGGGGGGCGCCGTGCGCTCGATCACCCGCACTGCCATGCGTTCACCCCAGGCCCGGGCGCGCTCAGGAGTGCCATCTTCAGAGGCATCATCGACAATCACGACCTCGAAAGACCCTCTGCCGGTCATTGCAGCGTTTATGCCCGCGAGCAGATGATCAATGTTGTCCGCTTCGTTCAGGGTCGGAACTACAATCGAGATGGCCGGCCCGGCGGTTTGATCGATCGGTGCAGAGGAGTTGGTCAAGGACGTGGGTTTTCCATCAAGAACTGCGCGTCCATTGTCGCCGATCGCAAACCCTTTCGCCGAGACTGAAATGGCGGTGGTGGCAAAAAGTGCGCTGCTACTTGACAGGGGCGGTGAAGTCCCTACAATGCTCGGTTCTGACGCGGGAATAGCTCAGTTGGTAGAGCACAACCTTGCCAAGGTTGGGGTCGCGAGTTCGAGTCTCGTTTCCCGCTCCAGATTTTTTCAATTACAGAGCCCCGGCAGTCGTCGGGGTTCTGTCGTTTTCGGCCTGATCGGGTATACTGCTTCGGTTAGTTTCCCAACGCCTCCGGCTAGGTGGCAGAGTGGTTATGCAGCGGCCTGCAAAGCCGTTTACCTCGGTTCGATTCCGGGCCTAGCCTCCAGCTTTTGTCGCTTTACTCAACCTTTTTTCGAGATGCGGCGATACAGATTGCTCGCGGCTTCCAATGGACTGTTGTTGAGGTCAGGAGCCAGCCCGTTTAGACGTCTGGCCTGGAACCCGCCGCAGCTGGCGGTCTAAGCCAAACCACCGAAGATAGATCGCTACAAGTGTTTTTCAGCCCTGGAAAGGGCCGTCAGTCGACTATCATTGGTTTGTTGAATCGCCCGGATGGCGAAATTGGTAGACGCAAGGGACTTAAAATCCCTCGGAGGAAACTCCGTGCCGGTTCGAGTCCGGCTCCGGGCACCAAACGCTTCCTAGTAGGCAGGACTTCCAGCGTATGACTATTCAAATCGGCCTTGACTCCGAGATCGGTTCGCTTGAAACGGTGGTGGTCCATACGCCGGGGCGCGAGATGGAGAACATGACGCCGGATACGGCTTCTGAGGTCCTATACGACGATATTCTGAGCCTGCGCCTGGCACTAGCGGAGCATCGCCAGTTGACCGGTGTCCTCGAGCAGTTCTGTCGCGTCCTGGAAGTAAAGGATCTGCTGACCGAGGTGCTTGAGATCGACCAGGTTCGGGGTGGGCTGGTCAATGATTTGTGCCGCCTATACCGTTGTCCGGAACTGATCGACGAGTTGATCGAATACGACTCCACGCGGCTCGCATCGGCCCTGATTGAAGGGACGCCTAAGCGAGCCGTCAGCCTGGAGAAGTATCTCGACCCGTCGCGGTATGCAATTCCGCCCCTGCCCAACACCTTCTTTACGCGTGATGCCACGATGTGTCTGAACGACAGGATCATCATTGGCTCCATGGCCTACAAAGCGCGCGTTGCAGAAGCACTGCTCCTGAAATCGATTTTCAATCATCATCCGCAGATCCGCAGCGATGGTTTTTATTTCGACGGTACCGATCCGCGCGACTCTGAAATCACGATCGAGGGTGGGGATTTGCTGGTGATCCGTCGCGATTTGGTCGTGATTGGCTATAGCGAAAGGACGTCGGTGGCCGGCATTGATCAACTTATGCGCTCGATTGTCGCCAAGGGGCCGGTGCGCAATTTCATCGTTGTCGAAATTCCCAAAACCCGTGCGACGATTCATCTCGACATGATCTTTACCATGGTGGATCGCGACAAATGCGTGGTCTTTCCCCCATTGATCACCGGTCAGCACCGTTCGCGGGCTTTCCACTGTCGATTCGATGATCCGGAGCGCGCAGAAATCCAGGAATACGACGGGGTGCTGCCGGCGCTCAGAGCGCTAGGTGTCGACCTTCGACCGATCAGCTGCGGTGGTGAAGATGAGTTCGAGCAACAGCGTGAGCAATGGGCCAGCGGCGCAAACTTCTTTGCATTCGGTCCGGGCAGGGTCCTCGGCTATGCGCATAACGAGCGCACGCTTGACGCGCTGTCCCGCGCGAACTTCAACGTCGCTCACGCCGGCGAGTTGATCGAGGGCAAGCGAACGCTCTCGGCAGACGAAAGCGTCGTGGTCACCATCGATGGCGCCGAGCTCAGTCGCGGGGGTGGCGGTTGCCGCTGCATGACCATGCCGTTGGAGCGGGCTGCCATCGAGGTCACCTGAATCTGCCGTTGTGCTGGTTTTATTCCGTTTGATCTAGCCGGCCGATACGGTACTGATCCATCAACGCCCAGGCCGCAGAGCTGTGATTGCGACCTACGCCCTTGGTTCGCATGCCTTCGGTCGCATCGGTTCCGCACCAAGAGCCCATAACTGCGGGCGGGGCAGGGTGCTGATCGATATAGTCACTGAAATCGTAGACTTTGCCTTCAATGACCATCCAGCAGTCGTCAAAGGTGTCGTGCTCGGCCACCTCCGGGATGCTGAATTCAGCCGAATCGATGGTGTTTCCATCGAAGACGTTTTCCGGTCTTAACAGTTCCAACACCACAATTGTTGCGACGCCCGCCCAGAAGGCAACAAAAACAGAGTAGACAAGCTTTTTCACAGTAGCTCAAAGACTTCGGAGTGGATGCTTGAAATGGGCACACCCATGGATCTGAGATGAGTTTGCGCCAGTCGGTTCAAAGGTTGTGGGCCGCAGATGTAAACCTCCCGGCTTTCGATATCGCCGCAATGCTCGCGCAGGAACGTGGTGCTGAGCGGCCCCTGGCGATAGAAAAAGTGAAGCGTCAGGGTAAATCCGTGAATCGCAGCGGCCAGCTTTTGCAACTCCTCCAGGTACAGGGCGCGTGCTTCGTCCTGAACGCAATAAATAAAGCGGATGTCTCCACCCTCTTTGAGACCCGCGAGATGGCGCATGCGGGCTAGAAAGGGGGTGACGCCAATTCCGCCTGATATCCAGAGTTCAGGGCCTGGTACTTCATCGGGGTTTTTGAAGAAACGACCGTAGGGGCCCTCAACAGTCACCTTGCTGCCAATGGCGATCGACTGGATTGCGCGACTGGCATTGCCCAGGTCTTTGACGGCGATGCGAAGGTGATCCTCTCTGGGCGAGGACGACAAGGTGTAGGGATGTTCTTCACCACAGCCGGCTTTGAGTTCATGGTCAAACGGCGTTAGGTAGACAAAATTGCCCGCCCGATAGCGAAGCGAACGGCGTTTGGGTTCCAGGCTTAACTCGACCACGTTATTGGCGGGGCGCTCGATACGACTCACCGTGTAGGGAAGCCGGCCGATGCGACGTGAAAACACGAATCGCCACAGGACAGCGCCGACGGCCAGGAGGGCAAAAGCCGTCCAGACAACGATGTCCAGGTGGGCGGGCATTGTGCGGCTGAGCATGAAAGTGTGGATCAAAGCAAAAATGACGGCGAATGGCGCCAGATCGTGAATGCGCTTCCAGCGCCCATAGTCGGGTGGGCCGAAAAAGCTGAAGCTCGGCGCGAGAAAAATCATCATTAACAGCAAGGAGAGCCAACCAGCCCAGGTGCCAAGATCTGAGACCGCAGGGAACAAGGTCGCATAGGCGAGACCTTCGCTCAAACCTTCAGCGGCAAAGGCCAGCAGCAGCGGATGAATCAGCAGCATCAGCAGGGCTGAGGCCCCAAGCAAGTGATGGGTGTTCCATAGCCGGGTCAGACCCCCGAATGGCAGGTCGAAGCCAGGCACGCGGGCGCTCAACGCCGCAGACAGCAGCAGAAACGCCAGTCCCAGCACGCCGCTAAGGCGCCCGAGTACGTTGAGAATGGCCGGCACACTGTTGAGATCGCTGGTCTTCAGCCCGGCCAGGAAAAAGACCAACGGAACCAGGGCGAGCATCCAGACCAGCAGGCGGGCAACGCGGGCGCGGATGATCATCGAGGCAGCTGGTTCTGTGACGCGCCTGATAAATCGGCGTTTGCGGTCACTCGCAAGAGTGCGCCATCGGGTTCATCCGTCAGCAGGTAAATCGCGCCCTCGGGCCCGATTTCAACGTCGCGAAGCCGCCGGTCAAGGTCAAGTGC